>DASQIF010000225.1:0-2013 GCA_035631715.1 Candidatus Acidiferrales bacterium
CTCTTCAACGACATCGTCACGCTGCAGCAGCAGCACAAGCACCTCGGCATGACCTTCGTCGGCTGGTCCGGTCGTCTCGACCCTGATGGCAACACCTACGACTTCGTCGTGACCGGCTCGCCGAACAACGACTCGTCGTACACGAACGCGAAGGTCGACGACCTCATGAAGCAGCAGCGCATCGAGTCGGACCCGGCCAAGCGCAAGGACCTGCTGCTTCAGGCTCAGCAGATCTACACGGTCGATGACCCCTCGCGCGTGTGGTACGGCTTCGGCGTCTCGCCGCTCCTCACGGTGAAGGCGCTCACCGGCATGGTCGCGTACCCGGACCGTATCCCGCGTTTCGAAGCGGCACAGCTCGCGAAGTAACCCGCTGACACGGTGAGAGTGGAGGCGACGGAGTGATCAGATACATCATCCGTCGCCTCCTGCTCATGATCCCCGTCGCGCTTCTCGTGACCATGGGCGTGTTCCTGCTCGCCCGAATCTCGCCGGCCGATCCGGTCACCGTGTTCGCGGGTGAGGAGCGCGACCCCGCGGCGCTCGCCGCGATCCGCCACGACCTCGGCCTCGACGAGCCCCTTCCCGTCCAGTACGTCGCGTGGCTCGGGCATGCGCTCACCGGCGATCTCGGCCGGTCCTTCCAGAACCATCAGAAGGTGTCGGAGGCGATCCTCGAGCGGCTCCCGGTGACGTTCGAGCTCGGCGCGGCCGCGCTCCTCATCTCGGTGACGCTCGCGCTCGCGATCGGCATCCTCTCCGCCGTGAAACGGAACTCGTTCGTGGACCTCCTGTCCACGAGCGTGACCCTCATGGGCGTGTCGTTCCCGTCGTTCTTCCTCGGCGTCGTGCTCATCCTCCTCTTCGCGTACGTCATCCCCGGCCGCATCTTCCCGCCGGGCGGCTTCACGCCCATCACCACGGATGTCGGGGACAACCTGCGCCGCCTCGTGCTTCCGGCGGTCACCATCGCCACGGGCAGCCTCGCGCTCAACCTACGTCAGGTGCGCTCGAGCCTGCTCGACGTGTTCGGGCACGAGTACATGCGGACGGCGCGCGCGAAGGGGCTGCACGAGAACACCGTGGTCATCCGGCACGCGTTGAAGAACGCCCTCATCCCGGTCGTGACGCTCATCGGGATCCAGATCGGCGCGATCATCGAGGGCGCGGTCATCACGGAGCAGATCTTCTTCATCCCCGGGATCGGCCGCCTCGCGGTGCAGGCCATCCCGTCACACGACTATCCGGTCGTGCAGGGCGTCGTGCTCGTCTCCGCGCTCTCGTTCATGCTCAGCACGCTGCTCGTCGACGTCCTGTACGCGTTCATCGACCCGCGGATCTCCTACGAGGCGGCGGCCGCCTGATGGCCGGGACGACCGTTCCCCTCATAGTCACGCGTCCGGTCGAGGCCGGCCGTGTGTCGAGCGCGCTCTACTTCCTGCGCCGGAATCCGCGGATGATCATCGGCGGCACGATCGTCATCGCGTGGCTGTTCGTCGCCGCGTTCGCGCCGTTCATCGCGCCGTACGACCCGATCAAGGTGAACGTGACCGACTCCCTCATCCCGCCGAGCCCCGGCCACTGGCTCGGCACCGACGACCTCGGCCGCGACGTGCTTTCGCGCGTCATGTGGGGTGCGCGCATCTCGCTGTCGGTCGGCGTCATCAGCGTGTCGATCGGCCTGCTGTGCGGCACCTCGCTCGGCCTGGCCGCGGGTTACCTCGGCGGCAAGTTCGACCTCTTCATCATGCGCGGCATCGACGCGCTCCTCGCGTTCCCCGCCCTCATCCTGGCCATCGCCATCACGTCCGCGCTCGGTCCGCAGATCCAGAACGCCATGATCGCCATCGGCATCGTCGCGATCCCGGCGTACGCGCGGCTGACGCGCGGTCAGGTGCTCGCGATCCGCAGCCGCGAGTTCATCACCGCGGCCCGCACCATCGGCGCGCCGCCGCTGCGCATCGTCATGCGGCACATCTTCCCGAACGTCATGAACGCGCTCATCGTCCAGGC
>DASQIF010000226.1:0-10058 GCA_035631715.1 Candidatus Acidiferrales bacterium
GACCGACCGCCTTGCGGTTGCGCCGTCTCGGCGTCAAGGCCATCGATGTCGGTGGGGCCGAGGCGGCCGCGATCGAGATCGACGGGATCAGTGCGAGCGAGCGGGCCGAGGCCACGCGCATGTCACTCGGCGAACGCTTCCGGGACTGGGGGCTTCCGGTCACCGTTGCGCTCGTCGGCGCGTCCGCGGCGCGCCTGCCGCTCATCGCCGGCGGCGTGCGCAGCGGTCTCGACGCCGCGAAGGCGCTCGCGCTTGGCGCGACGATCGTCGGCGTCGGACGTCCGCTGCTTCAGACCGCCTTGCAAGGTGAGCGAGCGTGCATGGACTGGCTCGCGTCGTTCGAGCTCGAGCTCCGCACCGCGGTGTTCCTTTCGGGTCTCAAGCGCGCATCAGATCTCGGGCGCGCTCCGGTCGTGATCACCGGCCGTACGCGGACGTGGCTGGACCAGCTCGCGTATCGCCGCACCACGACGGTGTCCCGGACCGCTCGCCCGTCCTGAGGCCGTCCGGCCTCTCGTCGTCGCGGCTGGGCCGCGGCACAAGTGACGGCTAACACTCCGTTAGTCGCGACGATGTCACAACGGTATTGCGATCGTGTAACGCGCCTCGGCGCATCTTCCTCGTCCTGGCCACGGCGATGTGCTGCATCGCCCTCTTCGCGTCTAGCGCGAACGCTGACGACGGCACGACCACGCCGCGCGCGATACCCGCCGCGCGGGCGATGCCGCGCTCCTTCTCGTCGTACGACGAGCTCGTCGCGTACGCGAGCACGCTCGCCGCGGACCAGAGCGCGCTCGACCAGAAGCTCATCGACACGCGCACGCAGCTCGATCAGGCCGTCGCGACGATCGGCGCACTCAATGCGGAGGAGCCCACGCGCGGCGGCGCGCTCTTCGACACCGAGATCGAGGGGCAAGCGCGCGAGGCGCATGCCGAGGCCGCGCGGCTGAGCGCGAAGGCGGTCTCGCTCCAGCGGACCGCGCAGCAGCTCTCCGCCGCCGGTGCGCTGACCGCACCCGCGACCGCGGCGTGGCGCATGCCGACCGTCGGCCAGATCACGCAGCCGTTCGGGCCGACCGCGCTCGGCGTCGAGCCGGCTCGCGTCTACAACGGGACGTCGTACGCGCATTTTCACGACGGGGTCGACATCGCCGGCGTATGGGCCGCGGACATCGTCGCGCCGGCGCGCGGCCGCGTCGTCTTCGTCGGCCGGATGATGGACGGCGCGGAGGTCGTCGTGATCGCGCACGACGGCGGGCTCGTCTCGATGTACGCGCACCTCGACGACGCTCTGCACCCGCCGACGGTGAAGGCCGGCGACGAGCTGGCCGCGGGTCAGAAGATCGGCACCGTCGGCGCGACCGGCATCGTCACCGGCGCGCATCTGCACTGGGGCGTCTGGCGGAACGGCCAGCTGATCGACCCGATGTCGCTCGTTTCGAAGTAGCCGTCGCCGCCGCGCCGAGCCGGATGGGCTGGTACGGAAGTTCAGCCGGGCTGAGCGCGACAAAGCGGTCAGGTAAGCGCAGGATTTCGGCAGGATGACCATGCCCCGGTACGCGGAAGGGGGCTACGAGCGGCGCATCCGCATCGCCTCCGAGGTCGCGACGTGGGGCGTCGCGGGCATCGAGGTGGCGTCGGCCGCCCTTCCGACGACCGACCCGGTCGCGCGCGTCGGCCTCCTCTTCAGCGCCTCGCTCCTCGCCGTTTTCGCGCTCATCTGGTTCCACCTGCTGCCGCCCCGGGTCCTCGGGCGACTGCGTTTCACGGTCGGGACCTGCATCACACAGATGCTCGGCGCGGCCCTGCTCGTCCTGACCGGCGGCAGCGACTCCCGCTACTTCGCGTTCTTCCTGTTCCCCGTGCTCGCGACGACCTTCGCCATGCGCATCTCGGCCACGCTCGCCGTGGGGACGGTCGCGGTCGTGGCCTACGTGACGATCCTGATCAGCGATGGCGTGTTCGTCCGCGACAACGACGCCCTCTCCGCCGGCGCCGTTCACTTCTCGGCGCTCGTCGCGCTCATCGCCATGACCGTGCTCATCTCGCGCACGATGCAGGACACGCGGTCGACCCTCCGGCAACGCTCGATCGAGCTCGCGGCCCAGAACCAGGAGCTCGAGGTCGCCCGATCGACGACCGTGGCGATCTCGCGTGCGCGGGACCTCGGCGAGCTGCTCCGCGCCGCGCATGAATCCGCGCGCAGCGCGCTCGCGACGAAACGTCTCTTCTACTTCGCCGGCCCCGACGAGGGACCGGGGTGGACGGTCGGCCCGGACGGCGCGGTCGTCGCATTCGAGCCCGATCCCCGGCTGCACGATTCGCCGCGCCAGCGCGCGCTCCGCGATCGGCGGACGGTCGTCGTGAACGACAGCGCGCAGGACCCCGGCGTCACCGAGCGCACGCGCTCGACGTTCCAGGTCGCGTCGGCCCTCTTCGTCCCACTTCAGCACCGCGGTGGCTTCATCGGGCTCATCGTGTTCAGCGACACGCAGGCGCGGCAGTGGGCGCCGCGCGAGGTGCGACTCGCGGAAGTGATCGCCGAGTCGATGGCGCCCTCGATCGCGTCGAACACCGCGCTCGAGGAGGTGCGCGACGAGCGCGAGACGCTCGCCGGCCGCATGCGGGTGCTCGAGGGCCTCAACCAGCTCGTGGAGGCGCTCTCGCTCGCGCGCGACGAGCGCTCCACCGCCCAGGTCGCGGCGCGGGCCATCGCGCAGGGATTCCGGCTCATGGCCGCGACGACCCTCTTCGTGGACCCGTCGATCGCGCTGCTCGAGCCGGAGGGCACGGCCGGCGCGGCGCGCGTGCATCCGGTCGTGAATGGTCCGACGAACTGTCCGGCGATCCGCAGCGCGCGCATGTTCGAGGTGAAGAGCGCCGAGGATCCGGTCATCTGCCCGTATATGCCCTTCATCGAAGGATCGAACGGCTATGTCTGCGCGCCCCTCGTCGCGGGCAGCGAATCGGTGGGCGCCCTGTTCATGGAGCCGACCGTCGGCTCTGTCGTCGAGGAGGCGTTCGTCCGCGCCGCCGCCGACCGCGTCGCGCTCTCGCTCGCGAACCGCCGCGTGCTCGAGACGGCGCAGCGTCAGGCCACGACCGACGGCCTCACCGGTCTGCACAACCGGCACTTCCTCGCCGAGCAGCTGCGCGTCGTGCAGTCGCTCGCGGCGCGCCACTCCGAGCCGTACAGCGTGATCGCGCTCGACATCGACGGCCTGAAGCAGGTGAATGACACGTTCGGACATGAGATGGGAGACCTCGCGCTGCGCGGATTCGCGAACACGCTGCGGAAGACCCTGCGCGAGGCCGACATCTCGTTCCGTACCGGTGGGGACGAGTTCCTGGTGCTCGTCCCGAGGGGGAAGCTGCACGAGGCGCGGCAGGCCGCCGAGCGTGTCCGCGAGGCCGTCGTCACCCAGGGCCACGCCGAGCCTCACACCGCGATCACCGTGTCGGCCGGTGTGGCCGCCTGGCGCCCCGGCCGGACCGCGGAACAGGTGCTCGAGGCCGCGGATTCGATGCTTTACGCGGCCAAGCGGGCGGGGAAAGACCGCGTCATGGTCGAGGCCCCGGCAGCAGCGACCGAGGGTGCGCCCGGCGCGCCTTGACAGCCTTTTTCCGGCTGTCCTAATGTGTTAGCAGTCGACCTAGGCGAGTGCTAATCCAAAAACCGAGGCCCGTCCGTCTACCGGCACGGGCCAGAACAGGGGGAAGAATGCCAGCCCTAGCAGAGAAGACAAAGCTCAAGCCACTTGGCTCCCGTGTCGTGATCAAGGCCCTCGACCGCGAGGAGATCACCAAGAGCGGGATCGTCCTTCCGGACACCGCGAAGGAGAAGCCCCAGGAGGGCAAGGTCCTGGCCGTCGGTCCGGGTGACCGAGACGAGGACGGGAAGCGCATCCCGGTCGAGCTCAAGGAAGGCGATCGGGTCCTCTTCCAGAAGTACGCAGGGACCGAATTCAAGATGGATGGCGAAGAGCTCCTGATCCTCGCGGAGAAGGACATCCTCGCGATCGTGGAGGGTTAGGAATGCCGAAACAGCTCGTATTCACCGATGACGCGCGCAAGCGACTCAAGGCCGGCGTCGACGTCATGGCCAACGCGGTCAAGACGACGCTCGGACCGAAGGGCCGCAACGTCGGCCTCGACAAGAAGTTCGGCGCGCCGACCGTCACGCACGACGGCGTCACCGTCGCACGCGAGGTCGAGCTCGAGGACCCGTTCGAGAACATGGGCGCGCAGCTCCTCAAGGAGGCCGCGACCAAGACAAACGACATCGCCGGTGACGGCACCACGACATCGGTCGTCCTCGCGCAGGCGATCGTGCACGAAGGCCTCCGCAACATCGCCGCGGGCGCGAACCCGATGCTCCTGAAGCGCGGGCTCGAGAAGGGCGGCCAGGCGGTCGTCGAGGCCATCAAGGCCGAGGCGAAGGAAGTGAAGGGCAAGGAAGAGATCGCGCAGATCGCGACGATCTCCGCCGCCGACGCCCAGATCGGTCAGCTCATCGCCGACGTCATGGACAAGGTCGGCCGCGAAGGCGTGATCACCGTCGAGGAGTCGAAGGGCCTGCAGTTCGAGACGGAGTTCGTCGAGGGCATGCAGATCGACCGCGGCTACATCTCGGCCTACTTCGTGACCAACGCCGACCGCATGGAAGCGGTCATCGAGGACCCGTACATCCTCATCACCGACAAGAAGATCTCGGCCATCACGGACATCCTGCCGGTGCTCGAGAAGCTCGTGCAGGTCAGCAAGAACCTCGTGATCGTCGCCGAGGACATCGACGGCGAGGCCCTCGCCACGCTCGTCGTGAACAAGCTCCGCGGCACGCTGAACATCCTCGGCGTCAAGGCGCCGGGCTTCGGCGACCGCCGCAAGGCCATGCTCGAGGACATCGCGATCCTCACCGGCGGCAACGTCATCACCGAGGAGGCGGGCCGCAAGCTCGACTCCGCCACGGTGCAGGACCTCGGCCGCTGCCGGCGCGTCTCATCCGACAAGGACGAGACGACGTTCGTCGAGGGTCACGGCTCGCAGGAAAAGATCATGGCGCGCGTCAAGCAGATCAAGGCGCAGATCGAAGAGACCACCAGCGACTTCGACAAGGAGAAGCTCCAGGAGCGTCTCGCGAAGCTCGCCGGCGGCGTCGCCGTCATCAAGGTCGGCGCGGCCACCGAGGTGGAGCTCAAAGAGAAGAAGCACCGCGTCGAGGACGCGCTCTCGGCGGCCCGCGCGGGCGTCGAGGAGGGCATGGTCCCCGGCGGCGAGGTCACGCTGCTCAACGCGATCAAGGCACTCGACAAGAGCACCGCGACCGGTGACGAGCTCACCGGCTTCAACATCCTCCGTCGTGCGCTCGAGGAGCCGTTCCGTCAGCTCTGCCAGAACGCAGGCACGGACGGGGCGGTCATGCTCGCGGCGATCCGCCGCAAGCAGGACGAGACCAAGAGCAACGTCTGGGGCTACGAGGTGATCAAGAACGAGATCGTCGACCTCACGAAGGCGGGCATCATCGACCCGGCGAAGGTCGTGCGCTCGGCCGTCGAGAACGCTGTCTCAATCGCCTCGATGATCCTCACCACCGAGGCGCTCATCACGGACCTTCCCGAGAAGGAGAAGGCTCCCGCGATGCCGCCCGGAGGCATGGACTACTAGGCGCTAGCAGGTAGGCACGCAGAAGGCCCCGCCGGAGCGATCCGGCGGGGCTTTTTCTTGCGTACGAGGGGGAGAATGTCGCGTGGCTGGCAACCCCAGCCGGAAGGGTAGGGGACGGAGTGCTCAGTACGTACCAGAACTCCACCATGTTCCTGCGTATCGGTGGCGCGGTCCTGCTCATCGTCGGTCTGGTCGGCTACATCGGGGTCCTCAACAGCGTCGACTTCTTCTCGCTCGACGCCGGCGAGAACCTCGCGCACACCGCGCTCGGTATCATCGGTCTCGCGGCCGGTTTCGGCCTCAAGGATCGCATGATCCATCGCGGCCTCACCGCGGTGGTCGGCATCACGGCCCTCATCTTCGGTCTCCCCGGATGGTTCCTGCCGAGCGGCGGCGCTCTCACGAACGGCGCGTTCGCGAATCCGAACTTCCTCGGTCTCGCGAACCTCGAGAGCCCCTCGGACAACCTCCTGCACCTGTTCGTCGCCGCATGGGCGATCTGGGCGATGATGGGCGACAGCAAGATGCCCGTCATGGCTCCGGCGACCGCGAAGAAGATGTGACGACCTAGTCGAGCACGAGCGCGTCGCCCGGCGCGAGGACACGCACCGCACACGCCGGCGCGACGCGCTCGACCCGTTCCCTGAACTCGAGCGGTGGACGCTCGAGCGGCCGCGGCCAGAGGCGCGAGAGCCCCGCCGGGTAGAAGGTCCCCCAGTGGATCGGCACCGCGATCCGTGGCCGGATGCGGACGACGGCCTCCGCCGCCCGCGTCGGGTCGAGGTGGCCGCGCCCGAGATTCGGGCCCCAGCCCCACACCGGCAGGAGGGCGACGTCGATCGTCCCCGCGAGGTCGGACATCGCCGGAAAGAGGTCGGTGTCGCCGGCGAAGTAGACGCGCGTGCTGCCGTCGACGCGGAACCCGATCGCGGCGTGCGCGCGCTGCAGCGGGCCGCGGCCGCCGTGATGCAGCGCCGGCGTCGCCGTGACACGGAGCGCTCCGACGGTCACGCTGTCACCCGGTGCGACCTCGATCACCTCGAAGCGGTGGCGCGCAAGGAGCCGTCCGAGCCCGATCGGGACGATCAGGGGCGGCCGTCCGACGAGCTGGCGCAGCGACGGAAGGTGAAGATGGTCGTGGTGGGCGTGCGAGATGAGGACCGCGTCTAGCACCAGCGGCTCGATGGCTTCGCGCGCGAGCCGCACGCGGCGGCGTAGCGGGCCGAGGCGCTCGACGAGCAGCGGGTCGGTGAGCACGCGCGCGCCGTCCATCGCGACGAGCACCGTGGAGTGCCCGAGGAACCGAAGATGAGCGGCCTGGCCGGGCTCTATCGCAGGCAGTTCCATCTCCTGTGGCGATGGAGCGGTGGATGGCCGCAGCTGCTCCTTCGCGCCGTCGTCGTGGTGACCGCATCCCTCGCGGCGTTCGCCTTCACGGCGTGGTACATCCCCGGGCTCTCCGTCGCCCAGCCTTGGGAGGCGGCCGCGGTCGCGGCGGCGCTCGCGGCGATCTCCGCGCTCGTCAGGCCACTCCTCGGCGCGCTCCTGTCCCGGATCTCGGTCCTCCTCGTCGGCCTCGCGACGCTCATCGTGCAGGCGGTCGCGCTCGTCGCCGTCGCACGAGTCGTACCCGGCATCGGCATCGACCGCCCCACGACCGCGCTCCTCGCATCCGTCCTGTACTCGGTGTCACACGCGCTCATCGCCGCGAGCCTCTCGCTCGCGAACGACACCTCATTCTTCGGCACGCTCGTCCGACAGCTCGCGGCGCGCGACCGCGCGCCCCGCGAGACGAGCGCCGGCGTGATCTTCCTGCAGATCGACGGCCTCGCGCATTCGGCCTTCCTGCGCGCCATCGCGCGCGGTGACGTCCCGACGCTCGCGCGTTGGTCGCGTTCGCCGGACATGACCCTCGACCGCTGGGAGCCGCTCCTTCCCACGCAGACCTCCGCCAGCCAGGCGGGCATCCTCCACGGCAACAACGACGGCATACCTGCCTTCCGCTGGTGGGAGAAGTCCACCGGGCGGCTCCTGGTGTCGAACCACCCGCGCGACGCGCGCGAGATCCTGCGTCGCGTGTCCGACGGGCACGGGCTGCTCACCGGCGGCGCGTCCATCGCGAACCTCCTGTCCGGCGACGCGCGTCGCAGCTTCCTGACGGCGTCGACCGTGGACGATCCGGCGCGCGAGGCGCAACGCAGCCACGTCCTCGATTGGTTCTTGGTGAGCCCGTATGCCTTCGTGCGCTGGATCGTGCTCTCCGTGGGGGAGATCGCGACGGAGATCGTGCAGGCGCAGCGCGAGCGCATCACGCCCGACGTGCCGCGCGGCGCGCGCGCCTTCCCGTATCCGCTCGCGCGTGCGGCGACGAACGTGATCCTGCGCCACCTCGTGGGCGCCTTGGTGATCGAGGAGATGTACCAGCGCACGCCGGTGATCTACGCGGACTTCGTCGACTACGACGAGATCGCGCACCACGCGGGGATCGAGCGTCTCGAGTCGCGCCGGGCGCTCCGCGGCATCGACCGCATCATCGCCCTCCTCGAGCGCGCCGCGCTCGACGCGCCGCGGCCGTACCGCTTCGTCGTGCTGTCCGACCACGGCCAGACGCCCGGCCCGATGTTCCGCCAGCGCACGGGGCGAAAGCTCGAGGAAGTCATCGCCGGTCTCATGGGCGGCGACGTCGACGTGCACGCGGCGACGACGCCGGCCGAGCGCACCGGCCGTGTCTCGCTGCTCGACGCCGGTGCGCTCGGGACGAGACTGCTGCCGGGAGCGCTGCCCGGCGGAAGGAAGGACGGCGAAGAGCCGCCGGAGCTCGTCGTCGCGGCATCGGGAAATCTCGCGCAGGTGTCGCTCGCGCGCATGCCCGGCCGCGTCACGCGCGAAGCCCTCGAGGAGCGCTATCCGGGTCTCGTCGCGCGGCTCGCCGCGGAGCCGGGCATCGGGCTCGTCATGGTCCGTTCAGCGGGCGGCCCGCTCGTCGTCGGTCGCGCGGGCACGCGATCGCTCGACGACGGCACCGTCGACGGCGCGGATCCGCTCGCGCCCTATGGGGCGAACGCCAGCGCCGGCCTGCGTCGCGTCGACGCGATGCCGAACTGCGGCGATCTCGTGGTCATCGCCGAGTACGACCCGTCGACGGGCGAGACGTGCGCGTTCGAAGACCAGGTCGGGTCGCATGGCGGTCTCGGGGGCGCGCAGGGCGACGCGTTCATCCTGCATCCCGCGACTTGGCCGCTCGGCCATGTCGTCGGCGCGCCCGAGCTGCACGCGCGGCTCTGCGCCTGGCTCGGGGAGGGCGCTAGGTGATGCGCGACTGCATGACGAGCGGGCCGCTCCGCTTGCCCGAGGGCCACGACTCGATCGTCAGCGCGCACTGCGTGTAGCCCGCGACCGGCTCGTCGAGCACGACCGTCTGCGCGCCACCGCCGTTCGGCGTGAAGTTCGCGACGCGCGTCCAGTGACCGGCGTCGTCCACCAGCCAGAGCGCGTACACGCTGCCGGCGGCGAGCGGCCGGAGATCGTGGAAGACGACGAACGGCGCGGCGTCGGGCTTCGCCGGTGAGAAGAGCGTCCCGCCCGAGCCGGCCCACTGGTCGAGGCCGGCCATGTACCAGGTGTGGCCGCCGTGCGCCACGCGGTAGAGGCCGACGCTGAACTCGTCCCGCTGCGCCGCCGCCACATCGCGCTGCTGCGCGAGCGCGGCGCTCTGCTGGACGAGGGCCACGTCGATCGCGCCGAGCACGAGCACCGCGAGCGAGAGCGCGATGAGCGCCGCGCGGCTCGGACGGAGCCATGCCGTCCACGCGGTCCCGCGCGAGACGCGCTGCGCCGCGACGCCGCCGCGCGCGGTCGCGAGGATGCGCGCCCGCAATCTCGCGGGCGCGTCGCGCGGCGTGAGCGTGTCGGGCAGCGCGACGGCGACATCCTCGAGGACCTTCGCCTGCTCGCGGCAGGCCGGGCACTGCGCGAGGTGCGCGGCGACGCGCGCGCGCTCCTCGCCGGCGAGGGCGCCGAGCGCGTAGAGCTCGAGCTCGTCAGTGACGTGGTTCATCGCGTGATCCCTTCCACCGAGTGCTGGTGCTCGAGCGCGCGGCGGAGCTTCTGCAGCCCGATGCGCATGCGCCCCTTCACCGTGCCGAGCGGCACGCCCATGAGTTCGGCGAGCTCGACGTGCGTGTACCCGCCGAAGTACGCGAGCTCGATCGTGCGACGCTGCGCCTGAGGCAGCGCCTCGAGCGCCTCGCGCACCGTGGCGTGCTCGACGTTGCGCGTGGCCTCTTCGGCGGTGTCGTCGTCGGACGGCCGCGCCTCCGCGGCCTCGAGCGGCGCCGGACGGAACGTCGTCTTGCGGCGAAGCACGTCGACGGCGCGGTGATGGACGATCGAGA
>DASQIF010000227.1:0-3731 GCA_035631715.1 Candidatus Acidiferrales bacterium
AAGATGACGCTCTACACGTGGGCGAAGGACACCGCGGACCTGAGCAACTGCTATGACGCGTGCGCCACGAACTCGCCGCCGTTCACCATCACCGGCGACCCGATCGCCGGCGCGGGCATCACCGGCAAGCTCGCGCTCGCGACGCGCAAGGATGGCCAGAAGCAGCTGACGATCAACGGCAAGCCGCTGTACTTCTACAACAAGGACACGAAGCCGGGCGACACGCTCGGCCAGAACGTCGGCCAGGTCTGGTTCGTCGTCACCAATCCCTAGACGCGAGGAGATGTGACACCGCCGCCCCACGAGCGGGCGGCGGTGTCAGGTCTGTGGGATGAAGTACCCGACGCCACGCTTCGTTAGGACGTGGCTCGGACGCGTCGGATCGGCCTCGATCTTCACACGCAGCCTGCGGATCGCGGTGTGCAGCAGATCGCTGGCGCCCTCGTAGCCCGAGCCCCACACGCGACGCAGGAGCTCGTCGTGGACCATCACGCGCCCGGCGTTCTGCGCGAGCTCCGAAAGCAGCCGGTATTCCGCCGCGGTGAGCTCGATCTCGCGGCCCTCGACGAGCACGTGCCGGTCGCCGAAGTCGATCCGCAGCCCGGCCCGCTCGAATGGCCGCGTCTTCACCTGATGCGCGGGCTCGGCGCGGCGTAGCACGGCCTCGACGCGCGCGAGAAGCTCGATCGCGCTGAATGGCTTCGTCACGTAGTCGTCCGCGCCGATGCGCAGGCCGCGGACCTTGTCGGCCTCTTCGACGCGCGCGGTCAGCATGATCACCGGCACGGTCGACACCTCGCGGATGCGGCGGCACACCTCGTACCCGTCCAGGTCCGGAAGCATGACGTCGAGCAGCACGAGATCCGGCGACACCTCCTCGACCAGCTGCAGCGCGCGCAGGCCATCCGCGGCAACGAAGACGTGATAGCCGCGGCGCGACAGATCCATCTCGAGGAGCTCGCGGTAGCGGCGCTCGTCGTCGACCACGAGCACCTTCGTCTCCTTCATCATCGGAGGGCCTCCGCGACGAGCTCGTCGTAGACCGCCCCATCTCCCCTGATCACCGCGACCGGGACGGTGAAGCGGATGGCCGTGCCGCGGCCGGCTGCCGTCGCCGGGCTCTCCGCCCAGATGCGCCCGCCGTGCGCCTCGACGATGCCCTTGCAGATGGCGAGGCCGAGGCCGGTGCCACTGATCGCGCGGGCACGGGCGACGCTGCCGCGGTGGAAGCGTTCGAAAATGCTCGCGAGCTCGTCCGGCGCAACGCCGAGTCCCTCGTCGACCACGCTGACGACGACGGTGTCACCGGCCTGCTCCGCGCTGACGCTGATCGGCCCGCCGTGCGGCGAGTACTTGATCGCGTTGTCGAGGAGGTCATAGAGGACCTGCTCGACGCGACGCGCGTCGGCGAGGATCTGCGGCAGGTCCGACGGCACGGCCTCCGCGAAGTGCCGCTCCGGCTCCCGCACGCGCGCGCGGTCGAGCGCGGCTCGCACGAGCGGCGCGAGCTGCGCGGGGCGCGCCGCGACGCTGAGCGTGCCGGAGCTGATCTTCGTCATGTCCATCAGATCGTCGACGAGATCCTCGAGCTCCTTGCTCGACTCGGCGATCACGCCGAGGAACCGCCGCGTCGTCTCGCGATCGTCCGGCGCGTCGGGGAGCAGCAGGCTCGTTGCGTAGCCCATGATGAAGCCGAGCGGGGTGCGCAGCTCATGCGACACCGTGGCGAGGAACTCCTCCTTCATGCGCTCGACCTCGGTCTCCGCCGATACGTCGCGCAACACGTGCACCGTGCCGACCGTCTCACCCTCGGCCGTCACGGTGGCGTGGGTCATCGACACCGTCACGTCGGTCCCGTCGCGCCGCCGGATCTTCGTGCGGCTCGGCGCATCGATCTGCTCGTGGGCGTCGGCGCTCGCGAGCACGTCCGCGCAGGGGCGTCCGAGCGCCTCGGTGGCGGGCCATCCGGTGAGCGCCTCGGCCGCAGGATTGAACGCGGTGATGCGCTCGCTCGTGTCGGTCGTGACCACGGCATCGGCCATCGACGTCACGATCCCCTCGTAACGGCTCTTCTCGACGGCGAGCTCTGACAGCGCGACACGCAGCTTCTCGCGCATCCGATCGAAGTCCTGCCCGAGCGCACGTACCTCGCCCTCACCGGTCACGCGTACCGGGGTCGCCAGATCGCCCGCCGCGATCTGCCGGCTCGCGGTCGCGAGCGCGAGGACCGGCCGCACGACCGCACGTGTCGTGAGCCAGACGAAGAACAATGCGACGAACAGCGAGATGACGCCGAGCGCGATCGTCTGACCCTCCCAGCGCACCGCGTCCGCGGAGAGCTCCGCGTCGTTCCCGCCGAGCGCGAAGCCCCACGGCGCGGATGAGAGCGACACGAACGCCATGTCGTGGCGCTGCCCTTGATCTGTCGGATCCTGCGGACCGACGGGTGCGGTGAGCCCCACGCCGCTGGTGTGGTGCTGCAGGTGCGGGTCGTAGAAGTCGGGGTGCTCGCCCGGCCCGAGCACCTCTCCGGGATCGGTCGACGCGATGACGCGGTCGTTCTGGTCGACGAGCTCGGCGTGCCCGGTGTGAGCGAGGCCACGCGCGCTCGAGATGAGTTCGCTGATCGCGCCGTCGCCGGGCGCGAACACGGAGGCGAGGACGCCCTGGCTCCGCACCGGCACGGCGAGCACGACCTCGCCACTTCCGTTCACGTCGACCACGCCCGACGCATAGCGCGCACCGCTCGTGAGCGGATCGAGGATCCGCGGATCGGCCACGGCCGCGGCGGTCGCCGCCGTCGATGCCATCGACCAGACCACCGTGCGATCGGGCGCGATGAGGACGAGATTCCCGACCACATTCGAGCCGGCGATGCCGTCCAGCACGCGCCGCTGCGTCGCGGCGTCAGGGGACGCAGCGCCGAGCGTCGCGGCAACCTGCTCGAGGCGGGCGTAGTCGAGGTCGATCTCGGAGTCGATGACCGTCGCCGTCGACTGCGCGATGCTCGCCCAGCCGTTCACGGTGCGCTCTTTGGCGTCATCGGCTATCGACTTCCCGAGCAGGCCGAAGAGCACGAAGATCGCGAGCAGGCCGACGACGACGAGGCTGCCGATCTTCCAGCGCAGCGACAGGTTCGTGACGCGCTCGCGCAGCTGCGACATCAGCGAAACGTAGACCGTCTACACGACGCGCTCGCGGGTCCAGCGACCCCAGCGGCTGGGTCGTTCGGCGTCGGGACCCGTGCCGAAGGTCACTTCCGCAGCCTCGGCCGTCGGGCGCTCGCGCTGACTACAGCGCCGCGACGTCCTCCGGCGTGAGGGACCACTCCGCCGCCTTCGCGTTCGCGGTGAGCTGATCGCGAGCCGTCGCGCCTGAGATCACCGAACACACGACCGGATGCGCGAGGAGCCACGCGATCGCGAGCTCGTTCATGTCGTGACCGCGCTCCGATGCGAAGGTCTTCCACTTGTCGAGCCTCATGAAGTTGTCGTCCGTGAGGTAGCGCGGCCGTTGCTGCGCGCGGCCGAAGCGCGTGTTCGGCGGCGGCGCGACGTCCTTCTGGTACTTGCCGGTGAGGAACCCGCCAGCCAGCGGGAAGTACGGCACGAACGACACCCCGAGATGCGCGCACGCCGGCAGCATGTCGCGCTCTACCCCGCGCTCCACCAGGCTGTACTCCATCTGCGACGCGGCGACCGGAGACCAGCCGTGTCGCTCGGCGATGCCGA
>DASQIF010000228.1:0-5835 GCA_035631715.1 Candidatus Acidiferrales bacterium
CCATGGGCCTGCGCTTCGAGATGGACGCGGGCACGCTCGAGCCGGTGTGGCTCACGCCGACGCGCCACGAGACGCTCGTCATCGGCCGCGCGCTCGGCAGCCTGGTGTGGTTCCTCATCAGCCAGGCGGTGCTCTTCGCGATCGGCATCACCGTCTTCGGCCTGCGCTTCGACTGGCACATCGTCTTCGCGATCCCGGCGGTGCTCGTCGCGATCGTGGGGATGATCGGCGTGGCGTACCTGCTCGCCGGCGTCGTGCTGCTCATCCGCGACGCGAACTTCTTCATCGACTGCACGAACTTCCTGTTCTCGACCGCGTCGGGTGTGGCCTTCCCGGTGACGCTCCTGCCGGGCCTGTTCCAGCCGTTCGCGCTGATCCTCCCCACGACGTACGCGATGGACCTCCTTCGCCAGCAGGCCATCGGCGCGCGGCCGACGTACGACCCAGCGCTCGAGTACGTCGCGCTGATCGTGACGACGGCCGCGCTCTATCCCATCGGGCGGCGCTTCTTCGCCCGCGCCGAGCGGGTCATGCGCGTGCGCGGGACCCTGTCACAGTTCTGAGCGTTTAGGCTTAGCGCGATGGGCTTTCTCGTGCGCGTGGCCGTCACGGCCGTGGCCATCTGGATCGTCGCTCTGATCGTCCCCGGCATCACCTGGGGCAACGTGAGCTACGGCTTCGGCGACCTCGATAAATACGTCGCGCTGTTCCTCACCGGGCTCGTGCTCGGCGTCCTCAACGCGTTCGTGCGCCCGATCCTCCTGATCGTGTCGCTGCCGATCACCTGCGCGACGCTCGGCCTCTTCGTCTTCGTGATCAATGCGCTCATGCTGCTGATCCTTTCGGCGATCCCATCGCTCGGCTTCCACGTCGACAACTTCCTCACCGCGCTCGTCGGCGCCATCCTCATCTCGCTCGTCAGCGGCCTGCTGTCGAAGGTGGTCCACTGAGCCCAGAGCCCGGCACGGCGGCCGCGCCACCGTTCGTCGTCGTGACGGGGATGTCCGGGGCCGGCAAGAGTCAGGCGGTCAAGGTGTTCGAAGATCTCGGGTACTTCATCCTCGACAACCTCCCGCCGTCGCTCATGCCCTCCGCGCTCGCCGAGTGCCGCCGCGGCGGCCGCGACCGCGTCGCGTTCGTGATCGACGCGCGCAGCGGCTCGCTCTTCCGCGACGCGACGAAGGCGCTCGACGCGCTCGCCGACGCCGGCGACCGCCCGCACCTGCTGTTCTTCGACGCGAGCGACGAGGTGCTGCTGCGCCGCTACAGCGAGACGCGCCACCGCCACCCGCTCGAGACGAAAGGCGGCGTCCAGCCGTCGATCGACCAGGAACGGCGGCTGCTCGTCGACCTGCGCGCGCGCGCCGACAAGGTCATCGACACGACGTTCCTCTCGGTGAAGGACCTCCGCGACACGCTGCACTCGCTCTACGGCACCGGGACGCCGGGCATGCTCGTGCACGTCGTGAGCTTCGGCTACAAGTTCGGCCTGCCGCCGTCGGCCGACCTCGTCTTCGACGTGCGCTTCATGGAGAACCCCTTCTACATCCCCGAGCTGCGTGACAAGGACGGACGCGATGCCGCGGTGCGCGACTTCGTGCTCGGCCATCCCGCGACGAAGCAGTTCCTGCAGCACGTGATGTCCTTCCTCGAGTTCGCGCTCCCGCGGTACGAGGAGGAGAAGAAGGCGCGCCTGGGCATCGCGCTCGGCTGCACCGGCGGCCGTCATCGCTCCGTCGTGCTCGCCGACGAGATCGCGTCCCGGCTGCGTGGCACGCCGGGCGAGGTCACGGTGGAACATCGCGACATCGATCGCGTGGAGGTGCGCACGTGACGCGCGGCGTCGACGCCGCGGGCCGCTCGCCGCTCTCCGAAGAGGTCAAGGCCGAGCTCGCGCGCATTCATCCCACGGCCTGCGACGCACGCGTGCTCGCGGCGCTCCTCCCGCGCGCGACGCACCTCGGCGCGCCGGCGCGGCGGCTCGCGCACTCGACCGAGACCACGGTCCCGTCGTCCCTCCGCAAGGCCTGCTGTCGACGCGCGTATCTGCGCGGCCTGTTCCTCGCCGGCGGATCGCTCTCCGCCGGACCGTCGGGATATCTCCTCGAGCTGCGCCCGCCGCGCGGCGAGGCGTCGCGCGCGCGTCACCTGCTTTCCGGCGAAGGCTTGGCGGCGCGCACACGCGTGCGTCGCGGTCGCACCGTCCTCACGCTGCGGAGCGCGGACGCGATAGCGGCGTTCCTGCGTCTGGCCGGCGCAGGCGAGACGCTGCTCCGGTTCGAGTCGCGCCGCGTGCAGCGCGAGGTGCGCGGCCGCACCAACGCCGCGGTGAACGCCGAGTCGGCGAACCTCGCGCGCGCGGTCGGCGCGGCGCGCGTGCAATCCGACGCGATCCGCTCGCTCGAACGCTCGGGCCGTCTCGCGCGTCTGCCGCGCGAGGTGCGCAGCGCCGCTGCGGCGCGCGTCCGATCGCCCGAGGCGACGCTGGCGCAGCTCGCCGCGCGGCTCGACACGACGAAGTGGTCGGTCCGCGGGCGCCTGCGGCGCATCCTCGACGAGGCCGGGCGTCGATGACGCGTACGAAATTCGTCATCGGAAACTGGAAGATGAATCCGCCCACGGTGGACGAGGCCGTCCTGCTCGCGCGCGCCGTCTCCGCGGGCGCGCCAGCAGGTGACGTCGTCGTCGGGGTCGCGCCGCCGACCATCGCGCTCGCCGCGGTGTGGGAGGCGCTCCGCGGCTCACGGGTGTGGGTCTACGCGCAGAACGTGAGCGCGCAGGAGAAGGGCGCGTACACCGGGCAGATCGCGGTGTCGATGATCCGTCACATCTCCGCAGGGTCGATCGTGGGCCACTCCGAGGTCCGGCGTGACCTGGGCGACGATGACGCGCGCGTGGCGACCAAGCTCGCGCGCGTGTTGTCCGCGGGCCTGCGCGTCGTGCTCTGCGTCGGGGAGAGCGAGGCGCAGTACCTCGCCGGCGAGAGCGACACGGTCGTTGCGCGGCAGATCGCCGCGGATGTCGCGCCGCTCACCGCGGCGCGCGATCGCGCGTCGGCCCTGGTCATCGCGTACGAGCCGATCTGGGCCATCGGCACCGGCAGACCCGCGACCGGCGCGCACGCCACGCGGATCGTCGCGGTCATTCGGCGCTCGCTGGATGGCCTCGGGCTGCCCGGCGCGTCGACGTCGATCCTTTACGGCGGCAGCGTCACCGCCGCCGGCGTGAAGGAGTTCGCGTCGGCGGACGGCATCGACGGCGCGCTCGTGGGCGGCGCGTCGCTCAAGGCCGACGAGTTCGCGAGCATCGTGTCCGCGTTCGCGTGAGCTACCGCCCCGTCGTCCTCTGCATCCTCGACGGATGGGGCATCGCGCCCGACGGCCCGGGAAACGCGGTCACCCGCGCGAAAACGCCGCGCCTCGACGCGCTGTTCGCGACGTATCCGCACGCGCAGCTCGACGCGAGCGGCCGCGCCGTGGGTCTGCCGGGCGGCGTGATGGGCAACAGCGAGGTCGGCCATCTCACCATGGGCGCGGGGTACGTGCAGTACCAGGAGTTCGTGCGCATCAACGACGCGATCGCGGACGGTTCGTTCTTCAAGAACGACGCGCTGCGCGCGGCCTGCGCCGCGGTGCGCGAGCGGGGCACGCTTCATATGCTGGGCCTGCTTTCCACGGGCGGCGTGCACGCCGATCTCGCGCATCTCAACGCGCTCGCGGAGCTCGCCAAGCGCGAGGGCGTGCGGCGCGTCGCGTACCACTGCTTCCTCGACGGCCGTGACATGCCGCCGCGCAGCGCGCTCGAGCTCCTGCCGCAGGTGCGCGCGCCCATCGCGACGATCGAGGGCCGCTACTGGGCGATGGATCGCGACAAGCGTTGGGACCGCATCGAGCGCGCGTACGACGCGATCGTGGACGGGCTGGGGCCGCGCGCGGCGAGCGCCGACGCGGCGGTGCGCGAGTGCTACGCGAAGGACGGCTGCAGCGACGAGCTGATGGAGCCGCGCGTGATCGGCAACGGTGCGCGCGTCGAGGACGGCGACGCGGTCGTGTTCTTCAACTTCCGCCCGGACCGCGCGCGCGAGCTCACCTGGGCGTTCATGCAGGACGGCTTCACCGGTTTCACCCGCAAGCGCCGGCCCCGTGTCACCTTCGTGACGATGACCGACTACAACGTCGACCTGCCGACCGTGCGCGTGGCATTCCCGCGGCAGGACGTCGTTCCGATGGCCGCGCTCCTCGCCGACCGAGGGCTGCGCCAGTTCCGCACCGCCGAGACGGAGAAGTACGCGCACGTCACATACTTCTTCAACGGCGGTCACGAGACGCCATACCCGGGCGAGGACCGCGAGCTCGTGCCGTCGCCGAGGGTCGCGACGTATGACATGCAGCCGGAGATGAGCGCGCCGGGCGTCGCGGACACGCTCGTGAAGGCCATCGCGTCGGGCCGCTACGACTTCGCGCTCGTGAACTTCGCGAACCCGGACATGGTCGGTCACACCGGCGTCATCGCCGCGGCGCTGGTGGCCATGGCAGCCACTGATGCCGCGGTGGGGAAGATCGTCGACGCGGTGCTCGCCGCGGGCGGCTGCATGATCGTGACGGCGGACCACGGCAACGCGGAGGAGATGCTGTTCCCCGACGGCAGCCGCAACACCCAGCACTCGACCGACCCGGTGCCGGTCGTGTTCGTGGCGCGCGACGCGTCCTCGTACACGATCCGCGACGGCGGTCTGCGCGACATCGCGCCGACGCTGCTCGGCCTGCTCGACCTGCCCGTGCCCGAGCGCATGACCGGGTCGTCGCTCCTTCGCCGCGGCTAGCCCGTACAATTCATCTCGCCCCATGGATCTTCTTCAGGTCGCGCAGATCGTCGTGTCCGTCGCGGTCGGCGCCTCGATCCTCCTTCAGGCCCGCGGCACCGGGCTGTCCGGGACGTTCGGTGGTGAGTCCACCGCGTACCGCAGCCGCCGCGGTCTCGAGCGCACGCTCTTCCGCCTGACCGTCGTGTTCATCGCGTTCTACGTGGTGATCTCGCTGGTCTCCGCTCGAGGGGCCAACGCCGGCTAGGTGACCGCGCGGGACAAGTTCATCGTCATCGCGCTCGTCGGCCTCATGGCGATCGTGAGCGCGGCCGCCGTCTTCGTCGACCAGGCGGAGCGCACCGGCACCATCCCGGCGAACGGCGGCACGTATATCGAAGGCGTCGTAGGGCAGCCGCAGTACCTTGAGCCGGTCCTCGCCGCGACGGACATCGACCAGGACGTCGTGCGCCTGGTGTTCTCCGGCCTCACGCAGCTCGATCGCGACGGCTCGGTCGTCCCGGACCTGGCGTCGTTCACCACGCAGTCCGACGGAAAGGTGTGGACGTTCACCATCCGCGACGACGCGAAGTGGCAGGACGGCGAGCCGGTCACGTCCGCCGACGTCCTATATACCGTCGGCCTCGTGCAGGACAAGGCGTACGTCGGCACGTTCAGCGACGCGTTCCGTGGCGTGAAGGCCGAAGCGGTGAGCGCGCGCGTGGTGCGCTTCACGCTGCCCGAGGCGTTCGGCTCGTTCGCCGCGAACACGACGCTGCCGCTCATGCCGGCGCACCTGCTGTCGACCGTCTCGTACAACGAGCTGCCGCGCACCACGTTCAACCAGCGGCCCATCGGGAGCGGCCCGTTCCGCGTCGTCGAGGCGGACGCGCGGCAGGTGGCCCTCGCGCGGAACGACGACTACTACAAGGTCCAGCCCGAGAGACTGCGGCCGTACCTCGACCGCATCGTGCTGCGCTCGTACCCCAGCGCGGGGGACGCGCTCACCGCGCTCGGACGCGGCGAGATCGACG
>DASQIF010000229.1:0-6922 GCA_035631715.1 Candidatus Acidiferrales bacterium
CGTTCGACCGCGACATCCGCATCGCCATCGTGGTGCCGATCGTCCTGCTCGTGGCCATCGCCGCCGGCCCGCTGAGCGCGATCGGGATCGCCGCGTTCATGGTCGCAGCCGAAGTGGCGGCCACGGCCTTCGCCGGCTACAGCCCGTTCAAGGACCTCATGCAGGGCCTCGCCTAAACACCGTCGCGTGACGAGGCGCCGCGCGTCGTTCAGGATGTGCGGGTGATCGAGCCGTCCGTCCCGGTGTGGGAGATCATCTTCCGCACCGCCGTCGTGTACGTCGTCGTGTTCGGCCTGCTCCGCATCGCGGGCAAGCGCGAGCTGGGTCAGATGACCGTGAGCGACCTCGTGGTCATCCTGGTGATCGCGAACGCCGTCCAGAACTCGCTCAACGCGGGCGATGTCTCCCTCACCGGCGGCCTCATCTCCGCGGCGACGCTCATCGGCATGAACCTGCTTCTCGACCGGTTCGGCCGTCGCATCCCCTGGTTCCGTCGTTTCGTGGTCGAGGAGCCGACGCTGCTGCTCGCCGATGGGAAACCGATCCAGGCGAACTGCGACGCAGAGGACGTCGACATCGCCGAGATCGAGATGGCGGCGCGCGAGCACGGCATCGCCGACCTGAAGCTCGTGAGCGCCGCGGTCCTCGAGCCCGACGGCTCGATCAGCATCATCCCGCGCGAAGGCGGGAAGATCCGCCGCAGCAACCGCCGCATCAGACAGTTCCGCCAGCGCACGTAGCCGCGTACGGCATTACCTGACACTCGGCCCACCTGGGAGGGCCGTTCGACCATGGGAAGGGGCGGGGTGCCGGCGCACTCTTCGTGGCGTGACGACGGTGCGATTCCCGGGTATTCCGGCGGTCGCCGACGGCTCGGAGGCCGTGGCTTCCGTCGAGACGCGGGTGGCCGAGGCCGCGTGCGCGTACCCGATCACGCCATCCACGACGATGGCCGCGCTCTATCAGGCAGCGGTCGCCGACGCGAAGACCGATCTCTGGGGCACGCCGATCCGTTTCATCGAGCCGGAGTCCGAGCACTCGTCCGCCTCCGCCGCGGAAGGCTTCGCGCTTGCCGGCGGGCGGGTCACGAACTTCACCGCGGGACAGGGACTGATCCTGATGAAGGAAGTCCTGTACGTCATCGCGGGGAAGAGGCTCCCGGCGGTCTTCCACGTGGGCGCGCGCGCGCTCACGAGCCAAGCGCTGAACATCCACGCCGGACACGACGACGTCATGGGCGTCGCCGACACGGGCTGGGGGATCGTGTTCGCCCGCAACGTCCAGGAGGCGGCCGACCTCGCCGCGATCGCACGACGCACGGCCGAGCGGACGGAGATCCCATTCATCGTCGCGCAGGACGGCTTCCTGACAACGCACACCTTCGAGAACGTGCTCCTGCCGGAGGATGAGCTGCTCCGCGAGTACCTCGGCGCACCGCGAGAGCGCGTGCGCTCGTACTTCGAGCCGGCCGACGCGCTCATGACCGGCGTGGTCCAGAACCAGGACGCCTATATGAAGGGCCGCGTCGGCCAGCGCGCGTTCTACCACCGGCTCGCGGAGGAGCTGCGCGTCGCGATGCACGAATGGACGTCGCTCACGGGACGTCCCTACGGCCTCATCGACGCGTATCGCTGCGAGGATGCCGAGACGATCGTCGTCGCGATGGGCACCATCGCCGATACGGCCATCGCCGTCGTCGACGCGCTGCGCGACGCGGGCCGCCGTGTGGGTTGCATCGGCGTGACCTCGTTCCGTCCCTTCCCGGCCGCGCGTCTTGCCGCCGCGCTGGCGAACGCGCGTGCCGTCGCGGTCATCGAGCGCACCGACGAGCCCGCGGCATCGGACAACCCGCTGACGCGCGAGGTGAAGGCCGCGCTCGCCGACCTGGCGTCGGACGGCGTGCGCATCCCGCGCGTCTTCTCGGTGACCGCGGGGCTCGGCTCGCGTGACATCGCCGCCGGAGACATCGCAGCCGTCTACAAGTGGATCGACGAGCCGGTGCCCGCGGGACAGCGCTTCGCGGTGCTCGGGGTGCGCAGCCCGCTCGCGCTCCCGCGTCTTCCGCTCGAGATCCGGCCGCGCGGTGCGTTCAGCCTGCGCGGTCATTCGATCGGCGGATTCGGCGCGGTCACGACGAACAAGCTCCTCGCCGCGCTCGTCGGCGATCTCTTCGGGCTGCGCGTGCAGGCCTATCCGCGTTACGGCTCCGAGAAGAAGGGGCTGCCGACGACGTATTTCCTCACGATCGCCGAGGAGACGATCCGTACGCACGCCGAGCTGGACAAGGTCGACTTCGTCCCGCTGTACGACGTCGCGGCCTTCGGTCATGGCGATCCGCTCGCGGGCCTCGTCGACGGCGGCACGCTGTTCCTGCAGAGCACGCTCACCGACGCCTCCGCCATCTGGCTCTCGATCCCCGTCGCGTCACGGCTGCGGATCATCCAGCGCCGCATCCGCGTCGCCGCGCTCGACACCGTGGGCCTGGCCCGCCGGCATTCGCCGCGCGCCGACCTGCAGGTGCGTATGCAGGGCGTCGCGCTCGTCGGGGTCTTCCTGCGTCTCACGCCGTTCGCGGCGCGCGCCGGCCTCGAGGGCGAGCGCCTCATGAGCGAGGTCCGCGAGCGCCTCGCCCGCTTCTTCGGCAAACGCGGCGAACGCGTCGTCGACGCCAACCTCGCGGTGATCCGTGAGGCATACGACGCGGTCGTCGACGTGACCGCGGCGCTCTCCTCTGAGTCAGAGACACCAAGCGTGGAGGTGGTCGCATGAACGTGATGACTGCTCGAACGGTCGGGGAAGCGATGACGCGCGGCGTGGTCACGGTTCGCGGCACTGCGCTCCTGCAGGAGGCGGCCGAACTCATGGATGCGCATCGAGTGCACGGGCTGCCAGTCGTGGATTCGCGGGGTGCCCTCGTCGGTGTGCTGAGTCAGACGGACCTGCTGCGCGCCCGCGTCGTCGAGCACCTCTGGACGAACCTGCGCGGACTCGCCGTGCGGCACGTGATGACGGCGCCGGCCATCACCATCGGTCTACACGCGTCGCTCGACGACGCCGCCGAGCTGATGGAGCGTCAGCGCGTGCACCGCCTCGTCGTCGTCGGGCCCGATGGGACCACGCCCGTGGGGGTGCTGTCGGTCACGGACCTCGTCCACATCATGGCGAACGGGGGTTAGCGCGATGACCGTCACACATCTGATCGACGTGCGCAGCTACGTGGATGACTTCAACGACGCCGTCGTCGGCGCGTACGAGTCGAACACCGTCGATGGAACGCTCGGCGCGGACGCGGGCGCGGCCCGCAGCGTGATCCCTCCGGGGACCGCGGCGCTCCGCGACTTCAGCCACCTCGCCCCGACGATCCCCGAGTTCATCGCCGATCGCTGCGTGGGCTGCATGGCCTGCGTGAGCACCTGCCCCGACAGCGCGCTCATGGCGGTCGCGCTCGGCAAGAGCGCGGTCGCGGAACGCCTCGACGCCTTCGGCGAGAGCGAGCCGGTCGCGTCGCGCGCGCGCGAGACGGCGAGCTCCCACTTCGTCGACACGCGCAAGTACGCGGAGGTGCCGGCGAAGAGAGGGCTCGAGCCCGCCGCCTTCGGCCTCTTCGTCGATCCCGTGCACTGCAAGGGCTGCGGCGAGTGCGTCGAGGTCTGCGTGGCACTCGGTCACGACGCCCTCCGCATGATCGACAAGGAGCCAGAAGACAGAAGGAGCGGCGAGTCGACCCTCGCCCGCTACGCGCGCGATATGCGCTTCTTCCGCACGCTTCCGCCGACGCCCGCCGCGTATCGGAACGAGAAGACGCTGGCCGACCTCATGCTCGGCGAGAGCGCCTACGGCTACGTCGGTGGTGCCGGCTCGTGCTCGGGCTGCGGCGAGGGCACCGCGATCCGCATGCTCATGGCGGCGACACGCGAGACGTACGGTCCCGAGGGGATGGGCATCGTCGCATCGACCGGGTGCAACACCGTGTTCGGCAGCACCTATCCGTACAACCCGTATCTCGTCCCCTGGACGAACTCGCTGTTCGAGAACGCGCCGGCGGACGCGCTCGGCATTCGCGCGCGTTGGGATCAGGCCGGACACACCGAGCGGCGCCTTTGGGTGATCGGCGGCGACGGGGCGATGTACGACATAGGCTTCCAGTCGCTCTCGCGCATGGTCGCGAGCGGCGCCGACATCAAGGTCCTCGTGCTCGACACGCAGGTCTACTCGAACACCGGCGGGCAGTCATCGACGTCGACGTTCGGTGGCCAGGTCACGAAGCTCTCCGCGTTCGGAAAGGCGCTCCACGGCAAGCCCGAGCGCCGCAAGGAGCTCGGTCGCATCTTGATGGCGCACGGCGAGGTGTTCGTCGCGCAGACGACGCCCGCGCACCTGAACCACTTCTACAAGGCCATCCTCGACGCGAACAGCTACCCCGGGCCCGCGGTCGTCATCGCCTACGCGGCATGCATGCCGGAGCATGGCATCGCCGACGACGCCGGGAGCCGCGCGTCGCGTCTAGCGGTCGACTCGCGTGCGTTCCCGCTCTTCGTCTACGACCCGCGGAAGGGCGCGACGATGCGCGAGCGGCTCTCGCTGCAAGGCAACCCCGACGTGAAGACGGACTGGAGCGCGCTGCCGGACGGCACACCCGTCGACTTCCTCACCTTCGCGCGAAGCGAGGGTCGCTTCGCGCCGCACTTCGGGCCCGATGGCTCGCCCAGCGAAGAGATCCGAGCCACACGCGACGAGCGTCGCGTGAATTGGAATGTCCTCCAGGAGCTCGCCGGAATCCGCGGCACCGCCGTCGTCGGCAGCTAGGTATCGCGTCAGGCGTGCAGCCGTCGCAACGCGTCTTCGCGACGAGCCGCGTCGTAGCCACGGTCATACGCGCCGATGCTCAGGAATCCGATGACGATGAGCCCGAGCGCAGCGCCGATCACGAGTCCGACGATCATCAGCATCAGGCCATGCTGTTCCGCGGGGCCGCGTTTCGCGTCTGCTGTCCTTCCCGATCGTGCGAGCCGTACGTCGCGCTCGCTGCGGGGAAGGGAACTACACGCGAGTGCGAGGCCGCCGGGCTGCGGTTAGAGGTCGTCCAGCCCGAGCCAACCGCTGATCAGACGCGCGTCGCAGACGATGTACCGCGGCGGCTCCTGCTTGTCGGTGTCGACGAGCCGGTTGCACTGCAGGCACTTCGCGACGGCGACGGGCTTGTCGCGGAGCGGGCAGTGCACGAGACGCGCCGGGGAGACGTTCTGGCGGTCGAGCGAGACCACGCGCGTAGCCTGCTCGCTCGCGCCGTGCCGCCAAGGGCCAAAGGGCCCGTCCGTCACGCGGCCAATGGCCCTCTCGCGGCGTCGCCCGCGGCGCCTAGCCTCCGTCCATGGCCATACTCACCGAGATGCCCTCTCCGCACGCTGTTCTGAGTCCCACGTATCGCCTCGTCTTCCGCCTCGAGATCTCCAACCAGCCGGGGATGTTCGCCAAGGTTGCCACCACCGTCGGCGCGCGCGGCTGCAGCCTGGGCGCCATCGACCTCGTCGAAGCAACGCCCGACATCCACGTGCGCGACGTCACCGTCGACTGTCCCGACGAGAAGACGGGCCAGGCGCTGTATGCGGACCTGCAGGCGCTCGAAGGCGTGCGCGTCCGTTCGATGTCGGATCGCGCCTTCCTGCTCCACCTCGGCGGAAAGATCGAGATAAAGGGCCGCATCCCGGTGCGTACCCGCGATGACCTTTCGCTCGTCTACACACCCGGTGTGGCGCGCATCTGCCGCGCGCTCGCCGAGGACAAGGAGAAGGCCTGGAAGCTCTCGATCCGTCAGAACTCGGTCGCCGTCGTGAGCGATGGCACCGCCGTACTTGGCCTCGGTGACATCGGGCCGTGGGGCGCGCTTCCGGTCATGGAGGGGAAGGCGCTCATCTTCGCGGAGTTCGCAGGCATCACCGCGTTCCCGCTCTGTCTCGACACGAAGGACCCGGACGAGATCGTGCGGACCGTCATGCACGTGTCACCCGTGTTCGGCGGCATCAACCTTGAGGACATCGCCGCGCCCTCCTGCTTCATCGTCGAGCGCGAGCTGCGCAAGCGCCTCGACATCCCGGTCTTCCACGACGATCAGCACGGTACGGCCGTCGTCGTTCTCGCGGGCCTGCGCAACGCCGCCGCGGTGGTGCAGAAGGACCTTGCGGATCTGCGCGTCGTCATCGCCGGCGCGGGTGCCGCGGGCATCGCGACCGCGCGTCTGCTGCACGTGGCCGGCGTCCGCGACATCGTGCTGTGCGACCGTCACGGCATCGTGAACGCTTCGCGCAGCGACGAGAACGCCGAGAAGGTCGAGGTCGCGAAGCTGCTCGGCACGGCGCGCACCGGCTCGCTCGAGGATGCCGTGGAAGGCGCGCACGTCTTCCTGGGCCTCTCCGGTCCGCGGGTGCTGTCGCTCGACGCGCTCCGCTCCATGGCCAGGCCGCGCATCGTCTTCGCCATGGCCAACCCGGACCCGGAGATCGATCCGCTCGAGGCCGCGCCCTACGTCGACGTGATGGCGACCGGCCGGAGCGACTACCCGAATCAGGTCAACAACTCGCTCGTCTTCCCCGGTGTCTTCCGCGGCCTGCTCGACGCGCAAGCCCGCGGCGTCTCCGCGGATGTCGAGCTCGCGGCGGCGGCCGCGCTCGCCGCGACCGTCCCCGCGCACGTCCGCTCGGCCGAGTACATCCTGCCATCGATGTTCGACCGAGAGGTCGTCGCGGGTGCGCACCGGGACGCGGCCCTTTGTCTCGATCTTTCCGCCGAGGTGGAGCAGGAAGGCGCGGTCCGACATCGAGCGGACGCGGACGCCTTCGAGCGCCTGCAGGTCCGCGTACAGCGCCTGGCCTGTCTTCTCGTCGGGACAGTCCACGGTGACGTCGCGGACGTGGATGTCGGGCGT
>DASQIF010000230.1:0-7404 GCA_035631715.1 Candidatus Acidiferrales bacterium
AGACCGGCGTCGTCGGAAATTACGCGCTCACCATCGTCGCCGGCCTGTTCGTGATCCTGGTCGTTTACGGCGGCTACGCGGCCGGGGTGTTCAGGCGATGACCATCGATCACGTGCTGACGCTGCTGCTCGTCGTGCCCGCGGTCGGGCTCATCCCGCTCGCGATCTTCCGCGACGCGCGCGCCGCGAAGCAGATCGCGATCATCACGACGTTCGTCGAGCTGGCGCTGTCGGTCGTGATGCTCGCGCAGTTCAAGGTCGGCGAGGCCGACTTCCAGCTCGTCGAGAAGGCCGACTGGCTTCCGAGCCTCGGCATCAAGTACTTCGTCGGCGTGGACGGCATCTCCGTCCTTCTCGTTCCGATGACGACGCTGCTCACGTTCATCTCGGTCCTGTACTCGAGCGGCGGCGCGATCAAACAGCGGCTCACCGAGTTCATGGCGGCGTTCCTGTTGCTCGAGATCGGCATGGTCGGCGTGTTCATCTCGCTCGACCTCTTCCTCTTCTACGTGATGTTCGAGCTGATGCTCGTGCCGATGTACCTGATCATCGGCATCTGGGGCGGGCCGCGGCGCATCTACTCGACGCTGAAGTTCGTCATCTTCACGCTCGCCGGCAGCCTCCTCATGCTCGTGGGCATCGTCGCGGTGTGGCTCGCCTCGGGCGACGCCGGGTCGCGCACGCTCTCGCTTCCGGACCTCATCGCGATCCGCAGCCACTTCTCCGGCGAGTTCCAGTTCTGGGTGTTCCTCGCGTTCGCGCTCGCGTTCGCGATCAAGCTCCCGATGTTCCCGTTCCACACCTGGCTGCCGGACGCGCACGTCGAGGCGCCGACCGCGGGTTCGATCATTCTGGCCGGTGTCCTGCTGAAGGCAGGCGGCTACGGCTTCCTGCGCTTCGCGCTCCCGCTCTTCCCCTCGGGAACCCAGGTCTGGCTGCCGGTGATCATCACGCTGTCGGTCATCGCGATCCTGTACGGGGCCGCGGTCTCGACGGTGCAGAAGGATCTGAAGAAGCTCGTCGCCTATTCGTCGGTGGCGCACATGGGCTTCGTGACGCTCGGCATCTTCGTGCTGAACTCGCAGGGTGGCGTCGGCGCCGTGCTGCAGATGCTGAACCACGGCTTCGTCACCGGGGCGCTCTTCCTCTTCGTCGGCATCCAGTACGAGAAGACGCACCGCCGCGTCATCTCCGACCTCGGCGGCCTCGCGAACATGTGGCCGCTGTACACCACGTTCTTCGGCGTGTTCGTGCTGGCGTCGCTCGGCCTCCCCGGGCTCAACGGTTTCGTCGGTGAGTTCCTCGTGCTCCTCGGCACGTTCCAGTTCGGGGGCACGCCGCTCGGCGGCCTCTTCTGGGGACCGCTCGCGGCGATCGGCGTGATCCTCGCGGCGGTCTACCTGCTCTGGATGTTCCAGCGCGTGATGTACGGGCCGGTGCGTGAGGCGTACCGCGCGCTGCCCGACCTTTCGCCGATCGAGGTCGCGTGCGCCGTCCCGCTGCTCGTGCTCACGGTGCTGCTCGGCGTGGTGCCGCAGCCCGCGATCGCGATCATCGAGCCCAGCCTCGACCGCGTCATGAAGCTCGCGACCGACCCGAGCTTCCTCCTGGCGCTGAAGTGACCGCGAGCGACCTCAGCGCCATCCTTCCGGAGCTCATCGTCACGATCACCGCGGGTGTCGTGATCGTCGTCGACGCGATCGTGGGCCGCGAGGCCTCGCGCGTGTGGCTCCCCGTCCTCGCCGCCCTCGGCTTGCTCGGGGCGCTCTTCGCGCCGGACGTGTGGCCCGTCGTGGGCATCTACTTCGCGGGCTACGTGAACGTCGACGGGTTCACCAACTTCTTCCGCGCGGTGTTCATCGTCCTCGCGCTCTTCGCGACCCTCGTCGCGCCGTCGTACCTCGAGCGCAAGGGCGTCCCCGCGGCCGAGTACTACGCCACGGTCCTTTTCTCGACCCTTGGCGCGATGACCATCGCGCTCGCGACGGACCTCATCACGCTCTTCGTCGGGCTCGAGCTCATGACCATCCCGATCTACGTGCTCGCCGGGATCCAGCGCCGCGATCGCTTCGCGAACGAGGCCGCCCTCAAGTACTTCCTCCTCGGCGCGTTCAGCTCGGCGCTCCTCGTCTACGGGTTCGCCTGGCTCTTCGGCGTCACCGGCTCGACGCGCTTCGTCGACATCGCGTCGGCGCTCAGGGCCGGCGGCCTGTCCGGCGGGCCGACCATCGTCGCGCTCGCGTTGATCACCGTCGGCCTCGGCTTCAAGGCCGCGGTCGTGCCGTTCCATCAATGGACGCCCGACGCGTACGACGGTGCACCCACGCCGGCCACCGCGTTCATGTCGGTGGGGCCGAAGGCGGCGGCGTTCGCCGCGATCCTGCGGGTGCTCGTCTCGGGCATGGGCCCGCTCGCCGTCGATTGGTCCGCGGTCTTCGCGGTCCTCGCCGCCATCACCATGACCGCGGGCAACATCGTCGCGCTCGTGCAGACGAACGCGAAGCGCATGCTCGCGTACTCGAGCATCGCGCACACCGGTTACATCCTCGCGGCGGTCGCGGCGATCAGCGCCGGAGCGCCGGCTGGCGCCGCCGTCCTCTTCTACGTCTTCGCGTACGGCGTCATGAACCTCGGCGCGTTCGCGTGCCTGCTCTACCTTGACCTCGAGGGGACGCGGGGCGCGACCCTCGACGAGCTGAACGGATTCGCGCGACGCGAACCGCTCGGCGCGCTCACGTTCGCGGTGTTCCTCATCTCGCTGACGGGCATCCCGCCGACGGTCGGGTTCGTCGCGAAGTTCCTGGTGATCCAGCCGGTCCTCGACGCCGGATACGCCTGGCTCGCCGTCATCCTCGCGCTGAACGCGGTCCTCGCGGCCTTCTACTACCTCCGCGTCGTCGTGCACATGTACATGTACGACGCCGACAGCGGCGCGCCCGCGCTCATCTCACCCCGCCTGCTGTCGTTCTCGCTGGGCATCTCGGCGATCGCGGTCGTCGTCGTGGGGATCCTCCCGAACGCGCTGTACCAGTGGGCGCTCAACGCCGCCGGGCCGGTGCTGCCCTGATGCCGCTCGTCGACGGCGCGCACGTGGTCCTGTACAGCACCGATGCCGAGGCGGATCGCGCCTTCCTGCGTGACGCCCTCGGCCTCTCGGGCATCGACGTCGGCGGCGGCTGGCTCACGTTCGCGCTCCCGCCGTCCGAGGTGGCGGTGCACCCCTCCGAGCGCAACGACCAGCACGAGCTGTTCTTCCTCTGCGCGGATATCAAGACGTTCCTCTCCGAGATGAAGAAGCGCCGCGTCGCCTGCGCTCCGATGCAGACCGAGCGCTGGGGTTACCTCACGAAGATCACGCTGCCGGGCGGCGGGAAGATCGGCGTCTACGAGCCGCGGCACGAGCGGGCGTCGAAGCCCGCGCCGCGCCGGGTCAGCGCAGCCACTTCCGCGGCCCGATCTCGTACACCGCGGCGGGCTTCGCAGCCAAAGCGTCGTCGATCCGTCGGACGGTGAAGTCGCTGATCGGCCGCGGCAGCGCGGTGCGATCGCACCATCGCACCTCGCTGATCTCGGGTGACGAAGGCGTCGGCTCGGCGCGCGTGATCCTGCGACACGCGAACACGAAGTGGTGGAAGTCCCGCCCCGGCTCGAAGTAGACGGCGACCAGGCGTTCGGCCGCGACCGCGAGACCCGTCTCCTCACGCACCTCGCGTATCGCGTTGGTCTCCGCGGACTCGTTGTCCTCCCCGAGGCCCCCGGGGATCTCCCAGTTCAGCTCGCCGTAGGTGTGATGCACCAGCAGGATGCGGCCCTGCGCGTCGGTGATGACGGCAGCCGCGCCGATCTTGGTCATGCCCGTGCCGGCGGCAGGAGCCGCTCGCCGAGCACTCCGCCGGCGAATCCGAGGATCGCGGCCGCGGCGATCGGGATCAGGAGCTCCGGCAGGGACAGCGCGATGAGCCCGCCGAACGACGAGATGGGTGGCGTCGCGGGCGCGAAGTACTGGTGCAACTGCGTGGCGATGATGCTCCCGACGAAGAGCGAGAACACGAGCCCGATCGGAGAGGCAAGCGCGCCGAGCCGGCCCGCGATGAGACCCGCGCAGAACAGGATCGCCGCCGGGATGCCGAGCAGGATCGGCGGCGGCACCGGAAGCGGCTCGGTGAGCGACCACCAGAACGCGAGGCCGACGGTGGTCGCGATGACCGACGCGATCAGCCGGCCGCGCATCAGCGCGCGCCGACGACCCGCGCGCGCAGCGATCCACCCACCGCGCCAGCGAGCGCGCCGATCGCGATGTACGGCCAGTACGCGATGACCAGACGCAGGACGCCGAAGACCAAGTCGAACGGCTGCATGCCGACGCCGGCGGGTCCGAAGAACGTGACGAGCGCGTAGACCGCGACGCCGACGGCGACGGAGAGCCCGCCCGCCACCGCGCCGCGACGCGCCGCGAACCAGCCGGCGCCGAGCGCCGCGAACGCGATGTACGTGACCGCGAGCATCGCGCCCAGGCCGATCCAGTCGGAGAGGCGCAGGTACACGAAGAGCTGCGCGACCGCCGACACGATGACCGCGAGCGCGAAGCGCACGCGACGCTAGCGAACGACCGCGAGCGCGTGGTCGGCGTTGTTCAGCGGCTCGGCGCGCCCGTCGCGGCCGATGATCGCGATGTCCTCGATGCGCACGCCGAACCGGCCGGGGATGTAGATGCCCGGCTCGATCGAGAACGCCATGCCGGGCTCGAGCCGCTCGGCGTTCCCGGACACGAGATACGGATGCTCGTGTCCGTCGAGGCCGATGCCGTGACCGGTGCGGTGGATGAAGTACGTGCCGTACCCGGCGTCCGAGATCACCTTGCGCGATGCCGCATCGACGGACGCGCACGTCGCGCCCTCGCGCGCCGCGCCGTATCCGGCCTCCTGCGCCCGGCGCACTGTGTCATGCACCTTCACCGTCTCGGCGTCCGGCGTGCCGACGCTGACGGTGCGCGTGATGTCCGAGCAGTACCAGGCGCACGTGCCGCCGAAGTCGAGGACGACGACGTCGCCCTTGTCGATCTTCCGGGCGCCGGTCTGGTGATGCGGCGACGCGCCGTTCGGTCCCGACGCGACGATGGTGAACGCGACCTCGTCGTGACCCTCCTGGCGCAGCAGCGCCGCGAGCTGCGTCCCGATCTCGAGCTCGCTCTGGCCCTCGAAGGACCGCGCCGCGATCGCGCGGTAGGCGGCGTCGGCTTGCGCACCGACGGTCGCAAGCGCCTCGCACTCGCTGGCGTCCTTGCGCATGCGCAGCTCGCGTGTCAGCTCGGACGCGAGCGTGAACCGCCGTGGGAGCGCAGCCTGCAGCCGCAGGGTGAAGAGCGCCCACATCTGGTCCGCGACCGCGACGTCACCCTTTGACGTCACGAGCGACGCGACGAGCGCGGCCGGATCGTCCGTCTCCTGCCACGTGCACTGGGCGAGGTCGGGCGCCGCGGCCTTCGCGCGCGGTGCCTCGAGCTCCGGCACGACGAGGGTCGGCGTGCCGGACGCCGGGATCACCAGGCACGTGAGCCGCTCGCTCCCGAAGATGCGGTAGCCGGAGACGTACGCGAGATCGGATCCGGGCGAAAGAAGAAGGGCGGCAAGCCCACGCTCGCGAAGCGCGGCGCTGGCGCGCTCGCGACGGGTCGCGAAGACCGCTCGGTCGACGGGCATCTGGTGTGCTCCGAGGATAGCCATGTCCCGGCTCGTCTTCGCCCTTTGCGGCGCAGCCTCGATCGCGCTCGGCGTGCTCCTCATCGCGCATCCCGCACCGCGGACCGCTCCGGTCGCTGCGGCCACCGCCGTCGCATCTGCTGCGACGGTCGTCTCATCGACCGCGCCGCCATCGGCCACCCCGCTCCCGCCGATCCCGCTCGGCTATCGCATCCAGATCCCCCGTCTCGGCATCGATCTGCCGATCATGGAGGGCGACATCGAGCGCGACACCGCCCTGCAGCAGACACCGGAGAACTACGCGTTCCATCTGCCCGGCACCGCCATCCCGGGACGCGGCGCGAACAGCTACCTCTATGCGCACGCGCGGCGCGGCATGTTCATCACGCTCTGGAACGCCGCGGTCGGCGACGAGGTCTGGATCAGCACACCCGATGGGACGGCGATGCGCTACATCGTGAGCGAGATCCATCCGCGCGTGCCGCCCGACGACGTGTCATGGGCGATGGCGACGCCGCCCGACCGGCTCACGCTGCAGACGTCGACCGGACCGAGCCCGACCGATCCGCGGTTCGTCGTCATCGCGCTGCCGGGCTGACGGCTGCGCATCGCGGGAAATCTTCATCGAGCGAGCGAGCGCTCGCCCCGCGTGTGATGTCGTTCCGGTAACAGCGTGTCAACGGGCATGACACGAGATGGAATCGGTCGTGCATAGGGCGACGCCTCGTGTCTGGGTCGGGCAGTTTCCGCGCGAGCGTGCAGCCTCTCGTCCGGAGCGCGGCCATGCGTGGCGCGTCCGTCGCCGAGATCACGAGCGACCTGCGCACCGTCTATGGACGCGCGTATCGGCGGAGCGATCTTCTCGCGGACGTCAGGTCGTATCGCGGTCCCATCGCGACGATCACAACGACGAGTGCCGCGATCGAGACGGCGCTCTCGACGTATCGCGATCTGCGCGGCTTCATCGCGCGCATCGGCGTCGCCGCGTTCAGCATCTCGCTGCTCCTGCCGACGATCGTGCACGGTGGTGCGAGCAGTCACGTCAGCCTCGCGAGCACTTTCGCCGACACGACTTACGTCGCCGTCGAGCGCATCGCTCTCCCGAACGCGCGCGAGGCTTCGCGGCTCGTCGCACCCGAGCCCGCGGTCGAGGAGATGCGCCTGCTACCAGAAACGAATTCAGGAGAGCCGGCGACCGGGGGTGTGATCGTGACCGCGTCGTGGTACGGCCCCGGCTTCTACGACAACCGCCTGCCCTGCTGGCCGTGGCTTCAGGCCCACGGGCTGCCGATCCAGTTCGAGGCGGACACCTGGGGCGTCGCGAACAAGACCCTTCCCTGCGGCACGATGCTGACGCTGTCGCACGGCTCCAACGTGATCACCGTCCCGGTCGTCGATCGCGGACCGTACGTCGCGGGACGCGAGCTCGACCTGTCGCTCCGGGTGAAGACCGCGCTCGGTTGCACCGACCTCTGCACGGTCTTGATGCAGATCGACCAGTAGCTGTCCGCCATTCGCCCGCCTGCCCTGTCGGATGGTCGTCGACCAGACGAGCGGTGGCACGAGACTTGCAGCCTTGCCGACCCGCCGGGAAAGCGTCGGCATCCCAGCAAGACCGCAAGGGAGAATGACATGAGCCGGAACAAAGGCGCCATGACCGTCGCCGAGGCGGGCCGTCGCGGAGGAGCGACCACCGCACAGCGACA
>DASQIF010000231.1:0-2913 GCA_035631715.1 Candidatus Acidiferrales bacterium
GCCGTGGGTCGTGTCGACGGCGCGACCGTTGTACGTCCACTGATAGCCCGGGAAGGCAGGTGGCTGATCGAAGTACGCAGCGAGGTCGTTCGGCGCAGGCGTCGTCATTCCGGGGGTAGGCGCAGGTCCGGTCGTCGAGTCGCAGCCGGCCAGAACACAAGCAAGCAGGAGCAGCACAGATAGCCGCACGTCGCTATTGACGCACAAGCCACGGTTCCGTTCCGCGTTCAAACGACGGACCGACGGCGAGTCTCGCGCGACGACTCGGACTCCCGTGCGCGGACGGCAGCCGCATCTGCCCGAAGCCATGGTTTACGGAGAGCAATGGTTTCGGTCGTTTGATACCGCCCGCAACAGCAATGGTGTTAGCGCTCTCGTGCTCAGCGCGCGGAGGCCATTGCTCTTATCCGCACATGGTTGCTTACACCATGTCGCGTCACACCATTCGATTCGCTCGCGGAAAACCTAATAGAATCAAGGTCCCGCCGAGGTAGCTCAGTCGGTAGAGCAATGGTCTGAAGAACCATGTGTCGCCAGTTCGATCCTGGCCCTCGGCACAGTCAAGATTTCGAGCACTTCTAGGACGCGGAGCAGAGGATGGTGGCGGATCGACGACCTCGTCAGCGCCCTCGCAGGACCGCGACCGCCGCGGCGACGGTCCAGAGCTCCTGGAGGATCGAGAGGACGATGGTGACGATGAGTCCTGCGGTCGCGAAGACCGCAACAACGCCGGCGGCCGCGAACGCAACGCCCAAGAGCAGCGCTCCGTTGGCGAATCCTGGGGCGAGGAGGCGTGAGTCACGCAACATCGCGCCCAGCGCGAGATAACTCGCCGGCGCCGGACCGATCGCGAACACGCGAACGAAGGTGCCATTGCTGAGCGCGAAGGTCGTCGCGACGGTCGCGAGATCGCCAGTTGTCGCCGCCATCGGTACGGCGACGAGCAGCGCGGCCTCAACCAACACCAGCGCCAGAAGGCTCGTCGCAGCGACGGTCGTCAGGAGGCCCGAAAGCTTTGCGCTTGAGCCGGAGAGCGCAACGAGGCCGATGAAGAAGACGACGCTCAGGAGCGTTCCCGTGGTCTGGAACCACGCGCCCGCGTAGAAGAGCGTGGCGCGGGACGATGCATACGCGGCCAGGTCCGTGGCGGGCGCTCCGGCGTATGGCCAGCCGAGGAACGCCGGCGCCGCGAAGTACACGGTGAGTGCGATCGAGCCGCCGATCCCACTGAGCCCGATCCATCTCCGCGAAGTGCCCGCCACATTGCACCTCCCAAGACGCTCAGGTATATTGCTCACCGTCTAAATATCTTAGTATATAAGGAATCGCCACGACCAAGCAGCCAGGGACCGAAAGCGCACGGACCATCGCCGACAGGCTGCGCATCTTGGACGCGAGCCTCGATCGGCTCGACGAGACGGCGGCGGCAGCGTTCGGCATCGGCCGGACGGACCTGCGCGCCATGGAGCTCGTTTCGCGCCTCGGGACGCCGACCGCGGGCCGACTGGCGGGCGAGCTTGGCATCACCACGGGTGCGGTGACCGGCGTGGTAGACCGCCTGGAGCGCGCTGGATACGTCGAGCGCACAACCGATGCTTCCGATCGACGGAAGGTGGTGGTGCGGCTCACTGCCAAGGGCCGGCAACGCGAGGGCCGCATGTTCGACCCGGTCCTTGCCGACACGCTGCGCGTCGTCGGCGGCTACAGCGGCGCGGAACGCGCCCTCATCGCCGACTTCCTTCGGCGGATCGCTGGGATCACCGAGCGCGCAGCGCGGCGCGGCCGACGGCCTTTGTAACGCAACGGATCGGTCTCGCCGCGACACTTCATAGCGTGACCGTGCCCGAATACGAGGCGCCCGCCGCCGCGGACCAGCGCGCCGACTGGCTCGGCGCGTGCGAGGCCGCGAGCACGAAGGTGTATCGCGCGCTCATCGCGATGGGCGCGCCGCGCGCCGACGCTGAGGATGCCCTGCAGGACGCCCTTGAGGTCGCGGTACGCACGACCGCACCGGCGCAGCGGCCCGATGGTTGGCTCTTCGTCGTCGCCCTGCGCCGCTGGCGTCGTCATCGCTGGCGTCAGCGCATCTTCGGCCCGCTCCTGCCGCGGACCGCCGCGTCCGCGCCGGATCAAGACGGTGCGATCGACCTTCTCGTCGAGCTCGGAAAGCTTCCTGAGCGACAGCGTGCCGTGCTGGTCGCGCGACACGTCCTCGGCCTGTCACAGAACGAGACCGCCAGCGCGCTCGGCATCGCGCCCGGGACCGTCGGATCCACCGGTCACCGAGCGATCCGAGCGCTTCGCGAACGATTGGAGGAGTGAACATGACACAGCCCATCGACTACGACGCCGACCTCGCGCGCCGACTGGACGCGCGGCTCGCGCAATACATTCCGCTCGCGCGCATCGGCGCTGCACCGCGGCCATCGCATCGCCTGCGTCTCGTGGCAACGGCCGCACTCAGCGCGGTCATCTTCACCGTCGCGGGCGTCGGCATCGAAGCGAACGCCTACGCGGAGACGCAAGGCCTGTCGTGCCTCGCCGCGATGGACAAGGTCCAGGTGTTCGCCCGCGCGCTCTCGGACCAGTACCGCGGCGCGAGCCTGGAGGAGCAGCGCGCGGCGAAAGCGCGCCTGAACGAATACGCGTTCTCGCTCACGGGCCCGGCATGCTCCGCAGACAACGGCGGGTGGATGCCGAAGGCGAGCCCCAGCGGTGCAGCGCCGATGCAGCAGCCGCCCGCGCAGAACTTCACGAAGCCGACGAACCCGGCCCCGAGCCCGAGCCCGACCGGGAAGCCCTGAAGCACCTCGCGGCCTGCCTCGCCCTCGCTCTCGTCGCGTGCGCGCCGACGTCGACACCCCCGGACACGGGGTTCGACGCGGCGCGTGCGCTCGCGCACGAGTCATATCT
>DASQIF010000232.1:0-5009 GCA_035631715.1 Candidatus Acidiferrales bacterium
CGTGACCGCGTGGGCGTACGAGCGCGGACGGCCCGGCACCGGCGGCCCGCTCGACCTGCTCGCGGGGCGTGGTCGCAGCGCGGCCCTCCTCTTCGGATCGTTCGCCGTGATCCCGCTCGTCATCTATCTCGGCGCGTACCAGCGCTGGTTCGGCGGGCCGATGACGCCGTACGGCTGGAATCTGTGGGAGCTCACGCAGCAGATGTACTGGTACCACAGCTCGCTCACGGCGCCGCACTGCGCGGGCTCACCGTGGTGGGCGTGGCCGCTCGATCTCAAACCGGTGTACTGGTACTTCGGGCAGTCGACCGCGAACACCAACGGCTACATCTACGACGCCGGGAACCCCATCCTGTTCTGGGCGGCGCTGCCGTCGGCGGCGATCGTGTGCGGCGTCGCGATCCGCGCGCGCTCGGCAACACTGGGGATCGTCGCGCTCGCGATGCTCACGCAATTTGTCGCGTGGGTCCCGATCTCACGGGTGCTGTTCTTCTACCACTTCTTCACCGTGCTGCCCTTCTACCTGCTGTGTCTCGCGGTCGTGCTCGCGGTCCTGTGGGAGCGTCGCCGGAACGCGGTGATCGGGTTCGGCGTCGTCGCCGCGGTCGCGTTCCTCTTCTTCTACCCGTACGTCTCCGGCGTGCCGGTCCCCGGCGAGCTCGGGTCGGCATATCAGATCCTCCCGACCTGGCAGTACGACCCGGCGTTCTCGCCGACCGACTCATGCCCGACGCCCATCTCGGCGAATACCGCGACGAGCCTCACGGTGGCGATCGCATGGCTGTACGAGCTCGCGGCCGTGGCGCTGGGTATCGCCGTCGCCGTCGGCTTCGCGCCGGCGCGCCGGCTGCTGGCGCGGATCGGCGTCGAGTAGGTGATGCTCAGGGCGAGGCGGTCGGCGAAGGCGATGGCGGCGCGGAGGGCGTAGGCGACGCGGAGGGCGAGACCGACGCCGACGGCGACGCGGAGGGCGAGACCGACGCCGACGGCGTCGCGGCTGGTGTTCCCTCGTACGGCGCGAGCTGATAGAGGATCGCGAGCGCACCACCGAGCACGAGGACGACGAGCGCGACGAAAACGCCGAGCGCGAGCGCGCGCCGCGAGGGCGCGAGCAGCCCGCCGGCCGGCACCTCGTGCGCGATCACGGTCGTGTTGTCCTCGCCCCCGCGCGCGTTCGCCAGCGTCACGAGCGCGTCGACACCTTCGTCGAGCGCGCGCGTTCCGAGCGTCGCGGCGATCTCCTCCGGCTTCACGTGGCGCGTGAGGCCATCGGAGCACAGGACCACGCGATCCGCGGGGCGAAGCTCCTCCACGAACACGTCCGGCTGCACGCCGCGCGGATCGCCCGCAAAGCGCGTGATGCCGCCGGGGACCGGGCTGTCGTGATCGTCGGTGAGCTGACGCGCCGCGCCGGCGCGCACCAGATACGCGCGGCTGTCGCCGAGGTTGCCGACGACGATATGCGCGCCCTGCACGACCGCGGCGACGAGCGTGGTCGCGGCGTTTGGGAACCCCGACGACGCGGCGGCGCGCAGCACGGCGGTGTTCGCGTCGCGCATCGCGTCCGCGAGGCGGTCCTCGATGGCACGAGCGTCGCTGCCGCGGAAGAAGCGCTGCGAGAGCTCGTTCACCGCGGCGTCGGCCGCGACCTCGCCACCCGGAGCGCCGCCTACGCCGTCGGCCACGGCGAGGAGCAGAACACCGCGCTCCTCGCGCACGACGTAGCGGTCCTCGTTCCCTTCCCGTACGCGCCCGACGTCGGTGCGCGCCGCCGTGCGCTTCAGCCGCCCCTCCCCTTCACGCAGTCCTTGCCCGGGATGTACCAGACCATCGCCTGACTTCCGCGCGTGAACGAGGCGCCGGCGGCCGGATCCTGGCGCGCGACCGCGCAGGCCGTCCCCTTCGCCGCGGCGTCGACGTCCCACGCGACACGTCCGAAGCCCGCGGCCGTGAGCTGCGCGATCGCCTCGTTCACGTCCTTGCCCACGACGTTCGGCGCGGAGAGGCCCGCGGCGCTGCTGCGCGCCGGCGACGCGCTCGGGCTCGCCGGCGTGCGCGCCTGGAACGACGCGAACACCACGAGCGTCCCGACGAGGATCGCGATGACCGCGAGGAGCGCGACGGTGGAGTCGACGCTCCACGACCGCCGCTTGAGTGGACGCGGCGGCGGCGCCGCGAGCACGCCGGTCGCGTCGCCGCGCTCGACCGCGCCGAGTAGGTCGTGCGCGAAGTAGCCAGCGTTCGCGTAGCGGTCCGCGGGATCGCGCGCGAGCGCGCGACGCACCACGCGGTCGACCGCGTCGGTCACGCCGACGCGCGCGCTGCGCAGGCTCGGCGCGGGGCCGTCGAGCCGCTGGCGGAGCAGATCGTCCGTCTCCATCTCGGCGAACGCCGGACGCCCCGCGAAGAGCTCATACGCGACGAGGCCGAGGCTGTAGATGTCCGACCGCTCGGTGGGCGCTTCGCCGGCGACGCGCTCCGGCGCGATGTAGCGCGCCGTCCCGATCAGCTGATGCTCGCGCGGCCCGCGCGCCGCGCGCGCGATGCCGAAGTCGGTGAGCTTCGCGGTGCCGTGCTCGTCGAGGATCACGTTCGCCGGCTTCACGTCGCAGTGGATCACGCCGGCCTCGTGGGCCGCGTCGAGCGCGGCGGCGATCTGCGACACGATGCGCGCCGCTTCGTGCGGCGCGAGCGGTCCGCGGTCCGCCACGATGTCGCGGAGCGTCTTGCCGCGCACGTACTCCATGACCATGAACGACTCGCCGCCCTCACGGCCCTCGTCGTACACGGTGACGACGTTGGTGTGCGCGACCGCTGCGGCGCGGCGCGCCTCGTCCGCGAAGCGCTCGCGGAACGCCTCGTCCGCGTCGGCACCGAGGATCTTCACCGCGACGTCGCGACCCAGGCGCTCGTCGCGCGCGTGCCAGACCTCGCCCGCGCCGCCCGCGTCGATGCGCTCGAGCAGCGTGTAGCGGCCCGCGAGAACGCGCGGCCGGTCGACGGCGCGTTCGTCCGCCGACCCGGCAGGAGACCCCGTTGGCACGGCGCCCTCTCCCGGCAATCCCTAGGCCAGGGCCACCAGGGCGTGCAGCGCGTCCTCGAAGACGCGGTCGATGCCCACGATCGCCAGCTCTTCCCGAAGCAATTCGTCGATCTTGGGTAGTGGCAGCGGCAGCACCCGCGCGCTGCGGGTCTCGCCGCTGACCACGACCGAGGCGGTCACATGTCGCGGGTCCGGCGCGCGCTTGAGCACGAATTCCGCGAGCGTGCCCTCGCGGCGCGCCTGGATGCGCACGCCTGAGGTGTCGCCCGGATCGAGCCCGCGCTCGAAACGCGGACGCACGCGCACCATGATCGGCTCGCCGTCGCCGCGCGCCATGCGGAAGAGCAGACCGCCGGCCTCCGAGGGCGCGAGCGTCTCGACCGCCTGCCATCCCAGACGCGACGCGAGCCATCCGATGAGCAGGAGCGCTTGCGAGGGATGGATGTCGCGCCCGTCCATGTCGACGTCGAAGCCGACGCGCACTCCGATGATCTGGTCGAGGAACGGACGCCACGCGGCGACGTCGAAGAACGAGGCGATCAGCTCGCGCCATGGCGTGAGGCGCGTCCAGTTCAGATCGGTCACGCCGAACGAGCGGTGCCGGTGGGCGAGCGCGAGGTCCGCGATGAGCGGCAGCGTCTTGTCAGGCCGTGCGAAGTCGGCCGAGTCGACGATGAGCCGGTCCGCGAGCTCGAGCAGGTCGTCGAACCGCTGCGCCTCCTGCGGCGGCGTTCCGGTCCACCAGAGGAACACCGGCAGGTCGGGCACGAGGAGCGGGATGACCACCGACGCCACGCGTTCGTCGGCGTCGCCGCGCACGCGCGCCAGGATCTGCTCGTAGCAGATCTGCGCGCTCTGATCCTCGTGCGGCACGTGGCAGTGCAGCTGGATCGAAACGTCGGTGCCCTCACGCACGCGGTCGCCGAGGACGATGATCGCGCGGGAGGGATGGCGGTCCGCGAGGCGCGCGGTGCTCAGGGCGGCCCGCCGCGCGTGCTCCTCGCGATCGGCGTAGACGACGAGGTTGAGGACGGCGGCGCGTGCGACGGTGTGCCCCTGCTCCTTGGCGTGCGCGCTCGAGGCGCGGCGCAGCCTCGCGAGCTCGCGCTCGAGCGCGGGTATGGTCGAGACCTCCGCGCCCCACACGCTCTCGTCGAGCCCGATCACGGCCGCGACCCGTCGGCTATGGGCGGCGCCATGCGCGTCCGTCTCGCTCGATGAGCGTCTCGGCCTCGGGCGGGCCCCAGCTGCCCGCGGGGTATGGCGCGAGCTCCGGCACGCCTTCGTGCCACGCGCGCAGGATCGGATCGACGAAGGCCCACTGCTGCTCGACCTCGTCCCGCCGCGTGAACAGCGTCGCGTCGCCGCGGAGGGCGTCGAGGATGAGGGTCTCGTACGCGTCGGGCGCGTCGAGCATGAACGAGGCGCCGTACACGAAGTCCATGTTCACGGTGCGGATGCGGAAGCCCTGCACCGGCACCTTGGCGCCGAACGTGAGGCTGATGCCCTCGTCGGGCTGGATCCGCAGCACGAGCTCGTTCGCCTCGAGCCCCTCCTCCGAATCGCGCTTGAAGATGCGGTGCGGCGCGACGCGAAAGCGGATCGCGATCTCGGTCGATCGCTTCGGAAGGCGCTTCCCGGTGCGCAGATAGAAGGGGATGCCTTCCCAGCGCCAGTTGTCGACGAAGCAGCGGATGCCGACGAACGTCTCGGTGGTCGTGTCCGGCGCGACGCCGTTCTCCTCGCGATACGCCACGGTGGGCTTGCCCTCGATGAACCCGCGCGCGTACTGACCGCGCACCGTGCGCGCCGCGACCTCGCGCGGCGGGATGGGACGCAGCGCGCGGAGCACCTTCACCTTCTCGTCGCGCACGGCGCGGTCGTCGAAGGCCGAGGGCGGCTCCATCGCCACGAGGGCCATGAGCTGCAACAGGTGGTTCTGCACGATGTCGCGCATCGCGCCGGC
>DASQIF010000233.1:0-13187 GCA_035631715.1 Candidatus Acidiferrales bacterium
GCGCGGCGGAGCTCGGCCGCGGTGAACGTCAGGCGGGCATCTCGCCGCCGGCGTCGGCGCGCTTCACGCCGACCGCCGCGAGCTGTCGGAGCTCAGCCGCGGTGACCTCCGGTCCGTACAGGTAGCCCTGCACGATCTCGCAGCCGAGCGCCACGAGCGCGTACTCCTGCTCGGGCGACTCCACGCTGTCGGCGACGACGCGGGCGTTCGTCGCGCGCGCCGCCTCCACGATCGTGCTCACGGCCGACACGCTCGGTCCGCCCTCCAGAGTCAGCTCGCGCGCGAGCGGATAGCCGATCTTCAGCGTGTCGAAATCCCGCGCGCGGGACATGAGCGCGCGGTCGCCGAACTCCTCCGAAGCGACGCGCACGCCAAGTAGCCGCAGGCGCCGCGCCGACTCGGCCAGCGTCTGGTCACGGACCGTGCCGCGCGGGCACTCGATCTCGATCGCGCCGGGCCGCACCTGCGTGCCCATCACGATCGTGCGGACGAGGTCGACGATGACCTTAGACCGCAGCGTGTGTGCCCACAGGTTCACCGCAAGCACCGGGACGTCGAAGCCTTCGCGCGCCCAGCGCGCCTGCTGATCGCACATCTGCTGCAGCACCCAGCGATCGAATTCGACGTGAAAGCCGCCTCGTTCGACGAGCGGGATGATGTCGCTCGGGCCGATCATCCCGTGCGCCGGGTGCGGCCACCGCACGAAGGCCTCCGCGCCCATGAGCCTTCCGCTGCGCGCCTCGACCTGCGGCTGGAACTGCAGCGACAGCGCCCCATCCGCGATCGCGCGCTGCAGGTCGTCGGGCCGGAGACGGACGATCGCCACGTCGGAAGCCTAACCCTGGGTGCGCGGCAGCAATGCGTCCACGAAGGCGCGCGGATCCATCGGCACGAGGTCCTCGGCCTTCTCGCCCACACCGAGGAACTTCACGGGTAGACCGAGCTCGTGCACGATCGCGAAGACAGCGCCGCCCTTCGCGGTGCCGTCGAGCTTCGTGATCACGAGGCCCGTCACGCGCGCGTCCTTCAGGAACTGGCGCGCCTGCTGGATCGCGTTCTGCCCGGCGGTGCCGTCGAGCACGAGGAGCACCTCGTCGGGCGCGCCGTCGCGTGCACGGCCGGTCACGCGGACGATCTTGCCCAGCTCGTCCATGAGCTGCCCTTTGTTGTGCAGACGGCCGGCGGTGTCCGCGATGATTGTCGTGTTGCCGCGCGCGACCGCGGCGCTCACCGCGTCGAACACGACCGCCGCCGGATCGCCCTCTGGCCGTCCCGAGACGACCGGGATGTCCAGACGGTGTGCCCAGGTCTCCAGCTGCTCGATCGCGGCGGCGCGGAACGTGTCGGCGCCCGCGAGCAGCGGCCGCTCACCGCCGTCCTTCAAGCGCTTCGCGAGCTTCGCCGCGGTCGTCGTCTTGCCGCTGCCGTTGACGCCGACGACGAGGATGACGCGCGGCGTCCCGCTGCCCGTCGCGAGCGACGCGTCCTTCGACGCGAGCTCCGCCACCAGGACGTCGCGCACAGCGTCGAGCACCTTGGGGACCGTCTTGAGCTCGCCGGTCGTTAGGAGGTCGCGCTCCTGCGCCATGAGCGGGTCCACCAGGGAGACCGAGAGGTCGGCCCGCAGCAGCGCCTCCTCGAGCTCGTCGAGGAACTCCGGCGTCGCGGGCTCCTCGGCCTTGCGGCCGAAGATCCGTGACAGGAATCCGCCGCGCGTCTTCGTCAGCGCCTGGCCGAGGCTCATGTGTCGACGCTAGGGCACGAGCCAGATGAGCGCGACGAAGCCCAGCGCGAACGCGACGACCGACGAAATCACATTGCGGCGATTGGTGGTGTCCGAGAGCGCCACCGCGGCGATCGGGCCGAACGGCGCGAACAGGAGCTCGGTCGTCCCGGAGTGCAGCGCGAGGATCGTGAGCGCTCCCGCGAGGGACGTGCCGACCATCGCGAGCGTCGCGGTCATCTGCCGCGCCATCAGGGCGCTGGCGAACGCGTAACCCGCCGCGAAGTGCGCGACGGCGAACCCGACGTACGCCGCCGACGACGGCGCGAACGCGACGAGGTAGAGGATCCCCCAACCCGCCGCGACGATCCACGACGCCGCGAGGGCGAGACGGCGCCAGGTCAAGCTAGCCCGCGCGCTCGCGGTGCTCGTCGAGCTCGGAGAGCTTCAGCGAGATGACCTTCGACGAGCCGCCCTCGTCCATCGACACGCCGTAGAGCATGTCCGCCGCCTCGATGGTCCCGCGGTTGTGCGTGATCACGACGAACTGCGTGCGGTCGGTGAGCTCGCGGAGCGCCTGCGTGAACCGGCCGACGTTGCGTTCGTCGAGCGCCGCGTCGACCTCGTCGAGAACGCAGAACGGAGCAGGCTTCACGCGGAGGATCGCGAGGAGCAGCGCGGTGGCCGTGAGCGCGCGCTCGCCGCCCGACAGCTGCGCGAGCGAGCCGATGCGCTTACCGGGCGGCCGCGCGTAGATGTCGATACCCGGCTCGTCGGGATCCTCGGATGTGCGCAGGCTGGCCTGTCCACCGTTGAAGAGGCGCTGGAAGAACAGGCCGAACTCGCGATCGACAGCCATCAGCGTCGTCGAGAACTGCTCGGCGATGGTGGTGGCGAGCTCGTCGGCCAGCGAGCGCAGATCGGTCATCGCCCGCTCGAGGTCGTTCTTCTGCGTCGAGAGGAACTCGTGTCGCTGTCCGATCTCGGCGAGCTCGGTCGCCGCGAGTGGGTTCACCGGCTCGAGCGCGATGAGACGGCGGCGCAGGCGTTGCAGCGCGGCGAGGGTCGAGGCCTTCTCCTTCTCATCTGGCTCGTCGTCGAGCTCGAGCGTCGTCGGGTCCGGGAGCGGCTCGTCCTCGGGCAGCCCGAGCTCGGCGCGGACCTGCTCCTCGAGCAGCCGCAGCGCGCCCGAGGCGCGCTCCTCTTCGACCGCGAGCTTGCCGCGCTCACCGCGCAGCTCCGCGAGACGCTCCCGCGCCTTCGCGAGACGCTGCTCGGACTCGCGCCGCGATCCCTCGGCCGCGAGCGCCCGCTGGCGCGCGAGCTCCGCGGTCCGCGACGCCTCGCGGGACTCGGCCGTCGCGTCGCCGAGCTCGCCCTGCGCCGCCTCCATCCGTGCGCGCCCGTCACGCTCCTGCGCCGCGAGGGCGCGCAGGCGCTCCTCGTCGTCGGCGATGCGCTTCTCGGTCGCGCCGACCTGCTCGTCGAGCGTGTCGCGCAGGCGCACCAGCGACGAGCGCCGCTCTTCGCTCGTGGCCGCATCGAGCCGGGCGGCTTCGGCCCGGCGTGTGGTCTCGGCGTGCGCGTCGTTCGCGGTCTGCTCGGCCCGCTCCGCGACCGCGAACGCATCGGCCGCCTGCGCGCGCACCTTCGTTGCCGCATCGCGGTCGGTCCCGAGACGCTCGCGTCGCGCGAGGATGTCCGCGCGCTCGCGCTCGATCGAGGTGGTGCGCGCCTCGGCCACGCGGACCAGATCGCGGACGTCCGCGTCCTTCGTCGCGAGGCCATCCACCACGCGCTCGTCGTCGCCGCGCGTCTTCTGCGCCGCGACGAGGCGCTCGTCGAGCTCCGAAAGGCGCTTCTCGGCCTCGATGCGTTCGGTCTGTAGCTGCGCGAGCGCGCGCTCCGATGACGCGAGCTCGTCGCGCAGGCGCGACGCCATGCCGCGCAGCTGCGCGCGCGCGTCGTGATCCGCCTTGCGCCGCGCGTCGGGCTGGCGCACCAGACCGGGCAGCACGAGCAGACCGCTCGGCGCGATGACGACGCCCGTGCGGAGCGTCGACGCCGCGGCCGCCGCGGTCGCGTCGTCGGGCGCGAGGAAGATCGCGACGCCATCCGCCACGCGGCGCGTGCCTTTCGGCGCCGAAGCGTCCTTCGCTTCCTTCGCGTCGATCACACCGAGCTGGTCGCCGAGGGCCGCGGTCACCTCCGCCGGGACGGCGATGCGCTCGTGCAGCCACGCGAACCCCGACGGCAGCGCTGCGCGTGTCGGGCTCGCGTCGCGGGCCGCGAGCTCGGACTCGGCTCGCTCGGCGGCCTCGCGCAGCGCCGCGGTCTGCCCGCGCAGCAGCGCGAGATCGCCGTCGATCCGCTGCAGCTCGTTGCGCGCGACGCCCGCCCGCGTGGCGGCCGCTTCCACCGTTCGGGCCGACTCGGCCACGGTCTCGCGCGCGCGTTCGAGATCCATGGCGATGCGCGCGCGCTCCCGCTCGCGCTCACCCCGTTCGCGCGCGAGCTCTGCGGTCCCGCGCGACAGCTCCTCGTCACGTTCCTGGAGCGACCGTTCCTCGTCGCCCAGACGGACCTCGTCGTTCTCGCGCAAAAGGTGCGCGCGCTCCGCCTCCACCCGCGCGGCGCGTGCCTCGGCCTGCGCGACGCGGGTGCGGGAGGCGTCCTCTTCCGCGACGCGCGCCGCATCGGCGGATTCGCGGGCGCGCCGCGCGGCTTCGACCGCCTCCTGTTCCACGCGCTCCCGGCGCTCGCGCAGCGACGCCAGCTCCGCGGGACGCGCGGCGAGCGCGGTGCGCGTGCGATCTCGCTCCGCGGCGATGGCCTCGAGGCTCGCCTGCAGCGCTGCGACGCGCTCGCGCACGGCGGCCTCGGCGGCCGCGGCGTCGGCGGCGGCCATGCGCGTGCGCTCCTCTTCGGTGCGCGCGTCGCGCAGCTCCTCGTCGGTGCCGGCGGTGAGCGACTCGCCCTCGCTCACGAAGTCCTCGAGACGCGCGATCTCGCGGTCGGCGTTCTCGATCTTCGCGGCGAGCTCGACCCGCGTCTCGGCAGTGGTGCCGAACGAGGCCTTGTACCAGCGAAGCGCGCGGCGGCGAAGCTCGCCGCGGACGGTCTCGTACTCGGTCCACCTCGCGACCTGCTCCCGCAGCATGTCCACGCGCGGCCCGATCTCGCGAAGGATGTCGGTCACGCGGATGAGCTCCGTCTCGGCGTGCTTGAGGCGCTGGAGCGCCTCCTCGCGACGGAGCTGCAGCCGGCGCGTGCCCGCGGCTTCCTCGATGACCGTGCGGCGATCCGACGGGCGCAGCGCGAGGATCTGATCGACGAGGCCCTGCCCGATCACGACGAAGGGGTTGTCGGCGAGGTTCGCCCCAGCGAGGAGATCCTGCAGGTCGCGCAGGCGCACACGTGAGCGGTTCACGAGGTACTCGGCCTCGCCGTTGCGGAAGAGGCGACGCCCGACCTCGACCTCGGTGAACTCGATCGGGAGACGACGCGAGGTGTTGTCGAGCTGCAGGATGGCCTCGGCCATCCCGAGGCTCTTGCGCGTCTCGGATCCGCCGAAGATCAACTCTTCGTTGCGCTTCGCGCGGAGGATGCGTGCGTTGTTCTCGCCGAGCGCCCAGCGGATCGCGTCCGCCACGTTGCTCTTCCCGCTGCCGTTTGGACCGATGATCGCGGTGATACCCGGCGCGAACTCGAGGTGCGTCCGATGGACGAACGACTTGAAGCCGGTCATCGTGAGCGTCTTCAACACGGCGTTCGGCGCGGACACGCCGCCATCGATGACCTTCAGCTCTTCGTCGTCGCTCACGCGCTCACCATCCGCAGCAGCTCGGCTGCCGCGGCCTCCTGCGCGTCGCGTTTCGAGGCGCCACTGCCCCGCGCCGCACGGCCGTCCACTTCGACCTCAACGACGAAGTCGCGGCGATGCTCCGGGCCGGTCGCCTCGAGGACGCGATACGTGGGCAGCGGCAGCTTCTCGGACTGCGCCCACTCCTGTAGGAGCGACTTCGCCGACTTCATCGGCGCGTCGGCGATGGCGTCGAGCGCCGCGCCCATCGTGTCGAGCACCATCCTCTTCGCGCGCTCGAACCCGGCGTCGACGTACACCGCGCCGATGAGCGACTCGTACAGGCTCGCCGCGAGCCCGATCCGCGAACGTCCGCCGCTCTCCTCCTCGCCGCGTCCGAGTCGCGCGCGCTGGGGCAGGCCGAGCTGGCGCGCGATCGCCGCGAGTGGGGTCGATGAGACGAGGCTCGCGCGCAGTGACGTCAGCTGGCCTTCGGTCGCCTCGGGGAAGCGCCGGTAGAGCTCTTCACCGACGACGAGGTCGACGACGGCATCGCCGAGGAACTCGAGACGCTCGAAATCGCGCGCGCCGGTACCCGGATGCTCGTGCAGATACGAGCTATGGGTGAGCGCGGTCTCGATGACCTCCGCGTCGCTGAAGCGATGCCCCGCGATCTCCAGGTGCGCTTCCTTCCCGGGAAACGAAGAGGCAGGGGCACGAATGCCCCTGCCTCCCCCTACGCCTTCGTCCTCTATAGCTTGTGCTGGACCCGCTACGCGACGTGCTCCTCGATGTACTCCTGCGCGTCGCCGACGGTTTTGATCTTCTCGGCCTCTTCGTCCGAGATCTCCATCCCGAACTCTTCTTCGAGGCTCATGATGAGCTCGACGAGGTCGAGGGAGTCGGCGTTCAGGTCGTCCACGAAGGACGCCTCGGGCTTTACGTCGCCCTCATCCACCCCGAGCTGCTCGACGATGATCTTCTTGAGCCGCTCGTAGGTCTTTGTGTCCGCCAAACCGGCTACCTCCTCCGCATCTCGGGCCGCCGCTCCGCCCGGCGACAGCCCGCCAGAGTGTCATGGCCTATGAGCGGGCCTGTCAATCCGGCACTGCACTCGTTCTAGGGCTCGCTCTGCTTTCGCCCGCCCACAGCGGTCGCGAGCACGCCGTTGACGAACTTCTTCGAGGCCTCGCTGCCGAAGAGCTTCGCCAGTTCCACGGCCTCGTCGATGATCGCCGCGGCCGGAGCATCGCCGAGCACGCGCAGCTCGAAGAGGGCGATGCGCAAGATGTTGCGGTCGACCGCGGCCATCTGCGAGAGCGGGAACTCCGGGGCGAGGGTCTGGATCTCCTCGTCGAGCTCGCGTTTGTGCTCGAGAACCCCCTCGATGAGCTGCCACGCGAAGTTCGCCGCGGCCTCGGTGAGACCGGCGCGGAACGCCCCGCGCTGCCAGGTCTCCTTGGGATCGGCGCGATTGAAATCGATCTCGAAGAGCGTCTGCAGCGCGACCCGCCGTGCGGGGTGGCGTCCCGCGCGTGGCCGCGGCCCCTTCACGTCGCTCACGCGGTCGGTACCGCGCCACTGCCGATCGCGTCGACGAGCCGCGTCGCGACGGCGCGCTCGGCGACCGCGATCGCCCAGCGCATCATCTTCGCCTTCGCGCGCCCATGCGTGACGACCGAGACGCCCGCGATGCCGAGGAGCGGCGCCGAGACATACGGGTCGTAATCGAAACGACCGCGGAAGCGGCGGATGCCGGGGAGCGCGATGAATCCCGCGAGCTTCCCGAGCGGACCGCCGAAGATGTCGGCGCGGATGCCGCTCTGCACGACGTCGAGCGCGCCCTCGAGCGTCTTCGCGATGACGTTGCCGGTGAAGCCATCGGTGAGCGCGATGTCGGTGATGCCGCGCAGCACGTCGCGCCCTTCGATGTTGCCGTAGAAATTGACGTCTTCAGCGCCCGCGAGCAGGGCGTGCGCCTCGAGCGCGAGCTTGTCGCCCTTCTCCGGCTCCTCGCCCACGTTGATGAGGCCGACGCTCGGCCGATCGATGCCGTGGACGCGGGTCATGAAGGCGGTCGCCATACGCGCGAACTGCAGGAGGTTGCGCGCGTCGGCGTCCATCGTCGCGCCGGCGTCGAGAAGACAGGTCGCCCTGCGCGCGCCCGTGACCGGCAGCATCCCGCAGAGCGCAGGGCGATCGATCCCGCGGACGCGCCCGAGGATGAGCAGCGCGGCGGCCATGGTCGCGCCGGTGTTGCCGGCGGACACGACCGCGTCGGCCTTGCCCTCCTTCACCAGTCGCGTCGCGACGCCGATCGAGGTGTCGTCGCGACGCCGGAGCGCCGTCGCGGGATGCTCGCCCATCTCGACGACGCCGGCGGCATGGACGATCTCGATGCCGCTCGTCCTCGCGCCAACGGCGCGACCGAGACGCGACTCGTCGCCGACGAGGACGAGGTCAGCGGTCCCCACGACCTCCCGATACAGCAACGCGCCCCGGACGATGTCGTCCGGGGCGTGATCGCCACCCATGACGTCGACCGCGATGCGCAAGGCCTAGGTCGTGGAGGCCGTGCGCTTCTGCTTGATCTGGATGACCTGCCGGCCGCGGTACGTGCCGCAGTGCGGACACGCCTGATGCGACGGCTTCGGGCTCCGGCACTGCGGGCAGGGCACGAGGGTCGTCGCTTTCAGCGCGAGGTGGCTGCGGCGCTCGCCCTGCGCGGCATGCGGGATCCGCTTTTTGGGATGACCGGCCAAATTCGTTGCTCCTTCGGGGGTTCGTGATGATTCTACCGGACATGACCTGGCAGGTCGCCGTCTTCGTCGCGTATCGCGTGGCCGTCTCGCTGCCGACGCTGCGCTGGCCGTTCGCCGGCGCGCTCATCGCGATCGTCGGCGACTTCTGTGACCTCTTTCTCATGGACGCGATCGGCGGCATCGCGGACTACCAGCGCCTCGACAAGCTCTGCGACCTCGTCTACCTCGCCATCTTCCTGGTGATCGCGCTCCGCTGGAACGGGCTTGAGCGTGGCGTCGCGGTCGCGCTCTTCGCCTATCGGATGGTCGGCGAGGTCGTCTTCGAGGTGACCGGCGACCGTCTCGTGCTCCTGGTGTTCCCGAACGTGTTCGAGTTCTGGTTCATCGCGATCGCCGCCTGGCACCACTACCGCCCCGGCGCCTCGCTCGGTGCCCGGCCGGCCGCGATCGCACTCGTCGCCCTCCTGCTCGGGAAGGAGGCGCAGGAGTACTTCCTCCATTACGACCGCTTCCTCGATCAGTTCTCGGCGTTCGACGCCGTGAGCGGGATCTGGCGCCTACTCACGGGGCGCTAGTCGCGCTCGGCGCGGAAGTCCTTCAGCTTCGCGAGCTTTGCCCAGCGCTCGTCGACCGGCTCCTCGTGGACGTGCGGGTCGTCGTTCAGGTCCCTGCCGCAGACGAGGCAGAGGCCCAGGCAGTCGGGGCTGTGAAGTGGCGCGAGCGGCGTGGCGAGGATGAGCTCCTCGCGCAGCAATGGCTCGAGGTCGATGCGGAAGTCGGACGCGATGGTCTTCGCGTCGCGCGGCGCCTCCCCGAGCGCCTCGCCGTGCTCGACGCCGACCGTGGCGTAGTACTGCTCGGCGAACTCGGCGTGCACCGGCGTCTCGAAGATGCGCAGGCACCGGCTGCACTCGACCTCGACGCGCGCATCCGCCTCGCCCTGGAGGTAGGCGCCGGGGTTCGTATGCGTCGCGGTGATCTCGGCCGCGATCGATGTCGCGTTCGCCTCGCGCAGACCGGCGTTCTCGCCGCGCTCGTCGATGGGATCCTCGGCGAGCTCATATTCCGCGGTGGCGCCGACCGGCTGCTTCAGCAGCGGCGCGACGTTGATGATCACGGTGACCCGACCTCCGGCTGCTTAGCTCTCCGTGCGCTGGGGCGTGCGCTCTTCGAGCACCTCGAGGCTCTTCTTGATGATCGACAGCGTCTTCACGAGGTCCGACTCGAGGCGCACGAGCACGTCGGCCGCGTACTGGTCCGCGCCGCGCATCGTCTCGTCGGCCTTGCTCTGTGCCCCGTCGAGCATCTGCTGCGACTTCGTCTCCGCCTCGCGCAGGATGGATTGATCCTGCAGCAGGAGCGCCGCCTGCTCCTGCGCCGCGCCGATGATCTGCTCGGCCTCCTCGCGCGCCTTCACGAGCATCCGGTCGGTCTCCTGGTTGACGCGACGGGCCTGCCGCACCTCTTCGGGGATCGCGACGCGGAGCTGGTCGATGAGGTCGAGGACCGTCGCTTGTTCGAGGATGATCTGGCTCGTCATCGGCACTTTGCGTGCGTTCACCGCGAGGGCTTCGAGCCGCTCGACGAGGAACTGGATGTCCAAAGGTCACCCTCCTCCGCCTGGGGCATCGTACCGCAGGAAGAGCAGCGCCTCCTCACCAAGCTCCTTCGTGCGCGTGACTGTCGCGCCCTCGGGAAGGCTCGGGCGGTGCTTCTTGAGGACGCGAGCGATGACCATCGCACCCGGCGCGAGCGCGCCCGCGGCCGGGAGACGGGCCAGCACCGCCGCCATCACAGCGACGTCCGCGAATGGCGGATCGCAGAACACGATCTGGTACGGGAGGGCGAGCGTGTTCTGCAGATAGGCGAGCACGTTCGCGGGCACGATGTCGCTCCGATCCTCGAAGCCGGTCGCGCGCAGATTCGCACGGAGCGCGGCGAGCGCGTCCTTCGAGCGCTCCACGAACGTGACGTGCGCGGTGCCGCGCGAGAGCGCCTCGATGCCGAGCGTCCCCGCGCCGGCGAAGAGATCGAGGACGCGCGCGTCCGGCAGGTCGGGCTCGAGGATGCCGAACAGTGACTCGCGGATGCGGTCGGTCGCCGCGCGCGTGCCGCCTCCTTTGGGAACGACGAGGGTCCGGCCTTTCGCGCTTCCGGCGATGACCCTCACTTACGCCAGCGCGTAACGGCGCCAGAGATCGTCGACCGCGGCGGCGAGGCCCGCGTGCTCGGGCCGCTCGAGCTGCGGATCGCGCGCCAGGATCTGATCCGCCTCGATCGCGGTCTCGTCGAGCAAGGCCGGGTCGAGGTCGGCGAGGTCGACGATCCGCAGCTCATTCTCGAGGCCCGCCTGCAGCTCGCCCAGGAACTGTCCCGCGCCGCGTATCGCGAGGTCGCGTTTGGCGAGCTCGAAGCCGTCGAGGGACTTGCCTGTCCGGCGGTCGATCTCGGTCATCGCGGTAAGCCGCTCCGACTCGCCGGCCTTCTCCGACACGAGGACGCAGAACGCCTTCTGCCCTCTCCGGCCGACGCGGCCGCGCAGCTGATGGAGCTGCGCAAGACCGAAGCGATCTGCGCCGAGGACGACCATCACGGTCGCGTTCGGAATGTCGATGCCCACTTCGATCACGGTCGTCGCGACCAGCACGTCGATCTCCCGTGCGGCGAACCGCGCCATGACGGCGTCGCGCTCCTTCACCGGCATCCGACCGTGAAGAAGGGCGACGCGCAGGCCAGCGAGCTCCTTCTCCGCGAGATCTCGATGGGTGCCCTCCGCGCTCGGCACATCGTCCTCCTCATCCTCCTCGATGCGTGGCGTGACGACGAAGACCTGCTCGCCCATGTCGACCCGTTTCCGTAGCCACGGCCACAATCGGGCGAGCGACCCCGTGGGCCGCACTTCGGTGACGATCTGCTGCTCGCCCGAGGGCAGCTTGTGCAGCTCGGTGATATCGAGGTCGCGGTAGACGGTCTGCGACAGGGTCTGGGGGATCGGCGTGGCGGTCGTCAGCAGCAGGTGCGGGTCGACGCCCTTCTCGCGGAAGATCGCGCGCTGCCGGACCCCGAAGCGGTGCTGCTCATCCACGATCGCGAGCGCCAGCTGAAGAACGAGGAGCTCGTCGAAGGCGAGACGGCGCCGCGCCGCGAACAGCGGCTGCCACTCCGACGGGAAATGGATCTCACGCAGCGCCTCCTGCACTGGCAGGAGCTTGCGCCGCTCCCGGATCTCGGTCGGGATCGGCTCGGCCACCTCGCGCACCACCGGCGTTCGCTTCGGCCCGCCCTCGACGGCGGTATGCAGCCAGCGGCGGAGCACTCCTTCTTTCAGCCCCTCGGTCAGGCGGTACATCGGCACGATGCGTCCGGTGTGAACGCGCTCGGCCGATGCCGGCTCGATCTTCGGGTTCGAGAACTGCAACGACCGGCCGAAGAAGCGGACCTTGCCCGAGATGCGCACGAGCTGCCCTTCGGGGAAACGCTCCTTGATGAACTGGCGGCCGAACCACGTCGCACGGATGTTCGTGGGCGCGTGGTCGGCTGGGTCGACCAGCTCGACCTCGGTCATCTGTTTTCCGGTCGCGGTGCGGCGCTGGCCGATGCGGCCGAGGATCGCCTCGACCGTCTGCTCCTGCTCGGCCCGCACTTGCCGCAGCGGCGTGAACTTCGAGTAATCCAGGTACGTCCGCGGCAGATGCCAGAGCAGGTCCTCGATGGTGCGGATCCCGAGGCGATCGAGAAGCTTCGCCGATTCCTCGCCCACTCCCGGCAGCGCCGTGACCGGAAGCTCGAGCGAGGACGCTGGCGGTCGCCTGGTGCGCGGTGGCGTGGTCGTGGCCATCTGTCCAATGGTGCCCCACGCAGTGCTAGCGGCGGAGGGCGGCCTCGATCTCGTCGAGATGCTCGATCCGATGCCCGGACCGGAACGCATTCAGAAAGCTCGTCTGGTCGTTCGGATAGACCTTCTCCGCGGGCAGCTCCGCGACGCGCCGGTCGCACTCCTCGGCCGTGCGCAGCGTGATCTCGGCCGCTGTGCGCGGCGCGATCACGTGCAGGAACGGCCGGACGGTGTCGTTGAGCCAATCCGGTGGGTCCGGTTCGGCCTCGGCCGCGATGAACGGCTCGCCGCGCGCGATCTTGTCGGCGAGCCACAGCGCGCGCCGATCCCAGTACGCGACGTGAAGGAGCGTCGCTGCGATCGTCCACTCAGGATTCAGCTGCCGGCGCAGGTCGTCATCGCTCATGCGCGCCACGAGCGCGCGCAGCCTCGACAGCTCCTGGGCGTTCTTCTCGATGTACGACCGGTCCATCTACTCCGCCGTGACGATGAACGGGTAGTGCCGCTGACCGCCGCTCACCACTTCCACCGCGGCCTTCGGGCAACCGGCGCGCAGTCGCTGCGCCGCGTACTCCACGCGCGCCTCGTCGACGTCGGCGCCGCTGTAGAGCGTGAACACCTCGGCATCGCTGAGCCGTTTCGCGGCCTCCACGAGGACGACGACCTCGTCGTCGCCGCGTGCCACGAGCCGGCCGTCCAGGAGCGCGATCGCCTCGCCCTCGCGCACCGCCTGCCCGTCGACGGTGGTCGCGCGCGTCGCGCGTGTGACCTCGATACCGTGCGCCCGCTCGGCGACCCCGCGCATCTCGGCGACGACCGTGATCGCGTCCTTCGCGGGATCGAACGCGACGAGCGCGGCCATCCCCTGCCCCACGTTCTTCGTCGGCAGCACGGTGACCTCGCTCTCGGAGAGCTTCGCCGCGGATTGGGCCGCGAGGATCACGTTCTTGTCGTTCGGCAGCACGATCACGTGGCGCGCGTTCGCCTCGCGTATGCCGGTGAGGATCTCCTCGGTCGAGGGGTTCATCGTGGCGCCGCCGCGGAGCGGCGTCGCGCCCAGCGACA
>DASQIF010000234.1:0-7830 GCA_035631715.1 Candidatus Acidiferrales bacterium
TGAGGGCCACCTGTCCACAAATGGGTGCGCTTATCCACACCACAGGCCCTCTTATCCACACGCGCGTTCGGGGCGCCAGGGCCGGAGAAATGCGCGGTTTTCGGCCCTAGTCGCTGTAGAGCATCTCGCGGAGCGCGCCGACGTCGCGTCGGAAGTCGTCGTTCTCGGCCATCTCCCGCTCGATCTTCTCGCAGCCATGGAGCACGGTCGAGTGGTCGCGCCCACCAAGCGCCTCGCCGATGCGCAGCAGCGGCGCCTCGGTCTCCTCGCGCATGAGATACATCGCGATCTGCCGTGGCAGCACCACCTGCTTATCACGGGCCTTCCCGCGTAGCTGTTCGACCGGCACGCCGTAATACCGCGCCACCGTGTCGACGATCTTCTCCGGCGAGAGGGTCTTCTGCCGCGGGTTGTAGAGGATGTTCTGCAGGATCTCCTGCGCGAGCTGCGTGGTGACCGGCACCGCGTTCAACGTGGCGTAGGCGACGATGCGCGTGAGCGCGCCCTCGAGCTCGCGGATGTTCGACACGATGCGCTGCGCGAGGAAATCGATGACCGGCGGCGGCACCGGGATGTTCTGGACCTCGGCCTTCGCCCGCAGGATCGCGATGCGCGTCTCCAGGTCGGGCGTCGAGATGTCGGCGATGAGGCCCCACTCGAAGCGCGATCGCAGGCGATCCTCGAGACGCTCGATGGCCTTCGGTGGCCGATCGCTCGAGAGCACGATCTGCTTGCCCTCTTCGTGGATCGCGTTGAACGTGTGGAAGAACTCTTCCTGCGTGCCCTCTTTGCCGGTGAGGAACTGGATGTCGTCGATGAGCAGCACGTCGATCCGCCGGTAGCGTTCGCGGAACTCCTCGCTCTTCTGTCCGCGGATGGAGTTGATGAACTCATTGGTGAATTTCTCGCTCGTCGCGTACGCGACGCGCTTCTTCGGGTGGCGGCCGATGACCGCGTGCCCGATGGCGTGCATGAGATGCGTCTTGCCGAGCCCGGATCCGCCGTAGATGAAGAGCGGGTTGTACGAGTGCCCCGGCCGCTCGGCCACCGACAGTGCCGCGGCGTGCGCCAAGCGGTTGTTCGAGCCGACGACGAAGTTCGAGAAGGTGTAGCGCGCGTTCAGAAGCTGACCGACGGCGGTCTCGCGACCCCGTTCCAGGGCCATTTCCTGAGCCGCCGGCGTGCTCTGCGCGGAGCTCGTCGGTGCGGAGCGGTCGTAACGCACCGAGGCCGAGGTGAGGTTCACGAAACGCACGTCGACGGTGCGCGAGAGCAGCCGCTGGAGCGTCTCCCGGACCTGCTGGCGGTACTTACTTTCGAGCCACTCGCGCGCGAAGGCGTTCGGAACGCCGATCATGAAGACATCGTCCTCTTCGGAGACGATCGCGGTGTCCTTGAACCAGGTGTCGTAGTTGCCTTTGGTGAGCGCGACCTGCATTTCGCCGAGGGCGGCCGACCAGAGTGCCTTGAGGTTCAACGGCTCGCCTTCTCTCCGCTCGAACACGACGACGCTCCCCACACAAATGACGCGACGCGAGGATCACCACACCGAATGGAAGACGAGTGCAAGTCCGCCCGCTGGAAGCCGACGAACAGTAGCACCGCATCGAATGACCGGGCAACCATGCGACGAGCGCTCACACGTGCGGCCCTATACACTGAGCGAGACACACACGCCCTGATCACTTGATTTCCATTCATCACAACGCTTTCCGGGGAGAAGGGACTCGATCGTGAAGCGCACGTATCAGCCGAAGAAGCGTCGTCGCGCGCGAGTGCATGGTTTTCGCGCGCGGATGAAGACGACCGGCGGCCGCAAGGTGCTCGCCGCGCGTCGCGCGCGCGGTCGCAAGCGCATCACCATCGCCTGACGAGAGCCTTCGTGATGCGCGCCGCGCGTCTGCGGCGTTCCCGCGATATCGCGGCGGTCCGATCCGAGGGCCGATCGCTCCGCCGCGCCGCGTTCAACGCGCGGGTGCGTCGATCCGGTGAGCCCATGACGCGAATCGCCGTGACCGCCCCGCGCACGATCGGCTCGGCGGTGGTGCGTAGTCGTGCGCGCCGCCGGGTCCGCGAAGCATTTCGTCGCGAGCTCTCCACATCCGGTTCATCAGCGGTCGATATCCTCGTGACTGTGAGACCGGAAGCGGTATCGACATCATTCGCCACGCTCGCGTCCGACGCGCAGAGCGTCCTGCGCGAGGCGGGCGCATGAAGGGGCTCGTCCTCTCGGCGCTGCGCTTCTACAAGCGGACCATCAGCCCCGGCATGCCGCCAGCCTGTCGTTACACACCGACCTGCTCGGAGTACGCCATGGAAGCTGTCGAGCGGCACGGCGTCGTGCGCGGCGGTCTCCTCGCCACAAGACGCCTGTTGTCGTGCCATCCCTTCAGCCGCGGCGGGTATGACCCGGTGCCCCGCTAAATGCCGTTCCTCGAACCGATCTGGGATGGCCTCCTCGTACATCCGCTCATGGCGCTCGCCGTGCTCGCGTACGGGATCGCACACGACTTCGGGCTTGCCATCGTCATCCTCACGATCTGCATCCGTCTTGCGGTGTACCCGCTGTACCGCACGCAGATCCGCTCACAGCGCGCGATGCAGGAGCTCGGACCGGCCATGGAGGAGCTCAAGAAGAAGTACAAGGACCGCCAGCGCTTCGCCGAAGAGCAGATGAAGCTCTACAAAGAGAAGGGCGTGAATCCAGCGGCGGGATGCGTGCCTCTCGTGCTGCAGCTTCCACTGCTGTTCGCGCTCTATGCGGCCATCGTTCAGCTCGGATGTGGCCTCGGCCACTCGATCGGCGCGAGCTGCGTGACATCGCTCACGCACGACGAGGCGGCGCAGATCCTCTTCTCGTGGCTGCCGAACCCTATCCCGGACGGCGGCGTTCTCGACACGGCCGCGCACTGGCTGCCATGGCTGAACGGGCTGCATGAGCGTGACCCGCTGTACATCCTTCCGGTCGTCGCCGGTCTGGCGCAACTCGTCGCGTCGGTCATGGCGATGCCGGTGAAGCAGCCCGCGAACGCCGACCCGAACACGCGCATGTTCCAGTCAATGGCCTACACGTTCCCGCTCATGACGGTCGTGCTCGGCGCGTCGTTTCCGGCCGGTCTCACGGTCTACTGGATCGCGACGACCACGTTCCAGATCGTGCAGCAATACTTCGTGAGCGGCTGGGGTCAGCTGCCGAAGTACCTGCCGTTCCTGCGGAACATCCCGTCGCCGGCGGATCGTCAGATGCGCAAGGAGACGCGCGAGCTGATCCAGGAGGGGCGCGCGGATCTTGAGAAGGCCGAGGCGCGCGGGAACGGCGCATCAGAGCAAGACGACGAAAGCGTCGATATCGTGCCCGGCGAGACGCGGCGGCGCGGCCGTCGGAGGGGGAAGCGATGAGTCCGTTACGCGGTGAGGAGTTCACGGGTCGCACCGTCGAGGAGGCGATCGAGCGCGGGCTGCGCGCGCTCGGGCGAAAGCGCACCGATGTCGACATCGAAGTGCTCGAGAAGGGCAAGCCCGCCAACGTGCTCGGCATGGGCGGCGAGGACGCGCGCGTGCTCCTCTCCTATCAAGAGGAGGCCCAGCCCGAGATAGAGGAGACCCCCCAGGACGAGGCCGAGGTCCCGCGCCGTCCCGCGGCGCCGCGCGAGGCGCACCGCGAGGAGGACGAGGCGCCACCCGCATTCGCGGAGGACCTCGCGCTCGGCGCGACGGTGCTGCGCGAGCTCCTCGCGAGCATGGCCGTCGAGGCCGAGGTCGCGCTGGCCGAGGGCACGCGCAGCGAAGGCCTCGAGGTCCAGGGCAACGATCTCGGCGTCCTGATCGGCCGCGGCGGTGAGAACCTCGTCGCGCTGCAGCAGGGCGTGAGCGCGATCACCTCGAAGAAGGTCGGCCGTTCCGTCCACGTGGCCGTGGACATCGAGGGCTATCGCCTCAGGCGCGAGGAGCAGCTCCGCGAGATGGCGGAGCGCGTCGCGTCACGCGTGCGCGCCACCGGCAGCGCGGTGACGCTCGAGCCGATGCTCGCGTACGAGCGCCGCGTCGTGCACCTCGCCGTCCAGGGACAGCCGGGGCTCAAGACTGAGTCCGTCGGCGTCGAGCCGAACCGGCGCGTCGTCATCTCGTCGACCGCGCCCGGCGCGCGCGGGCCGTTCCGGCCGCCGGCCGGTGGGTTCCGGCGCCCCGGTGGCGGCGGCTACGGCGGCGGACGCTACGGCGCGGGACCGCGTCGCACGCTCGGCGGCCCACGACCGGGGGGCTATCGCCCGCGCCCTGACCGCTAACACCGCCTGGGCGTCTGTCCGCCGAGCGCACGGGTGACACCCTCCTCCGACGCTCGTTAAGGTCACGCAGTGACTCCGGCCAATTGGCTGCCGTCGCGCGTGCGGCAGAACTTCCAGATCGACCTCTTCAGCGCCGTTTGCGCGGGCACGTTCGTGTCCGTGCTCGTGACGTTCATGCCGGTCGTCGTCCGCCGCATGGGCGGCAGTGCGACCGACGTGGCGATCGTGGTCGGCGCGCCCTTCGTCGGACACATGCTGTCCCCGTTCTTCACGCTGGTCCTGGCGCGCTTCCGCCCGGTACCGGTCGTGGCCGGCACCTCGAGCCTGGCTCGCGTGGTGTTCATTGCGGGCGTGCTCGTCGCGACCACGCCGCTCCTGCTGTCGCTCACGACGGTGCTCTTCTGGATGATCACGGTCTCGAACGTCGCCGTGTACACGAACCTCATGCAGGGCATCTATCCCGACAGCGACCGCGGCTACATCATGGGCAAGGTCCGCGTCGGTGCGTCGGTCGCGGGCATCGCGTCGGCCGCCGTCGCCGGCGTGCTCATCGACACGGTGCAGGCGCAGTGGGTCTTCGCGTTCGCGGCGATCCTCGCGCTCCCCGGATCGCTGGCTTTCTTCCGCATCAAACACGAGAGCGATGGACGCGAGGTCGTGCGCCGACAGCCGCACATCATCGTGCGGGACGTGTGGGCCGACCGCCGCTATCGGCAGCTGCTGCTGGCGTTCGCGGTGTTCGGCTGGGGCAACCTGATGAACTTCGCCGTGTATCCGATCATGCTCGTCGACCAGTTCGACGCGCCAAACACGTTCGTCGGCATCCTGTCGGCGGTGCAATCCGCGACGATGGTCTTCGCGTACGTCGTCGTCGGGCGGCTCATCGATCGCGGCTCGTCACTGCGGCAGACGATGATCGGCACGGTGCTCGTCCTGCTCATGCCCATCGGGTACATCGTCGCGCCGACCTACTGGCTGTTGCTCCCGATCGCCGTGATCGGCGGTATCACGCAGGCGAGCGGCGAGCTCACGTATTACACGAACGTGGTGGAGCTGGCGCCGCCCGATCGCATCACGGAATACACCGCGGCGCAGTCGCTCCTCCTCGGGATCCGCGGGACGCTCGCACCGTTCGCGGCCTCGGCGCTGCTCGCCGCGTTCGAGCCGCGGATCGTGCTGTTCATCGGCCTCGCCTTCATGGTCGGCGGCGCGATCATCCTCTCCGGCGTCGTGCGCGAGCCGCGCCCGGAGGCCGTGGTGGCCCGCGCGTCCTAGCGGAGCGGCACGCCCGCGGCCCGCATCGCGTTCGCGAAGCGATCGGCGATGAGCTTGTAGCCCTCGTCCGACGGATGGAAGCCGTCGCCGGAGACCGTGATCGTCGAGACCAGCGGCGCGCTGCCGGTGAAGAGATCCACCAGATACGCGCGGCCGGCGCGGCTCGCGACGACCGACGCGATCGTGGCGTTGTACGCGGAGATCTGCGCCGCGAGCTGCGTCTTGTCGACGTCCTTGTACGCCGGTACGCCGCGGAGGTCGGGGACGTTGCCGACGAAGACCTTCGCATCGGTTCGCGTGACGAGCCCGTCGACGATCGCGGTGAGCGCATCCCGATAGACGGCCGGCGTCACGCTGGCGTTCATGTCGTTCACCGCGAGCCAGACCGACACGACCGTCGGACGCTGCGCGACCGCGGCCGGCAGCTGCTGATCCTTCGCCTGCGTCGCGACCGAGCCCGAGACGCCGATGTTCACGTACGCCGCGCCGGGCGGCAGCAGCGCCGCCACACGCGCCGGCCACGAGCCGGTCGCCGGATCGCTCGCGCCCACGCCGACCGTGTCCGACGCGCCCACCGCGACGTAGCGGACGGCCGCGACGACCGCGGTGGGAGACGGCGCGATCGTGGCGGCGATGGGAGGAACGGTAGCGGTGGCCGACCGAGCGGGTGCGGTGGCCGCTGCGCGCGGGCTCGCGCACGCCGCGAGGAGCGCGAGGGGGAACAGGAGCACGAGCCTTCTCGTTACCATTGACGTGCCTCTAGTAGAGGCCACGGGGATGCGTGGTTTCGACAGGGCAGGCGAGCTGACCGTCGCGAGCCGAGGATGTCGCTTCACCCTCGTTAATCAGAGCGGCAGCCAGACAACTGGCAACACGTCTTACGCACTCGCTGCCTAAACAGTGAGCGTTTTCCCGGTCTCCCCTCCGCGGGCCGGGAAGACGTAAACGCGGAGGTGCGGCCCGCCGATCGATCGGTGAGCGGGTCTAAGACAACCGGTCTGGAGGGATCGAGAGCCCGCTGGTGAGCGCTCGGGACCTCGAGACAAACAAATCGCCAGACACGCTCGTAGAAGCGATCAGATCAAGGGCCTTGGACGGGGAGTTCGACCCTCCCCCATCTCCACAGTTGGGAGGAGCCAGCGTGAACGTCATGGACTGGCTCCTCGATTCGGATCCAGCGGTCCGCTACCAGGTGCTGCGCGACCTCACGCACGCCTCCGCCGACGTCGTCGCGAACGAGCGTGCCCGCATCGCGCATGAAGGCTGGGGCGAAAGGCTCCTGGCGCTCCAGGGCGAGGACGGGCAGTGGGCCGGGGGCGCGTGTTTCCCCGGCGATTTCAAGTGGGCGGACATGAAGACCGTGGGCCAGCCGTGGACCTCCACGCTCCCGACGCTGCAGCTGCTCTACGAGTTCGGCGTCGACCCGCGCGACGAGCGCGTATGCCGGGCCGTGGCCGCGGTCCGCGACGGTTGCCGCTGGGAGCACGCGGGCCAGCGCTTCTTCGACGGCGAGGTCGAGCCGTGCATCAACGGCCGGACCGTCGCGATCGGCGCGTACTTCGGCGAGAGCGTCGACGGCATCGTGGACCGGGTCATCGGCGAGCAGCTCCCCGACGGTGGATGGAACTGCGAAGCCCCGAACAACTCTGTCGTCTCCTCCTTCGGGTCCACGATCGACGTGCTTGATGGGCTGCTCGAATACGAGCGAACGAAGGGCGGGTCCACGGATGTCGCGGCGGCGAGGCGGGGGGGCGAGGAGTACCTGCTCGAGCGAAAGCTCATGCGGCGCAAGACCACCGGCGAGATCGTCGACCCAGAGTTCCTCCAGTTCTCGTATCCGTTCCGGTGGCATTACGACGTGTTGCGCGCGCTCGACTACCTCCGCGCGACGGGCGAGCGTCCCGATCCGCGGATCGCCGAAGCGATCGAGCTGGTGCGGTCGAAGCGACAGCCCGACGGCACGTGGCTCCTCGAGAACTCCTACCGCGGCGCCGTCCACTTCGCGCTCGAGGACGGCGACGGCCGACCCAGCCGGTGGAACACGCTGCGCGCGCTGCGCGTCCTCGAGTGGTACGAGCGCGCCGCTACCGCGTAGGCCACTCCACTTTCGTCGCGCCCACGAAGTCCGCGAGCTCGCTCACCGCTCCGCGGATCGCGCGCAGCGGCGCGCCCTTCTCCGTGACCAGTCGGTTGACGACGAGCACGCCTCGCTCGCGATCGACCTTCGGGTCCACGCTCCCGACGATGCGGTCGCCGCGCAGCACCGGCA
>DASQIF010000235.1:0-20530 GCA_035631715.1 Candidatus Acidiferrales bacterium
CCGGGACGACGCCCTTACCCGGCCCGTTGAGGTCCTCGCCGGTCTTCGCGTCCTGCATCTTGGTGAGCGTCACCAGGATGAGGCCGCCGTCGGGGAGGTCGTGCGGCTGGCCTGAGCCGACGCAGCCGGCGGTCTGGGTGCCCATCACCGTGCCGGCGCCGCTCGAGCGCACACCCGCGGCGATGATCTCCGACCCCGAGGCGGAGTTCTTGTTCACGAGCACCACGAGCGGGACGTTCTCGCCGAGGTAGCGGCGCGGGTTCACGTCGATCGGGGTCTTGTTGCCGTCGCGGCCGGTCTGGAACACGAGCGCACCGCTCTTGATGAACATGCTGCCCACGTCCACGGCCGTCGAGAGCTCCCCGCCCGGGTCGTCGCGCAGGTCGAGGATCACGCCCTTGGCGTTCGGCTGCTTTCGGAGAGCGTTCGCCGCGTCGTCCGCGACGGTCGAGATGAGCTGCTTGATGCGCACGTACGCGATGTCGTTGCCCTGGGTGCCCGTGTCGATGAGCGGCGTCGTGAACTGCGCGCGCGCGATGGTGAGCTCGAGCGGCGTGCCCTGACGGTCGAACGTGATGGTCACCGTCGTGCCCGCCGGGCCGCGCACCTTGTCCGCCACCTCGGAGGTCGTGAGCCCGCTCACGTCCTCGCCGTTCACCTTGATGATCTTGTCGCCCTTGCGCACGCCGGCCCGTTCGGCGGGCGTGCCGGGGATGACGTCGATGATCTCGATCGGCGAGTTCGGCTCAGGCTGGTTGATGGTCACGCCGATGCCCGACACGGGCGCCGGCGGGCGGTTGAAGGTCTTCGCGCGGTCGGGATCGAGGTAATAGGTGTGGCACTCGTTCATGACTCGGGCCATGCCGTCGGTGGCGGCCCGCTCGACGAGGTCCTTCTTCGCGGTGGGGTAGCGCGCGACCACCGCGTCGAGCGACGCCGCGAGCTTCGCGAAGTCCGAGAACTCCGCGCCGGTGAGCTGGGGGCGGTCGACGATCGGGTCGTCGGCGATCTTCTGCGTCTTCAGGTAGTTCGCGACGCCGTCGAGCGCGCCGGGGATGAGCTTGGTGGAGGTCGGCTTGTCGACGTGCTTGTCGATGAGGAACTCGTACGCGGCCTGCGCGGTCTTGTACTGCGTCTGCTGCGGCAGCAGGTCCTGCGCGAGGTCCGGCGGGAGGATCGAGCAGGCGACGCCGACGACGCCCAGGATCAGGACGAGCATGAGCCGCCGCGGGTTCACCTACCGAGTCTACGGGCGCGCTATCGGGGAAGTTTCAATGCCCGCCGAACGGCGGGCTAGGCGACTTCCGCGACGAGCAGCTTGCGGAGCCGGCCCAATGCACGGAACTGAAGCGCGCGGATCGCGCCTTCGTTCTTGCCCAGGACCTGCGCCACTTGCCGGCTCGACATGTTCTCGATGAAACGGAGCACGAGGACTTCCTGCTGCTCGGTGGTGAGGTGCTTCACCGCGCCGCGCAGCGCGTCGACCTGCTCGCCGCGCACGGCGCGGTCGTGCGCGGTCGGGCCTTCCTCGGCGACGCCGTACGCGTCGTCGAGGTCGACGGTCGGGCGCTCGCGACGGCGACGGTCGGTCACCGCGTTGCGCGCGATGGTGTAGAGCCAGGCGAGGAAGGACTTGCCCTGCCAGCGGTAGCGGTGGATGTTCGCGAAGGCGCGGGTGAAGACCTCGCTGCAGAGATCCTCGGCGTCCGAGGGCTCGCGGACGCGGTACAGGATGTAGCGGTACACGGCGTCGCAGTGCGTGTCGTACAGCTCGGCGAAGGCGCCGCGGTCGCCGGTCCGGGCCCGCTCGATGACATCGGGCACCGGCGCGAGCTGCTCGAGAGGAAGCGCTTCGACTTTGACGTTGACGTTGCTGATCACTGTCACGACCGTGGATGCCCCCTATCCAGTACTCGTGTGCGTGGAGTGACCATAGAGGCGCATTGCGCGCGCGCCAACCCACCAGAGGTACCAAAAGCGTCACATGTGCCGCTCGTTCGCACGCGAAACGTACGGCTCATCCGCGGGTCCTAGTACGAGTGGGTCGCTCTAAGCGAGCGAGCGTGCCTTCGTCTGGAATCACCAGCGCACACGCATATGTGCGTTAGTGCTGCGCCAGCAAGATCGCGATGGCCTTGTCGACCGCGCTCGCATCGTCGGCCGCGACGTCCGGTGGGACGCCCTTGTTGTTGAACGCCGACCCGGTCTGCGCGCCGATGTACTCCTCGACCGCGACGTCGATCTCCGAGCCGTCGCTCATCGCCGACGGCGTCTCCGCCCCGAGGCATCCCACGGTGGTCGCGCCGACGAGCGTCGCGCGCTTGTTCTCCTTGAGCGAGAGCGCGAACACCTCGGTCGCCGAGGCGCTGCGGCCGTTCAGCACGACCACCATAGGCAGCTGGTACGCGGCAGGCAGGCGCACGTCCTTGTTGGCGGTGGCCGTGCCGGCGTTGCCGGTCTTCACGGTGGTCTTCAGCGTCGCCTCGCCGTTCAGGAACCACGAGGCGACGAGGTCCGCGCCGTTGCCCCCCGGGTTGCCGCGCAGGTCGAACAGCCAGAACCTCGCGCCGGCGGCCAGCGCCCTGTCGAGCGCGGCGCGCAGCTGGACGGTGACGTTGTACGTGCCGTTGATGGCCCACTGGCCGAACGTGATGTACGCGACGCCGTTCGGCAGGACCTTCGCCTGCATGCTGTTCGCATCCGGTCCGAAGACCGCGGCCCCGCCCGGGATCATCGGCCCGCTGCCGGTGACGTTCTCCACGCGCGAGCGGAAGACCTGACGGACCTTGTTGATGTACGCGGTGTGGCAGTCGGGCGAGACGGTGATCATCGCCGCGATCGCGACATCGGCGATGCGGTCGGCGCTGAGCTGCGGATTGCGCGCCGCCCACGCCTGCGCCGCGTCGCCGAACTTCTTGAAGTCCGCGAGCGAGGTCTCGTCCGTATCGGTGTAGTCAAGCGTCGGCAGGTCGGCCTTGCCCTTGGTGGCGGTGGCCTCGTCGTTGAGGGCTTTCGTCATCGCGAGGAGCGCGGTCTTGCTCGTCGCATGGTGGACATCGAGGTCGACGAACGCGCTGTACGCGATGTCGATCTTCGAGCGCTTGATGTCGACGGTCGCGGTCGGTCCGGGCGTCGTCGTCGAGCCGAGCTGCGGGACGCAGGCGAGGAGCAGGGACGCGAGGACGACGGCCTGGACGCGGCGGCTCAGCAGTATTTCTTCTTCGCGGCCGTCTTCCAGCCGTCGTAGAACGCCTCGGGCGTGATCCCGAGCGCCGCGGGGAAGGCGACGCTGGGTCGCGCATCGTCTTTGAACGCGAGCAGCAGCTTGCGATACCCGTCGGCGCCGCCGTACGCCGCGTACTGGTATTCGACCATCGTGTTCGCGAACGCGTAGTACTGCGGCGCCAGCTCCGGCGGCCCGTTCGGGTCGGCGCCGTCCTCGAGCTGCTTGAGCGTCGGCGTGGCCGTCTGGCAGAGCACGAACTTGATCTGGTCGGCGGTGCGCGACTGACCGACGTAGTCCGGCCATCCTTCCACGAGCCACCACGGCAGGCGTGCGGTGATGCCCGGGCTGAACTGGTCCTGCGCCCAGTGCAGCCACTCGTGGCTCATGAACGAGATCGTCGCCGCGGAGATGCTGCCGTCACTGTTGAACCAGTACCGGAAGAACCGGACGTAGGGGTCACTGGCGACGTTGGTCAGGTGGAAGCCGACGACGGTGCATCCCTGGATCCCGGAGACGCTGCGCGTCGGGTAGAAGCGGATGGCGAAGGGGTCGCGCCGGCTCGTCGATAGGACGTTCGAAAGGACCTGTTTTTGGGCCTCCTGGGCGCCTCTTCCGAGGGCGTCGACGACGTCCTGGTCGATGCCCCAGTAGTCGACCTGGATGTCGCCGGCGGTCGTCTTCTTCTCCCCGCCCAGCTCGTCGTCCTTCGGCTCGGTCTGCACCCATTTCCCGTCGGCGGTCTGCCGGAAGAAGATGCGCCGGATGCCGTTCGCGCCCTCCTGGACGTACGCGCGGACGTACGTGTCGAGATAGGGCTCGATCTTCCCGACCTGCGTCACGTTGCCCACGCCCTGGCGGGTCGCGATGTCGAACGACTCGTTCGCGCAGCGCTTCAGGGCGAGACGGTCCGGGTCGATGGTCGAAGCGAACGCGGTCTGGTCGCGGGTCGCCATGGTGTCGTGCTGCTTCTGAAGGACGGCCTGGATCGCGCCGCGCGTCTGCTCGTTGATCTGCGGCTTGACCGCCGCGGCGCTCGCGCTTCCCGACGCCGCCGGCGCGGGTGTGCCACTCGCGCACGACGCGATGAAGACCGCGGCGAGCAGGAGCGCGGTCGTGCGGCGCACGACGTTCAGGATAGGACCGCTAGTCCGCTGGAGTGGTCACCTTCGCCGCATGCTCCGCTTGCCACTCGGACGGTGAGGCGCAGAAGCCCTCGTAGTCGATGTACTCGGTGATCGTCGGGTGCTCGCCGCACACCGGGCACGCCGGATCGCGACGCAGCTTCACTTCACGGAACTCCGCCTCGAGCGCGTCGAACAACAAGTAGCGGCCCACGAGCGGCTCGCCGATCTGAAGGAGCAGCTTGATCGCCTCGTTCGCCTGAAGCGTGCCGATGACTCCCGGAAGCACGCCGAGCACGCCGGCCTCCGCGCACGATGGCGCGAGCTCCGGCGGCGGCGGCGTCGGGAAGAGGCAGCGGTAGCACGGACCCTCGTGCGGCTTGAAGACAGTGAGCTGTCCCTCGAAGCGGTAGATCGATCCGTGCACGACCGGCTTGTTGTGCTTGATCGACGCGTCGTTCAGGAGATAGCGAGTAGGGAAGTTGTCGGCGCCGTCGATGACCACGTCGTAGTCCGCGATGATCCGGTCGATGTTCGCGCTCGTGAGGCGCTCCTGGTAGCCGATCACCTTCACGTCGGGGTTGAGCGCTTCGAGCGTCCGCTTCGCGGACTCGACCTTCGGCTCGCCGACGCGCTCGGTCGAGTGGAGGATCTGTCGCTGCAGGTTCGTCACATCGACGACGTCGGAGTCGACGATGCCGAGCGTGCCGACGCCCGCGGCCGCGAGGTAGTACGCGGCGGGTGAGCCCAGGCCGCCGGCGCCGATGAGCAGCACCTTGCTCCGCAGCAGCTGATGCTGCCCGGCCTCACCGACCTCGGGGATGAGCAGGTGGCGGCTGTACCGCTGCGCCTGTTCGGGCGAGAACGACTCCGGCGTCACGACCGCCATCCCGGAGTCCTTCCAGCGGTTGAAGCCGCCGGCCATCGAGACGACCTTGGTGTATCCGAGCTTCGCGAGCGTGTCGGCGGCCATCGCCGAGCGCACGCCGCCCGCGCAGTAGAGGACGGTGGTCTTGTCCTTATCGGGGATGCGGTCCTCCGCCCACTGCTCGAGGTAGCTCTTCGGGAGGTGGACGGCGCCAGGGATGTACCCGGCGTTCCACTCGTCCTTCTCGCGCACGTCCGCGAGCTGCACGTCTTCGCGACGCAGCAGCTCGGCGACCTGCTGGGGGGTCGCCTCGGCGATGCGCCTCTTCAGCTCCGCGAAGTAGTCGCGATACGTCGGCACTCTTCGAGCTCCCTTGGACGTCCAGTCTAAACCGAGCCTCACGCTCGGAATTCCCTTTCTGTGCATCCGGCCGCGTCGACCATAGGCGCATGAAGTGCGCGATCTGCCAGCGCGAGGACCTAGCGCTCACGCGCGAGCACGTCTTCGCGCGGTGGCTCACGCAGCGCGTCGGCAGCGCCGGCCCGCGTCGCGCCATCGCGACCGTCTGCGGCGAGTGCAACGCGGGCTGGATGAGCACGCTCGAGCAGTCGTTCCGGCGGGCCGCGTTCACACGGCCGCGGACCGGGCCGATCCCGGCGCCCGATCGCGCCACCATCGCGCGCTGGTCGATCAAGACGGCGCTGCTGCTCGCCGATGCGAACGGCGTGACCCTGGTCGAGCCGGCGGTGCGCTCCGCGCTCCAGCGCGTCGTGCCCGACGGCTTCGAGGTGTTCATCGCGCGCCGCAGGCGCTCACCCGCGAAGCTCGACTACGACGTCGACAGCGAGCGCGACCTGGTCCGATCGGTCGCGGTCCACGTCGACGACGTCACCCTGACCGTCGCCCCGACCGGCGCGCTCACGAGCCGTGCCGGCACGCGGCTCTGGCCGATCCGGAGGCAGCTGCTGCGCTGGGACACGCTCCCGGTCCTCGACGCGGCCACCTGATACGTTCGACGGGGTGGAGAGCCTCTACTTCGACATCGTCCTTTTCATCTACCACCTCGCGCTCGCGCTCATCGTCGGCGGCGGCATCGTGCTCGGCTCCGCGACGGCGCCGGCCATATTTCGCAGCGTGCGGTCGCGTGGGGAAGCCGGTTCCATCTTCGGCGCGGTGCTCGCGCGGTGGGACGGCCTCGCGATCCTCTGCGTCATCCTCCTCGTCGTGACGAGCGCGCTGCGCGTCGGTTTCGAGATCACCGGCGAGATCGAGGGGCGCCTCATCGTCCGCTGGATCGCGCTGGCGATCGTGTGCATCGGCGTGCTGTACGCCAGCGCGTGGGCGAGCCCGGTGGCGCGCGCGATCCGCAGGCAGACGCCGGCCTGGGACGACCTTCCCGAGAGCGCTCCGGCCCGCATCGAGTTCGCGAAGATGCACCGCGCCTCCACACGGGGCATGCAGTGGGCGATCCTCGCCGGTCTCGTCGCGATGTTCTTCTCCTGATGGCCGTGCGTGCCGCGTCCATCGACGACGCGCTCGAGGCGCATCGCGCCAAAGTGGAGAAGACGCATCGCGTGCGCAACGCCGCGCAGCTCGTCGCGCTGGTGGACGCGCTCGGCTTCTGCTTCGCCTTCACCGGCGAGTCCTCATACCCGATCCCGGCGTGCTTCGATCACCTCTCCACGAGCGACGACAGCAAGAAGTGGGAGTGGATGTGGCCGTGGAAGGACGAGCTGGCCGAGGCGAAGAAGCTGTACTACGGCAAGCTGCTCGTGAAGAAGCCGACGTTCGTCTCGATGAAGATGCTGCCGCTCTTCTACGCTACGTTCGGCCGCGCGGGTGAGACCGACGATCACATCGACGACGTGCGCGCCGGGCGGCTCTCCGATCTCGCGCGCCGCGTCGTCGAATACCTCGCGCATCGCGGGGAGACGCAGAAGAAGCGGATGCGGGCCGATCTTGGGATCGAGTCGAAGGAGGGCCGCGGCGACCTCGAGCGCGCCATCGAGGACCTCCAGCGACTCATGTACGTCGCGCGCGTGAAGGCCGTCGGCGAGCGCAGCGACGACTACAACTACACCTACGACCTCTTCGTGCGCCGCTATCCCGAGACGGTGAAAGCGGCCGAGAGGCACTCCTCGACCGAGGCGAGCGCCGTCGTTCTCGCGCGCCTGCTCGAGCTGACCGGCGGCGTCACCGTGAAGCAGGTCGGCCGTCTCTTCGACTGGGACGAGGAGCGCACCGCGCGCGCGATCGAGACCATCGAGCGGAAGCGCGGCCTGGTGCGCGCCGGCGCGATGATCGTGCTGCCGGAGCTCGCGAGGTGACGGAAGCGACGACGCGCGAGCCGCTGCAGTGGACCTCGCTCGTGCGCGCCGACGGCGTCGCCATCGAGCAGGCGCTGGCGCGGAACAACTCCTGGTACTTCATCGTGCCGGCGGCGGACGGATCGTTCGAGCTGCGGTACGCGAGCCAGTCCGCGAACTCGCTGATCCTGAACACGCGCGACCCGCGCGAGGCGAAGCTCGCGGCGGAGACACACGCCGACCGGTACGATACGCGGGCCTGATCGATGGACATCCATCAGCTTCGCTCCGGGATCTTCGAGCTGTTCGAGCCTCTCGAGAACGAGCGGCAGTACATCGTCTACGACGCGGCGCGCGGCAATCTCCTCATCGACATCCCTCAGTTCGGCGCGCGCCCGCTTCGGCTCATCGAGGGCACCGGGCGCACCGCGCTCCTCCTCGCGACGAATGCCGCGCGCGCGAAGGAGGCGCATCGCTATCGCGAGGCGCTGGGCGTCCGCATCGCGGCGCACGCCGACGACGTGTCGGTCATCCCCGGTGGCGCCGACGTGGTGCTGTCCGACGACGAGATGCTCCGGCCCGACGTGCGCGCCGTCCGCGTGAAACAGCGCGGCGAGGGCGCGACGGTCGTGCTCGTGCGCAAGGCGGGCAACGTCCTCATCTGCGGCGACCTCGATCTCGCATCACCCGCCGCGAAGCAGCTCGAGTCCCTCGAGTTCACGGCGGTGCTGTCGGCCAATCGGTCGCCGATGTGGAACGCCGGAAAGGACACGCTCCTGCTGCTGCAGCGCGACCTGCCGAAGCCGAGCAAGCAGTTCACGATCCTCCTCCCGCCGCCGTGGGACCGCGCGTACCGCGGGCGACTCGAGGACAAGATGGTCCACAACGACAAGATCGTGCCGAGCGAGGACACCTCGCCGCGCGAGGCCGGGATGGGCCAGACCACGCTCGTCGTCTCACGGGAGGGGCGCATCGACCAGGCGAAGCGGCCGATCGCGACGAGCGCGACCGCGTCCGCGGGCGGCGGGACGCCCCCGCCGGCGGCGCGCGACGGGAAGCGGCCGCAGCCGTTCGCCGAAGACTGGAACGCGCCCGGGACCGAGAGCCCGCCGACGACGATCGCGAACCCGGCCGCGGACATCGTGCCCGCGGAGGGTGCGCACAAGCCGGTCTCGATCGGCGAGCGCTTTCACCGCGTCGCGATCGAGGACATCGCCGGGACGCCGTACGTCGACTTCATCTGGGGCGGCATCGATCTGTCGCCGGACGCGCGCGAGGTCGCCTTCGCGTGGAGCAAGACGGGCACGTTCGAGATCTACAGCGCGCCGATCGAGGGCGACCGCATCTTCCAGCTCACCGACGCCAGGGAGCGCAGCGTCTCGCCGCGCTGGTCGCCGGACGGCGCGCAGGTCGCGTTCCTACGCGACCACGGCGGCGACGAGCGCTTCGACCTCTGGCTCGTCGACCGCGAGGGCGAGCACGAGCGCAACCTCACCAACGAGCCGAAGGCCGTGCACTTCCAGATCGCGTGGTCGCCCGACGGCTCGCGCATCGCCTACACATCGAACGCGAACGGCAAGAACTTCAAGATCTTCACGATCGACGTCGCCACCGGCGCGAAGCGCCAGCTGAGCGACGGTGTGCACGACGACTATCAGCCGCGCTGGTCGCCCGATGGTCTGCGCCTGGTGTTCTGGTCGCGCCGCGAGGCGGTGCGCACGAACGCGGACCTGTTCATCGTGCCCGCGGCCGGCGGGACGGCGACGCGCCTCGACACGCGCGGCGGCAAGGACGGCGCCTCGACCGACGCGAGCTTCTCGCCCGACGGCACGCAGCTCGCGTTCACCAGCGACCTTCGCGGCCGGAACGAGGTCGTCATCGCCAGTCTCGACAAGGACGCGGTCCGGAAGATCGAGCGGCTCACCGAGAACATCCACGACGAGAGCGAGGCCGCCTGGCGCCCCGACGCGCGCGGTCTCGTGTACACGCACAACGAGGATGCCGAGCTGTCGCTGCGCCGCGTCTTCACCGCGTCGCACGCGACCCATCCGGTCGCCGACCGCGCGGGCGTGCATTACTCGGCGCGCGTCGGACCCGATTCCGATCTCATCGCGTACCTGTACAGCAGCGCGCGCGAGCCCACCGACGTCTTCGTGACCCGCGAACGCATGGTCACGCCGCGGCGCCTCACGCGTTCGCTGCCCGGCACGGTCGATCCGGGGACGCTCGTCGAGCCCGCGCACGTCCGCTACAAGGGCGCCGACGGCCGCGAGATCCCGGCGCTCCTGTATGTGCCCTACGCGGAGGCCGTGCGCGGCGCCGGTAAGCCGCCCGCGGTCATGTACGTCCATGGCGGGCCGACCGCGCAGCATCTCCATCAGTGGGATCGCGCAGCGCAGTGGCTCGCGAACAGCGGATACGTCGTGCTCGCGCCGAACATCCGAGGCTCGACCGGCTACGGACGCGAGTACCAGGAGCTCAACCGGGGCGACTGGGGTGGCAAGGATCTGCGCGATGTCGTGCTCGGTGCGGAGTGGCTCGCGAAGCAGGGCATCGCCGATCCGAAGCGCATCGGCGTGTACGGCGGGAGCTACGGCGGGTTCATGACGCTCATGGTCCTGACGCAGGCGCCCGAGGTGTGGGCCGCAGGTGTGTCGATCGTGGGCGTCGTCTCGTGGAAGACGCTCTGGGAGACGACGCGCGGCGATCTGAAGGACTACCTCGAGCGGGAGCTCGGCGATCCGACGAAGGTCCCGGATCTGTACCGCGACCGCTCGCCTCTGACGCACGTCGCGAAGATCAGGGCGCCGCTGCTCCTGCTGCAGGGCGCCAACGACCCGCGTGTGCCGCGCTCGGAAGCGCAGCTCATGATCGACGCGCTGCGCAAAGGCAACAAGACGTTCGAGGAGCACATCTACGAAGGTGAGGGTCACGGCTTCCGCACGCGCGAGAACCTGATCGACTCACTGCGCCGCGCGACGGAGTGGTTCGACCGATACCTCGCCCCGCGTGCCTGATGCCGTCGTCGTCGGCTCGGGCCCCAACGGCCTGGCCGCGGCGATCCAGATCGCGCGTGCGGGCCGCACCGTGTCCGTTTACGAGGCGAACGACACCATCGGTGGGGGCGCGCGCTCCGCGGCGTTAACGCTTCCCGGCTTCGTCCACGACGTCTGCTCCGCGTTCCACCCGATGGCCGCGGCGTCGCCGTTCATGCTCGGCGCACCGCTGAAGACGCACGGGCTGCAGCTCGTGCATCCGTCCGCGCCGCTCGCGCATCCGCTCGACGACGGCACCGCGGTGCTGCTCGAACGCTCGATCGACGACACCGCGCGATCGCTCGGTGACGACGGCCCGGCCTACGCGCGGCTCATGACCCCGCTCGTCGGGTCGTGGTACGCGCTGATGGTCGAGGTGCTCGGCCCGGTCGTGCACCTGCCGCGCCATCCGCTCCTGCTCGCCCGGTTCGGCCTCGACGCCATCCGTCCCGCGAAAGCGCTGCTGTCGCGCTTCCACGGCGAACGCGCGCGCGCGCTCCTCGGCGGGATCGCGTTGCATGCCTTCCTGCCGCTCGAGCATCCGCTCTCGGCGTCAGCCGCGCTCCTCCTCGGCGTCGCCGCGCACGCCGTGGGCTGGCCCGCGGCGCGCGGCGGATCGCAGGCCATCGCCGACGCGCTCGCGTCCTATCTGCGCTCGCTCGGCGGCGTCATCGTGAGCGGCCATCGCGTGCAGCAGCTCGCCGACCTGCCGACCTCGCGCGCGTACCTCTTCGACACGTCTCCCGCGGCGCTCGATCTCATCGCCGGCGATCGCCTCTCCGATGGATACCGCCGCGCGCTCCGTCGCTACCGTCGCGGACCCGGTGTGTTCAAAGTCGACTACGCAATCGACGGACCGATCCCCTGGCGCGCCGCGGACTGCGCGCGGGCCGGCACGGTGCACCTCGGTGGGACGTTCGCTGAGCTCGCGGCGTCCGAGCGCGCCGTGTGGCGGGGTGAGGCGCCGGAGCGCCCGTTCGTGCTCGTCGGTCAGCAGAGCCTCTTCGACGACACGCGCGCGCCGGCGGGGAAGCACACGGTCTGGGCGTACTGCCACGTGCCGAACGGCTCGACGACGGACATGACGACGCGCATCGAGTCGCAGCTCGAGCGCTTCGCGCCCGGATTCCGCGAGCGCGTGCTCGGGCGCCACGTCTCGGCGCCGGCCGACGTCGAACGGGCGAACGCGAACGACCTCGGGGGTGACATCTCGAACGGATCGCACGCCGGTGTGCAGCTGCTCATGCGTCCGCGGATCTCGCTCGACCCGTACGCGACGAGCGCGCGCGACATCTATCTGTGCAGCGCTGCGACGCCTCCGGGCGGCGGCGTGCACGGCATGTGCGGCTATCACGCGGCGCGGAGCGCGCTGCGCCGCGCGCTCAGCTAGCTCAGTAGCAGCAGCGCGTAGGCCGCGAGCCAGTGCTCCACCGTGTAGTGGCTCCCGACCGCCGCCGAGAGAGACGCCGCCGCGTGGCGCTCGACGGAGGCATCGAGCTGCGCTCGACGCGCGTCGCTCGCCGGCAGCACCTCGGCGACGCGTCGCATGCAGTACGCGCGGCTCAGGTTGAGACCGTGCAGGTGCGCGATCTGGCCGTCGGTCGGGTCGCTGATGATCGCCGGCTCGAGCAGCGACGCCGGCAGCGTGGGCAGGAAACGCGCGAACCACGACACGAACTCGCGCCCTTCGAGCAGCTCGCGCATGAGCGCCGCCTCGGTGAGCGCCGGTGAGAGGAAATCGGCGCCCGAGGGCTCCCAGGCCGCCGGGTACTCGGCATCGCGCTCGAACCACCGCAGCGCCGCGGCGCGCATCGCGCTGAAGAGCTCGCCCGCGCGGCGGGCGTCGTCGAGCGCGAGGAGCAGCCCGAACGCGCTGTTGCCGTGCAGACCGATACGCAGCGGGTACGTCTGGCGGGGCAGCCACTCGACGAAGCGAGCCCGGATCGCGTCGCCGAGCGGGCCGATGTTCGCGCGCCAACGGGCGCCGTCCGTGTCATCCCACCCGGTCAGCTCCTCGACGAGCCGCAGCGCCCAGCCCCAACCGTACGGACGCTCGAAGCCGCGGTGCTCGTCGATATAGCGGGCCTCGACGCCGACCTTCTCGGCGGTGAGGTCCTCGTCGAGCGCGGCGCGCATCTCAGCGGCGGCCGCGATGTTCGGAAGGAGACGGAGGAGGCGCACCAGGACCCAGTGCATCTCGACGCACGAATGCCAGTCGAAGGATCCGTAGAACGCGGGATGCAGCTCGCGCGGCGGCACCAGCGGCCCGGGGCCGGCGAGCTGGTAGGAGACCGCGGTCGGGTACTCGCGCCGGACGTTCGCGACGGCGACCTTCGCGTACGCGAGCGCGTTCGCCTCGAGGAGCGCGCGGCGGTCGAAGCTCAGGCGGTCACCGCGACCTGATCGATCGCGTTGCGCAGCGCGATCGCGCCGAGACGCTCGGCGATCGCCTTGGCCTCGTCGCAGAACTCGCCGGCCTGATCGCGGCGACCCGTCTCGCGCAGCGAGCGCGCGAGGTCCGCGAGCGCGACGGCGCGCTCGTAGTCGAGCCGCAGCGTCGCGAACGCCTGCACCGCGTCGAAGAGGAGCTTCGCGGCCTTGGTGTGCTCCCCGGCCTTCTGCGCGGTGATGCCCTCGGCGTGCAGCAGCAGCGCGCGACCGCGCGCGTGCCCGCTGCGCTCGACCGCGGCCTCCACGCGGGCCTTGAACACCGGATCGTCGATGCGCCAGCGCGCGGCGGCGAGGACGCCGATCGGCCCGATGAGCACGACGTCGACGCTGCCCTTCGGATAGCCCGCGCTGCGTATCGCGCGGTACGCGGACTCGGCCTCGCGCATGCCGTACACCGCCGACAAGAAGTCACAGGCCGCGATCTCGATCGTGCTGGCCTCGAGCTCGACCATCCGCTCGCGCATGGTCTTCTCCTCGGGCAGCATCATCGCGGCCGCCGCGGCCGCGGCGAAGGCGAGCGCGTTCTGCCCGCGCACCGCGGGGATGATCCGCTCGCGGCGCGCCGCGGCGTCGATCGTCCCGCGGAAATCGCCGGCGAGCAGGTGCGCGAGCGTCTCGATCTGCAGCGCGCTCGCGCCGAGACGCGGCTTATCGGTCTCGGTCGCGATCTCCGACGCGGCGACCGCGTTGTCGAGGACCTCTTGGAAATTGCCAAGGACGATCGACGCGACGGCCACCATCGTGTGCGCGTCGATGAGCTCGTCGCTGTCCTGCAAGGACTTCGCGATCGGCAGCCGCCGCATATTGTGCGCGTACGACTCGCGGAAGTTGCCCAGCTCGCCGTAGGCGTATCCGACCGCGTCGAGGCACAGGCTGACCTCGCGCAGAACGCCCAGCTCTTCGGCGATCGCGAGCGCCTCCTTCGCGATCGCGAGCGCGCCCTCCCAGTCGGCGTCCGTGACCTTCGGCCCCTTGCGGACCATGAACGACTTGGCCGCGAGAAGGCGCACGCGGTCGCGGTCGCGCTTGTCGCCGACGATGCGGAGCCCGCGCTCGATCAGGCCGGGAAGGTCGGCGTGCTTCGCCTCCCAGCGCGTGCAGAGCTCGGCCATGTGCGCGATGACCGTGCCCACCGCGGGCGCGTTCGGGTCGCGCTCCTCGAGGAGCTGCAGGGCGCGCTCGTACGCCGCGAGCGCGCCGTCGTTCTCGCCGCGGAAGCGCCGGATGCGCGCGATGAGGTAGAGCGCGTCGGCGGCCTGGTCGACGCGGTGGAGGCTTTCGTACAGCTCGAGGGCCTGCTCCGCGAAACGCAGCGCCTCGACGTACGCGTGGATCGCCGTCGCGCGCTGCGCCGCCTTCCATGCGTACTCGACGGCCTTGTCGGGCACGTCGCCGAGCAGATAGTGGTGCGCCAGCGCGGGATAGAAGTCGCGAAGCTCGTTGTCGCCCATGACCGTCTCATACGCCGTCGCGACCCGGCGGTGCAGCTCGGCGCGCCGGCGCACGAGGAGCGTGTTGTACGCGACCTCCTGCACCACAGCGTGCTTGAAGCGGTAACGGCCCTCGCGGCGCTCGCCGGGCGCGGCCTCGAGCACGAGGTCCGCCGCGATCAGGTGATCGACGGAGTCCGCCAGCCGCGTGCCGCCCGCCTCGCGGAGCACGCGGTCGCCGAAGCGCTGCCCGATCACCGAGGCGAGCTGGATGCATTCGCGCGCGTTCGGCGGCAGCCGGTCGATGCGCGCCGCGACGACGGCGTGGAGCGTGGCGGGTACCTCGAGGACCGACGGCCGGTCGCGGAGGCGCCACTCGCCGAGCTCGTCGCGCTGCACCGCGCCGGATTCCACGAGCGACCGCAGCGACTCCTCGATGAAGAACGGGTTGCCGCCGGCGCGCTGCACGATGCGGTCGCGGAGCTCGTCGGGCATCCAGTCGAAGGTCGCCTCGACGATGCGCGCCGCTTCCTCGTCCGACAGCGGCTCGAGGACGAGCTGCGTGAAGTTCGCGCGCGACGGGTGCGGCTCCGGCGTGCCCGGCCCCATGCGCTGCGCGAGCAGGAAGAGGATCGGCACGCGCGAGGCGCGCGAGGTGAGGAACCAGAGCAGGTCGAGCGAGGCGGCGTCGGCGAAGTGCAGGTCCTCGAGGATGTACAGGAGCGGCCGCTGGCGCCCGAGCGACGCGATCACGTCGTACACCGCGATGAACATCTGACGCTTCCACTCCTCCGAGTCCGCGGCCGGCTCGGGCGCGCCCGGAAGATGGAGGAACTGCGCGAGCGTGGGAGTCACCATCAGCGGGTTCGCGAAGCCGAGCTCCTCCAGGCGTTCGGCGAGCGCGGTGGATGCGTCAGGCGACGTTGGATCGATCTTGAGCTCGACCAGGAGCGGCTCGATGAAGCCGGCGTACGAGCGCTGGTTCACGCGCGAGAACGTCCACCGCAGCACGCGCGGCGCGTCGCCGCTCCCGGCGCCGTCCTCCGCGGCGGTCGCGAGGCCGGTGAACTCGGACAGCAGGCGGCTCTTGCCGATGCCCGGCTCGCCCGCGATGAGGACGACCTCGGTGTGCCCCAGGCGCGAGGACTGGAACGCCAGATCGAGGCGCGAGAGCTCCATCCACCGTCCGACGAGGGGCGCCGCGACGTCGATGGCGTTGCGCACCTCGGTGCGCTCGGCGGTGAGCGCGTACACGAGGACCGGCTTCTCCTTGCCCTTCAGCTCGATCGGCCCCACTTCGCGGAACGAGAACTCGCGGTTGGTCATGCGGAAGGTGACCTGCGAGACGTAGATCTCGCCGGGGCCCGCGGCGCCCTGGATGCGCTGCGCGGTGTTCACCGTATCGCCCATGACCCCGTACTCGGCCACGCTGCGCACGGATCCCGCGACGACCATGCCGGTGTGGATGCCGATGCGCAGCCCGAACTCGATGCCGCGCTCCTTCTTGACCCGCGTCGCGTGGTCGGCGAACACGCGCTGCATGCCGAGCGCGGTGCGGAGCGCGCGCTGCGGGTCGTCCTCGTGCGCGACGGGCGCGCCGAAGATCACGAAGACCGCGTCTCCGATGAACTTTTCGATGGTGCCGTCGTGGTGCACCGCCTCCTCGGCGAGGTCCTCGAAGATGCCCGAGACCAGCACCTGGAGCTCTTCGGGGTCCATTTGATCCGCGAGCTGGGTGAAACCCGCGAAATCGGCGAAGAGGACGGTGACGAGGCGACGCTCTTGGGGAGCCTGCTCCACTACTGCTGAACGATAGAGGCTGGGTCGATCCTGGCGTCTGTATCCGCCGCTATGAAGGGCGGACCTTCAGTCCTTTCGGCCAGGGGTACAGATCCTTAAGCGCGAAGCCCTCGAGCACGCTCTGCAGCGCGAGCGCGATGTCGATCGCCGAGCGCGGCCGACGCGCCGGATCGCGGTGCAGGCACGAGTTGATGACGCGCGCGAGTCCCGGCGGGACGCTCTCGACCTCCTCGACCGGCGGCGCGTCGAGCTCGAGCTGCGGGTAGCGCTCGGTCCGCACTTCCGAATCAGGGTCACCCTCGGCGAACGGCCGCATCGCGGACACGCCCTCGTACATCGTCGCGCCGAGGCCGAAGAGGTCGGTCTGCGCCGACACGACGCCGTGGTCGCATTGCTCCGGTGCCATGTACGGCTGCGTGCCGATGGCGTGGCGCAGATGCATCGTCCCGGAGAAGCTGTGCGCGAGGCTGAGGTCGAGGAGCTTCGGCGGGTCGCCCATCGTGACGTTCTCCGGCTTCACGTCGAGATGGAGCACGCCGAGGGTGTGCATGTGGTGCAGCGCGGACGCCATGCGGATCCCGAGCAGACACGTCTCGGGGACGCTCACGGCGCCTTCGGTGTTCAGGTGGCGGCCGAGCGTGGGCGCGTTCACGTACTCCATCACCAGGTACGGCCGCGGCGGTCGCGGCGTCCAGCGCAGCAGTCGCACGACGTTCGGATGCGCGAGGCGCGCGCCGATCGCGGTCTCGCGCTCGAAGCCCTCGATAGCGCGGTCGTCGTTCACGCGATGCGGGCGGATGACCTTCACCGCCACCTCGCAGAAGAGCGAACGATCCCAGGCGCGGTAGACCTCGTAGCGCGATCCCGTCCCGAGCGCGTCGATGACGACGAGACTCTCGTCGATCTCCTGTCCGCGTTTCAGCGCCCAGCGTGGATCGGTGTCCTCGCGACCTTCTGGGATTGCCTCTTCGTCGACGATCTCTTGAGCCACCAGCGGACGAGCGTGCACGGGTAGTGCCACGCCGCGGCGGCGCTTGCGGACAAAGGAAGAGGAGCTCCTTTCGGAGCCCCTCTTCCCTGCGCAAGCTAGGCCCGCTGGGTCGGGCCGTTGGACCTAGCGCGTTTGACGTCCGGGCCGACGGAGCAGGAACGCTCCGAAGGCCACGAGGATCGCGCCGAGTGCGCCAAGCGGCGCGTTCGAGTCAGTGCTGGTCGACGGCAGGTTCGAGACGCCCTGCGCGCCGGCCGCTTGTGCTCCGCCAGAGCCAGACGTGCCGACGGTCCCAGCCATGGCACCCTGCGCACCAGCGCTCTGTGTGGTGCCCGCGCTGGTCGCGGCCGAGCCCTGGCTCGTCGGGACGTTCACGAAGCCCTGCGCGCCAGGCGCCGCGGCCGTGTTCGCGGTCGCCGCCGTGGTCGTGGTGGCATTCGTGGTCGTCGCGGTCGAATTCTCGCGGGCGTTCTCGCCCGCGTTGGTCGTGGTCGTTGTCGTTGCCGCGCCACTCGCGGAGATCTGCGCGCCGAGCTGCGCGTTCGCCGCTAGGGCCGCCGCCGCGGCGGCGTTGAGGTTCGCGACCGCGGACTGCGCCGCGATCTCAGCAGCCGCGATCTGCGCGGCGTTGCCCGACGCGATCGCGTTGTTCAGCGAAGTCAGCGCGTTCTGCGCTGCGGTGAGGCTCGCCTGAAGCTGCGCTTCGGCGTTCATCGCGGCCTGCAGTGCGGCGCTCAGCGCCGCCTGCTGCGCAGCCGTGAGCTGTCCAGAGGCGAGGAGCTGCTGCGCGGCGCCGATCGACGCCGTGAGCTGGCCACTCACGCCCTGTGCGGTCGTGATCGCTGCGGCGAGCGTCGCCGGAGGCGTGACCACCTGGCCGTGCTCCGAGACGCTTCCGGTGTTGTCACTCGCGCCTTGCGCCGATGCCGCGCTGCCGGCGGTCCCGGCGTTCGTACCTGCGGCGCTCGCGGCGCTGGCGCCCGTGGCGGACCCGCCGCCCTTTGACTTCGAGCCCGTGCCGGTCTTCGACCCGCCACCCTTGGACTTCGAGCCAGTGCCGGTCATCGAGGCAGGCTGCCCTGTGGTGCCCTGCCCGCCGCCGTTGCCCTCACCGTTGCCGTTGTTGCCGGGTGGCGTGCCCGTCTCCTGGCCGTGCTCCGAGACACTGCCGGTGTTGTCGGTCGCGCCCGGCGCCGATGCGACGCTGCCGGCCGTGGCGGCCGCGCTCGCCGCGCTCTTGTTCTTCGACTGCGAGCCGGTGCCCGTGGCGGACCCACCGCCCTTGGACTTCGAGCCTGTGCCGGTCTTCGTCCCACCACCCTTGGACTTGGATCCGGTGCCGGTCATCGATGCCGGCGCGCCGGCGTTGTTCTGGGCGTTGCCGTTCCCGCCAGCGTTCCCACCGGCATTCGCACCGGCGTTCGCGCTCGCGTTCGCCTTTTCATCGGTCTTGGCCTTCGCGTTATCGGAGACCTTCGCGCTCTCCGACGCCTTCGCGTTGGCGGACGCTTTTGAGTTATCGGAGGCCTTCGCATTGTCAGAAGCCTTCGCGCTCTCTGACGCCTTTGCGTTGATCGACGCGGAGGCGTTGGCTGAGGCTGATACCGAGGCGCTGTCGGAAGTCTTCGCCGTCGTCGACGTCTTCGCGTTGGTCGCCGCCTTCGGCGGCGGTGCATTGTGCTTGCTCGGGTTGCCGTGCTCACCAGCCAGCGACACGAAGGTGCCGGCGTGGAAGAGGAGAACGACACCCGCCAAGGTGCCGAGGACCTTCTGATACGTGCGCACTCTCTCGCTCCTTCTGTCGGCCCCTTCGTGTGGGCCGCTGGAGCGGACCGCAGGCAGGCTCCGGTCCACGGCTGCGGGCGCACGTAACGCGCGTTTTCCGCGCGTGCGCTCGCGCCGTAACGGAATGCGCTCAATTGTTTGAACCTCAATGCGTTAGTCCTGTGACGTCAACGCGCGGTAGAAAACGCCCATCACTTTCATGACAGCGAGCGAGTCGCCACTCGTGCGCAGGGTGACGAGGATCGCGCCGAGTGCGCCGAGCGGCGCATTCGAGTCAGTGCTGGTCGACGGGCGGCGGCCGTGCGTGGGCCCGCGTCCGATTCAGGGCGCAGGCGAGCCGCCAGGGCTACTGACCGGTAGGTAGAATGCCGCCATGGGTCGCGAAAAGCAGCCATCCAATCGGTCCTCCACGCGTGAGCGACTGCTCCAGTCAGCCGATCGGCTCTGGGGCGAGCGCGGCGTGCATGGCGCGTCGGTGGAGGACATCGCGCGCGACGCGGCGGTCACGAAGCCGACCGTCTACTACTACTTCCCGGACAAGAGCGCGCTGTTCACGGCCGTCGTCTGCAGCGTGCTGGAGGAACACGGCTCGGCACTTCGGACCGCGGCGCGCCGTGGCGGGCGGGCCCGCGAGCGCCTCGTCAGCGCGCTCTCGTACCTCCTCTCGGCCCACTGCAGCGGTCCGCGCCTGCTTCGCGACGGCGGCGTGACCCTCACCGTCGACCAGAACAGCCAGGCCCGCAGCGCTTTCTTCCGTCACTTCTTCTCGCCGCTCCAGCAGATCCTCGACGAGGGCGTCGAGTCGGGCGAGCTGCGGCAGCTCGACACCGCCTTCGCCACGCAGGCGCTGCTGAACCTCCTCGACCCTTGGACCGGACGCGATCCGCTTCCAGGGGGGCGAACCGCGGAGCAGCTGGCCACCGACCTCGTCAGCCTTGTCGTCGACGGCATCGGCGTCTAGGGGGAACTGACCTACCGGTCGGTAGGTATCGGGACCGTCTTTGCGTCTAGTGGACGGGCGCGGGCCGCGCCGAACGGACCCACGCACCGATGCGCTCGACCGCGAGCTCGAGGTTCTCCAGCGAGTTCGCGTACGAGATCCGGAGATGTCCTTCGCCGACCGGGCCGAACGCGGTGCCCGCGAGACACGCGACGCCGGCCTCCTGCAGCACGCGGCTCGCGACCGTCGCGGCGTTGCCGAGGCCAAGGCGCGTGATGTTCGGGAACACGTAGAAGGCGCCCTGCGGCGTGCGGCAGGTGATGCCGTCGACCCGGTTGAGCCCGGCAACGATCGCGTCGCGGCGTGCGCGGAACTGCTTCACCATCTCGGGGACCTCGGGCGGACGCTGATCCATCGCGACGATCCCCGCACGCTGCGTGAAGGTGGCGGTGCACGAGACGGAGTTCGTGACGAGCTTCGCGACCGGTTCCACCAGCGGCTTCGGGAACGCGCCGTAGCCGAGGCGCCAGCCGGTCATCGCGAACGTCTTGCTGAAGCCATCGAGCACGATGGTCCG
>DASQIF010000236.1:0-4033 GCA_035631715.1 Candidatus Acidiferrales bacterium
ACACAGCCGTGTGCGCGATGACCAAACAGGACGACACGCTCACCTTCGACTTCCGCGGATCGTCGCCCCAGGCCCCCGCGGTGATCAATAACCCGATCCACGCGACGGTCTCCGACGTCATCTGCTGCGTGATGACGTACCTGTGCTGGGACATGCCGTGGGTGCCGGCGGGTGTGGCGCGCGCGGTGAAGATCGTGTCCGACCCCGGCACCATCGTCCACGTCGCGTGGCCCGGCGGCGTGTCCAAGGCCACCACCAGCGCGACGCAGTCGGTCATCAACCTCGCGGACAACTCGCTGGGCAAGCTCCTCGCGGCGTCGGACAGATATCGCGAGCGCGCCATGGCGAACTGGGTCGGCAGCCTCACCACCGAGGAGCTCTTCGGCGTCGACCAGCGTGGGCAGCCCTTCGGCGCGACCGTGCTGGACACGTACTTCGGCGGCGGCGGCGCCCGCGCGCGGAAGGACGGCGTGGACACCGGCGGCTACGTCGGCTCGATCTACGAGGTCGCGCCGAACGCCGAGGCCTACGAGTTCCAGTACCCGATCCTGTACCTCTTCCGCCGGCACCAGGCGGACTCCGGCGGCGGCGGGATGTTCCGCGGCGGCGTGGGCTGCACGCTCTGCTACGTCGTGCACGACACCGAGCGCATCCCGACGAAGATCATGCACACCTCGGGATCGGAGTGGCCGGAGTCCGCGGGCATCGCCGGCGGCGGCCCGAGCCAGACGAACCAATTCATCATCAAGCGCAAGACCGACGTGCGCCGGCGCATGGCGAACGGCGAGGTGCCCCAGGACCTCGCGGCGCTCTCCGGCGACTGGGACATCCAGAAGGTCATCGCGGTGTCGTACCTCGACCACGACGACGTCTATCAGGTGCGCACGCAGTCCGGCGGCGGCTACGGCGATCCGCTCGACCGCGAGCCCGAGCGCGTGCTCGAGGACGTGCGGAATGGCGTCGTCTCGGCCGCCGGCGCGAAGTCGATGTACGGCGTCGTGGTGGACGAGAAGAAGGACACGCTGGACGCGGCCGCGACCGCGAAGGCGCGGGACGAAGCGCTGGCGCGGCGCCGCGAGCGCGCGAAGCCGGTGGACGGCGCCGTGAAGGGAATGCTCGCCCAAATGCCGAAGGGCAAGGCGCTCAACGAGTTCATGCACGTTACTGATGCGGGCATTCAGTGCCGGTGCGGCTGGGTCCTGACCGACGCGAAGAGCAACTTCAAAAGCGGGACGCTCCTGGAGGAGGGCTGGATCAAGGAAGCCGGGCCGTACGTGAACCAGTTCGACGTCGCCCAGCGCTTCGTGTTCCGCCAGTTCTACTGCCCGGGCTGCCTCCGTCGCCTGGAGACCGAGATTTGCCTCAAGGACGAGCCGGTCCTGCACGACGTGGAGATGCGTCCGTGACGAGCTATCGCATCGGGGTGGACACGGGCGGCACGTTCACCGACTGCGTCATCGTCGACGACGCCGGCAACGTCACCGCCGCGAAGGCCGCGTCGACGCCACCGGACTTCTCGCAGGGCGTCATGGATAGCGTCGCGCGCGCCGCGAAGGCGCTCGGCATGACCGCGGAGCAGGTGCTCGCGCAGACCACGCGTTTCGGGCACGGCACCACCGTCGCGACGAACGCGCTCCTCACGCACACCGGATCGCGCACCGGGATCCTCACGACGCGCGGCCACGAGGACGCGCTCTTCATGGGCAGCATCAAGCAGAAGATCGCCGGCCTCGACGAGGATCAGATCCACGACTTCCTGCTCCACGACAAGGCCGTCCCGGGCATCGTCCCGCCCAAGCTCATCCGCGGGCTGAACGAGCGCGTCGACCACAAGGGCGCGGCCCTCGTGAAGCTGGACGAGGCCGAGGTCCGGCGTCTCGCCGGCGAGCTCGTCGACGCGGGGTGCGAAGCGATCGCCATCAGCCTCATCTGGTCGTTCATGAACCCGGCGCACGAGCGCCGCGCGCGCGACGTGGTCCGCGCGGCGTATCCGAGGGTCGCGGTCAGCATCTCGAGCGAGGTGAGCCCGGTGCTCGGCGAGTACGAGCGCACCGCGTCGACCATGGTGAACGCCTATCTCAGCAAGCGCGTCGACGGATACATCGCCGCGCTCGCCGATCGGCTGCGCAAGGCGGGCTTCCGGAACGAGCTCATGGTCATGCTGAGCAACGGCGGCGTGACCCGCGCCGAGGACGCGCGCAGCCGCGCCGCCTATCTGCTCGCGTCGGGCCCGGCCGGCGGCGTCATCGGCGCACGGAACCTCGGCAGCATCCTCGGCTATCACAACGTGCTCACCACGGACGTCGGCGGCACGTCGTTCGACGTCGGCCTCGTCGTCGACGGCCAGCCGGAGTACGCGCGCGAGCCGCTCTTCGACAAGTACCACGTGAACTTCCCGATGATCGATGTCGTCTCCATCGGATCGGGCGGCGGCAGTATTGCCTGGATCGACAAGGCCGGCTTCCTCAAGGTGGGGCCGCAGAGCGCGGGTGCGGATCCGGGTCCGGCGTGTTACGGCAAGGGCGGGACGGAGGCGACGGTGACCGACGCCAATGTCGTGCTCGGTCGCATCGACCCGTCCTATTTCCTTGGCGGCACGTGGAAGCTCGACAAGACGCTCGCCGAGAAGGCGGTCCGCGCTCGGGTGGCGGAGCCGCTCGGCCTCTCGGTCGAGGAAGCCGCGATGGGCATCATCGACATCCTCGACGCACGCATGGCCGACCTCGTGCGTCGGGTGACGATCGGCCGCGGCCTCGACCCGCGCAACTTCGCGCTCTTCGCCATCGGTGGCGCAGGGCCGCTGCACGTCGGCGCCTATGCGCGCGACGTCGGCGTGAAGGCGGTCATCGTGCCGACCTACGCCTCGGAGTTCTCAGCGCTCGCCATCGGCACGAGCGACATGATGGTCGTGAACAAGGCATCCTCGCCGATGGTCGGACCGTTCGACGCGAACGCGGTGCGCGACGTCTTCGTGCGCCTCGAGACGGACGCGATCGAGCAGCTGCGTCGCGCCGGCGCGATCACCGATGGCACGGGCCAGGTCTCGATGCTTCGGTCCGTGGACATGAAGTACAAGGGGCAAGTCCACGACGTCAGCGTCCCTGTGCCCGGCGGCGAGTACGACGCCGCCTCGGCGGTCGCGATGGCCGACCGCTTCCACGAGCGGTATGAGTCGCGCTACGGGAAGGGGACGACGAACAAGAACGCGCCGATCGAGGCGATGAGCTTCGAGGTGCGCGTCGCGGCGAAGGGTCAGGCGCTGCGCCTCGCGAAAGAGAAGCTCGCGGAGGGCGACGCCAAGGCGACGCGCGGCAAGCGTCCGGTGTATTTCCGCGACAAGAAGGGCTTCGAGCTCACGCCGATCTATGACCGCGACGCGCTTCGCCCGGGCGAGCGCGTGGTCGGGCCGGCGGTCATCGAAGCCCCCGACACGACGATGCTCGTGCACCCGGGACAGACCGTGCGCATGGACGAGTACCGAAATCTCGCGCTGCAGGTGGTGTGACGATGTCGACGAAGATCGCGCGACGGACCTTCCTCAAGGGTGCGGCGGCGGTGGCTCTCGCGAGCTGCGCGCCGGCGGCCACCACCACCGCGACGCCCAGCGCTGGCGCCTCGGGGTCGGCCGCGCCGAAGGCCCTGATCCCGTTCAAGTGGCTCTTCGGGTTCACGATCTCGGCCGGCGCGGACCTTCCCGTGGTCATCGCGCGAGAGCTCGGGTATTACAAGGAGCAGGGCCTCGACTTCTCGTGGGACTTCACGACCGACTCGACCGGTATCCGCCTCATCGGCGCGGGCCAGTACCAGGCCGGCAGCGTCAGCGATGCCGCAGCCCCGGTCAACTACATCAACGACGGGATCCCGCTGAAGGTCATCGACCTGATGACACAACGCGGAGCGCGCGCCCTCGCCGTGAAGAAGGGGTCAGGCATCACTCGTCCAAAGGACTTCGAGGGCAAGTAGGGCGGCATCAAGAGCCCGCCGTGGACCGAGTACCTCGTCATGCTCGCCAGCGACAAGGCCGACCGCAGCA
>DASQIF010000237.1:0-5798 GCA_035631715.1 Candidatus Acidiferrales bacterium
GCGCTATCCGCTGGCAGCCTCCCGAGCGCGGCCGGCTGCACGCCGTGCCGTTCGTGAACGACGTCCCGCCAAGCGGCCTCGCGCCCGACTTCATGCGCTTCATAGTGCGGACGGCGACGCGGCAGGTCGCGCGCTGGCACGACGACGGGCTGGACGTGCCGCGCTACTCCGTGAACGCGTGGCCGGGATCGATCGGCCGCGAGCTCATCGACGACATCCTGCGTGAGTGCGCGGCCGCCGGGATCGAACCGGGCCGCTTCGAGGTCGAGACCCAGCCCGAGGGGGTCTACGACCCGGCGATGTGCGGGCGGCTGCAGGAGTTCCGCGACGCCGGCATCCGCGTGGCGCTCGACGACTTCGGCGAAGGCTCGCTGCATTTCGGCTGGCTCCGCGACGCGCCATTCGACGTCGTGAAGATCCCGGTCATGTTCGGGGTGCACGCCGGACGGCCGTACGACGACGCGGTCATCACCGCGGCCGTCGCGTTCGCGAAGGCGATCGGCGCGCCGACCGTGGTCGAGGGCGTCGAGACCGTCGCGCTGCGCGACCGGTCCCTTGAGCTCGGGTGCGATATCGGTCAGGGCTACCTGTGGTCGCAGCAGGTCGAGGCGTTGGAGTTCCCGGCCGTCGTGCGCGCGATCGGCATCGACGGCGCGAGACCCTAGTCGCGCTCGCGACTTAGCCTGTAGGGACCGATGTTCGAACAGCTCTCCGATCGCCTGAACACGACCTTCGAGCGCCTGCGCGGTCGCGCGCGCGTCACCGAGGCCGACCTCGAGGAGGCGCTGCGGGACGTCCGCGTCGCGCTGCTCGAGGCCGACGTGAACCTCAAGGTCGTGCGGCAGCTGGTCGCGACGGTGCGCGAGCGCGCGCTCGGGGAGAAGGTGCTCGAGTCCATCACCGGCGCGCAGCAGGTCGTGAAGATCGTGCACGACGCGCTCGTGGAGATGCTGGGTGGCGCGGCGACACCGCTCGCGCGGGCCGAACGACCGCCGACGGTCATCCTCCTCGTGGGGCTGCAAGGCTCCGGCAAGACGACCACCGCAGGGAAGCTCGCGAACACGCTGCGCAAGCAGGGCCGGCACCCGCTGCTCGTCGCGGCGGACGTCCATCGACCCGCCGCGATCGATCAGCTGAAGGCGCTCGGCAAGCAGCTCGGGATCCCGGTGACGGCGGTCGACGCATCACGCGTCTCGGCCGATGTGGCCGCGGCGATCGCGTCGGCGCCGTCGGAGTCTCGCGACACCGTGATCGTCGACACCGCCGGCCGGCTGCACATCGACGACGCGATGATGCAGGAGGTCGAGGGCGTGGTGGCCGCGGCGCATCCCGACGAGGTCCTGCTCGTCGTCGACGCGATGACCGGCCAGGACGCCGTTGAAGCCGCGAGCGCGTTCAAGGCACGGCTGCCCATCACCGGTCTCGTCCTCACGAAGGTGGACAGCGACGCGCGCGGCGGCGCGAGCCTCTCGATCCGCGCCGCGACGGGAGTGCCGGTCAAGCTCCTCGGCGTCGGTGAGAAGCTGGACGCGCTCGAGGTCTTCCATCCCGACCGGCTCGCGCAGCGGATCCTCGGCATGGGCGACGTCCTCACGCTCGTCGAGCGAGCGCAGGAGGCGGTGGATCAGAAGACCGCCGAGGCGCAGGCGAAGAAGTTCATGGAGGCGCGGTTCACGTTCGAGGACTTCTACGCCACGCTGCAGCAGGTCAAGAAGATGGGTCCGATCGGCGACCTCTTGAAGATGGTCCCGGGCATGGGCGGCCTCGCGAAGCAGCTCCCCGAGGGCCCGCAGGCCGAGGCCGAGATGAAGCGGATCGAGGCGATCATCTCGTCGATGACGCGCGCCGAGCGCGTCGACCCGACGATCATCAACGGATCGCGCCGGCGACGCATCGCCAGTGGGTCTGGGACGACGGTCTCGGACGTGAACGCGCTCATCAAGCAGTTCGCCGAGATGCAGAAGCTGATGAAGCAGATGGGTGGCCTCGCAAAGAGCGGTCGCCTTCCGCGGATCCCGGGGATGCCGCGCCTGTAGAGTCGAGCGCAGCGAGGAGGTGCTGGTGTGGCCGAAGAGACTGTCATCACGTTCGCGAAGGACGACACGATCATCGTCGAGGAGGCCATCGCGAGCGTCGGTCAGAAGATGCAAGGCGGCGGCTGGGTGCGTTTCGAGCGCAACCAGGAGGCCGTCTGGGTGCAGACCGCTCAGGTCCGATACATCCGCGCCGTGAGGAGAGCCGAAGGCGGCCGCTGACCCACTTCCTGTAGACTTTTGGTTCAACACCCGCCCGCGAGCTATTTCCAGGAGGATCACCGAAGAGTTGGCTGTTCACATTCGCCTGCGCCGCGTGGGAAAGACGAAGGCTCCGACGTATCGCGTCGTGATCGCCGACTCTCGCGCGCCGCGCAACGGCAGGTTCATCGAGTCGATCGGTCACTACAACCCCCGTACCGAGCCCGTCGACCTCGTGGTCAACGCCGACCGCGCGCGCCACTGGATCCAGAATGGCGCTCGCCCGACCGCGACCGCGCGCATGCTCCTCGTCCGCAGCGGACTGCCCGATGCCGAGGTCCCGCCCGCCGTCCGATGAGCGGCGCACCGCAGACCGACGGCGCGTCCGACAAGAGGGCCTTCGTCGAGTACGTCGCGAAGAACCTCGTGGACGCGCCCGAGTCCGTCGTTGTGACCGAGGAGCTCGACGGCGATTTCGTGAAGCTGCACCTGCAGGTCGCCGAGAACGACGTGGGCAAGGTCATCGGCCGCGGTGGCCGCATCGCCAAGGCGCTCCGCGCGCTCGTGAAGGTGATGGCGACGCGCGATGGCACCAAGGTCAACCTCGAGATCGACTGACAGCGACGACGCGCTCGTCGTCGGCCAGATCCACGCACCACACGGCCTCCACGGCGAGGTGCGCGTCGAGCCGCGGACCGATGTCGCCTCCCGATTCCAGAAGGGCGCGATCCTCGAGTGCGACGGCGTCGGCCCGCTCACCATCGTCAGCGTTCGGGGCGACCCGACGTCGCGCGTCATTCACTTCGCCGGCTACGACACGCGAGAGGCCGCGGCCGAGCTGCGCGACCGCTTTCTGCGCGTCCCGCGAGACGAGTCGCGACGCGCGACCAAAGGCGCGTACCTCTGGGCGGATCTCGTCGGGCTCGTGGCCGTGACCGAGGAAGGTAAGGAGATGGGGGTGGTGCGCGACCTCCTACGCGCCGGTCCGCACGACGTGCTCGTCGTCGCCGACGCCGCCGGGAACGAGACGCTGCACCCGATGATCGACACCGTGGTGCGATCGGTCGATCTGGACGCGCGGCGCATCGTCCTCCGACCCCAGGAGGCGCTGGGGTGACGCGCGCGCTCGCCATCGACGTGCTGACGCTCTTCCCCAAGATGTTCGACAGCCCGTTCGCGGAGAGCATCGTCTCGCGCGCGCGTGAGGCCGGGAGGCTGAAGCTTGGTGTGCACGACATCCGCTCATGGACGAGCGACCGGCACCATGTCGTCGACGACGCGCCCTACGGAGGCGGCGCGGGGATGGTGATGAAGCCCGAGCCGCTCGCACGGGCCATCCGCGCGGTGAAGGGCGATGACGGGCACATCGTCCTGCTCTCCGCGCAGGGTCCGGTGTTCGACCATGCCGCGGCGCGGCGTCTCGCCGCGAAGCCGCATCTCGTGCTCGTCTGCGGTCATTACGAGGGCGTCGACGAGCGCGTGATCGAGTCGGACGTGGACGAAGAGCTCTCGATCGGGGACTTCGTGCTCACCGGCGGAGAGCTCGCCGCCATGGTCGTGATCGACGCGGTGACACGTCTCGTCCCCGGCGTCATCGACGCGGCGTCGCTGGATCAGGAGTCGCACTCGGACGGTCTGCTCGAGGGCGCGCAGTACACGCGTCCGCCGGAGTTCGAAGGCCGGCGCGTCCCGGCGGTGCTGACCTCTGGCGATCACGCCGTGATCGCGAAATGGCGGCGCACCGAGTCGATCAAGCGGACCGCGGCCCGACGCCCCGACCTGCTGGATGAGGCCAAGCTCACGCCGGCCGAGCGGGCGCGCCTGCCGAAAGCACCCGCGAAGCGCGAGACGAAGGACGCGGAGCTGGTGGCGGCATACCGGTCGGGCGTGGGGTCGTACCGCATCGCGGCGCGATTCGGCATCTCGCCGGCGACGGTGCGTGCTCGCCTCAAGGCCGCGGGGGTGCGCCTTCGGGCTTCGCGGAGCGTGCCGCAGGGACCGACCGCGAGCGAGGTCGCGCGTCTGCGCGCGACCGGGCTGACGGTCCGACAGCTGGCGTCGCACTTCGGTGTCTCGCACGTCACGATCCTCGATCGGCTGAAGCGCACGAAGCGCTAGCGACGCGTCCTTCTGTTATCCTGCGTAGACTCCGTGACTGCCATCACCATGCCGATGAACGACGTCTTGAAGACGCTTGCCTCCGAGGGACAGAAGACCGATCTCCCAGAGATCCGGCCTGGTGACACCGTGGCCGTCTCCGTGCGCGTCGTCGAGGGGAACCGCGAGCGGCTCCAGAAATTCGAGGGCACGGTGCTGCGGGTCCGCAACGGCGGCATGGACGAGCAGATCACCGTCCGCCGGATCGCCTCCGGCGTCGGCGTGGAGCGCACCTTCCTCGTGCACTCGCCGCGCGTCGAGAAGATCGAGGTCACGCGTCACGGTCACGCCCGCCGCGCCGCCCTCTACTTCCTGCGCGAGCGCGTGGGCAAGGCAGCCACCCTTCGGGAGAAGCGCCGCTCCTAGCGAGCGTCCCCGCACCGATCCGCTCGGCCTCACGTCAAACTAGACGCATGCCGACGCTCAAGTTCGAGAAAGACCTCTGGTCGCGCGGGCTGCTGCGCGTCGTCGGCGTCGACGAGGTCGGTATGGCCGCGCTCGCCGGTCCGGTCGTCGCCGCAGCGGTCATGGTCCAGCCGGACACCAAGCTCATCCGCGCGGTGAAGGACTCCAAGATGCTCACGCGACAGCAGCGCGAGGAGCTCGTGCCGCTGATCCGCGAACGCGTGGTCCGAGTCGGCGTGGGCGCCGCGTCGGTGAGCGAGATCCACCGGCTGAACATCTATCACGCGAGCCACGTCGCGATGACGCGCGCGCTCCGGCAGATCGGCGAGTACGACTGGGTCCTCGTTGATGGCCGCCGGATCCTCGACCCGGCGTTCGCGCCGGGGCGCCACACCGAGATCGTGAAGGGCGACACGAAGAGCTTCGCGATCGCGGCCGCGTCCATCGTCGCGAAGGTCACGCGCGATCGCCTCATGGCGAGCCTCGCGCGCAAGTACCCGGGCTACGGCTGGGAACACAACGCCGGGTATCCGTCGATCGACCACCGCACCGCGCTCCACGACCTTGGGCTCACGCCGCTCCATCGCCACGACTTCGGCACGGTGAAATACATGCGCGCGGTCGAGAACCAGCTGTCGCTCGCGCTCACCGAGGCACCTTCATGACGTCCGTAACGTCGGCGATGCCGCGCGTCTTCACGCCGGCCGACTACGAGGGCTACATCGCCGGGGTCAACGCCTGCTACCCGGAGTACCCGTTCTCCGTCGCCGAGATGCGGCACGGTGACGAGACCTTCGACTTCGCGACGTACTTCCGAAAGCGCTACGTGATCGACGAGGGCGGGCGGATCATCGGTGGGGTCGAGGCGACGCACCTTCCGGGTCGTTTCCATCCCGATCGGTACCGGTTCGACCTCTGGGTCGTACCGGAGGCGCGCCGTCGCGGGCATGGCACGCGCCTGTACGACGCGTCGATCGGCGAGCTCGTCGCGCGCAACGCGCT
>DASQIF010000238.1:0-3371 GCA_035631715.1 Candidatus Acidiferrales bacterium
GTCGCCGACCGCGCGCCGGAACGATTCGTTCACAGTCTCGTAGCGGAGGTCCGGGCCGCGCAGGACGGAGATCGGGACCTCCGACCCCAGGAAGAACTGCTTCACCCAGTTGCGGTCGACGGCGAGCGATCCGGTGAACTCGAGGCGAAGCGCCGCCTCGGTGAGGCCGGCGCGATTGTTGACGTTGAACTTGTCGAGGAGCGCCGACACGTGCTCTTTGACCGACTGCTCGGAGACGCCGAGCTCATCGGCGATGACGCGGTTCTCTTTCCCAGCGAGGACGCCGGCGAGCACGTCACGCTCGCGTGGGGTCAGGCGAGGGGAGTCCATGGGGAGATTGTTCGAGAGCAGGAACTCCGAGGGCTACGCCTACGAACGTAGGGCCCTTCGCTGCTCGCGAGTCAGGGTCCGTCCATGACCTCGCACGGCTCGTAGACGGAATGACAACTCTGCCCCGTTCACAGCACCCTGCCGTTTCGCAGCACCCGCGTCTTGTTGCCCATTGACCGGGGTCTACGCTTGCGGCAGCCAGGAGAAGACATGAGCGCGCGGCAGATCTGGGTCGGGTCGGTGTTAGTCCTTGTTGGACCGGCAACCATCATTGCGGGTCTTCTCAGTCGCCACCAAGCCACAGTCGTAGCTCTAGTTTTCAGTGGCGTGGTGTTCGGAATCACTTCGTTGTCTATGGCTACCGGGTCTTCCGGGGCACCGTTGATCCGACGTTCCCCCCGCCGACGGAGTTCGTCATCCAAATCGTTGAGGGCTGGGTAGCTTCAGTTTTCCGACGAATCTGGCCACGCTCGCACAAGACCGGCTAACGGCGATCGGATCCTGCTGGGGAGGGAGGATTCGAACCTCCGATTGTCTGATCCAGAGTCAGATGCCTTACCACTTGGCCACTCCCCAGTGACCGCTTGATTATCCCATTCGCGGCCCGGTCAGTCCTAGGATTCCGCCATGGGCGAGCGCACGAAGACGACACCGACACGCACCTCACGGCACTCCCGGACCCATCGCACTCATCGCGATCGTCGGAACCGCGAAACAGCCGACGTCGCGCCGCAGATCGCCGGCGGTGGCGGCTCCTCGGGCCGCGGTCCCTTCGATGATGACGACGGTGGCCATAAGCCCGAGCGGCCGAACGACGGACGCACCAAGCTCCTGATCGCGCTGGGCATACTCGCCGTCGGCGCCGGCGTGATGACCGCGCGGGTCCTCGCGAAGTCCCCGCGACGCCGCCTGATGTGAATGTCTGGCAGGCTATGAGCTGATGGCGAAGATGCCGCGGCCGCGCGATGACCTCGCGGGCTTCCCGCCGTATCGCACCGCGCCCGCGGTGAAGGCGGACGTGCGCCTGGCGGCGAACGAGTGGGCCGAGCCGAACCCCGCTTCGCAGTGGCTGACCCCGGATGAGCTGAACGCGGTACTCCTCAACCGCTATCCGACCGCGGGGGCGGACCTGCGCGCCGTGCTGGCCGAGCGATACGGCGTCACCCCAGACCAGATCGTCATCGGCAACGGCAGCAACGACACGCTGCTCTCGGCCTTCATCGTGTTCGGCGGACACGGCCGAAAGACGCTGCTGTTCCAGCCGACGTACTCGATGCACGAGAGGCTCACGACCATTGCCGGCGGCACGCCGGTGAGCGAGCGCATCGGCTGGCCCTACATCGTGAAGCGCGAGCAGGCGCTGCGCGCCATGGAGCGCCATCAGCCCGAGATCGTCGTCTTCACGACGCCGAACAACCCCACTGGCAACGAGATCGAGTTCGATGTGATCCTCGCCGTCGCGAAGGCGTATCCGGAGACGCTCGTGCTCGTGGACGAGGCATACAGCGACTTCGCGGGCCGCACCATCCTGCCGTCGCTTCCGACACATCCGAACGTCGTCGTGTCGAAGACGTTCTCGAAGGTCCTCGCGTCGGCGGGCCTGCGCATCGGCGTGCTCGTCATGCATCCGGAGCTCGCAGAGACGTACCGCGCGCCGCAGATCCCCAACAACGTGTCCTCGCTCTCGCTCGCCGTGGCGCTGAAGATCGCGAAGAACGACGCGGTCATCTCATCGCGCGTGCTGCTCTGCACGGCCGAGCGCGGGCGCGTCATGAAGGCGCTGTCCGAGGTCGACTCGATCGAAGTGCACCCGTCGACGACGAACTTCGTGCTCTTCCGCCTCAAGGACGCGAAGCCCGCCGAAGTGCACGCGCGCTTCCTCGAGCAGGGCGTGCTCATACGCGATGTCTCGATGTGGCCGGCCAACGAGCAGACCCTGCGCGTGTCGATCGGCACGCCGGCCGAGAACGACCGCTTCATCGCCGCGATCCGGCACGCACTGCCGACGCCGGCGCGCGCGTAGCCCTGGCCACCGCTCGACCGACTCTACTGATCGACGCGTCGAGCCTCGCGTACCGCGCGTACCACGCGATGCCGCCGGTGCACGCGCCCGACGGGACGCTGGTGAACGCGGTCGTCGGGTTCCTCAACTTCGTCGCGCGTCTGCTCGTTGATCGCAGACCCGCGCATCTCGTCGTCGCGATGGAGTTCGGCAGCGACTGGCGGCCGCAGTTCCGCGTCGCGCTCCTGCCCGAGTACAAGAGCCACCGCGTCGCGACGGCCGACACGCCACCGGATGAGGTCGAGCCGCAGCTCATCATGATCGCGGAGGTCCTCCGCGCGCTGGGCATCTCGATCGCCAACGCCGAGGAGTGCGAGGCCGAGGACGTGATCGCGACGCTCACCACTCGCTTTCCGGGTCCGATCGAGATCGTGAGCGGCGACCGCGATCTCTACGCTCTGGTGAAGGACCCGCGCATCACCGTGCTGTACACGCTGCGCGGCGTGTCCGAGCTCGCGCACGTCGACCAGGCGTGGATCCGCGAGAAGTACGGCATCCCCGGCGACCGCTATCTCGACTACGCGGTGCTGCGAGGCGATCCCTCCGACGGGCTGCCGGGCGTGCGCGGCATCGGGGAGAAGTCGGCGTCCGAGCTGCTCCGGAAGTACGGGTCGCTGGATGGCATCCTCGCGGCGAAGGACCTCTCCGCGTCGATGCGCGCGAAGCTGAACGCGGGGAAGGACTACATCGCGGCGGCGCGGAAGGTCGTCGGCGCGGTCATGGACTGTGGCGTGGGCGAGGTCGACGGCACGATCCCGCGCGCGCCGACCGACCGGATCGTCGAGCTCGCGGAGCGGTACGGCATCGCCGCGAGCACGAAGCGTGTCGTCGACGCGCTCGCGGCGCGCGCGTCGGTACCATCCGACCGGTGATCGTCTACCCCGCGATCGACATTTACGGCGGGCGCGCCGTGCGCATGACGCGCGGCGACTTCTCCACGGTCGAGCAGGTCGCGCCGTCGCCCCTCGACGCCGCGCGG
>DASQIF010000239.1:0-20320 GCA_035631715.1 Candidatus Acidiferrales bacterium
CCGGCAGCGAGTCGGCGCTCCGGACGCCGATGCCGAACGCGCGGATCTCGGCGCGCAGCCCGTCGGCGCCGACGACGAGCACGTCCTTCGGCCGCGGCTCGAGCTGCGCGAGGTAGTGCGCGGTCGCGTACGCGCTCGTGACGACGTGATCGAGGTCGCCGCCCAGCCCGAGCGACGCGAGACGCTGCACGTACTCATCGCGCGTCGCGGTCGAGTTGTTCGTCGCGAAGAAGACCTGCCATCCGCCCCGGCGGAGTCGCTCGAGCGTCTCGCGCGCGTACGGGAGCACGATGCTCCCGCGGTAGAGCACGCCGTCCATGTCGAAGATCGCGACGGGCACCGCGTCGAGGCTAGAAGTTTCCGCGTAGGCTCGCTGCGTGGCCACGCGGCGCGACGTCATGGCGAGCTGCGGGACGTGCCGAGGCGTGCGCAACGAACTCGGCGCGCCCGGCGGGGTCATCTACGAAGATCGGCTCTGGCATCTCGATCACATCGCGCCGCCCATCCCGATGGCGGGCTGGCTCATCCTCAAGCCGAAGCGCCACGTCGAGTCGGTCGCGAAGCTCACGCCGGCGGAGGCGCGCGCGTTCGGCACGATCGCGACGCGCGCGGCGGCCGCGCTCGAGCGCGCGACCGGCGTCAAGAAGGTCTACGTCGGCGTCTTCGGCGAGGCAAGGGACTTCCCGCACGTGCACGCCCACCTCATCCCCCGCCCGCTCGACCTCACCGACGACCTGCGCGGGCCGCTCATCTTCGCGCTCATGCGCACCGACACCGATCGCGCGCCGCGCAAGGAGGCCGAACGGATCGCGGCGCGCGTCCGGACCGCGCTGCGGAGACGGCCCTAGGCCGGGGGCTCGTCCTTCTTCCCGCGCCGGCGGTAGGCGCGATATGCGCGCCCGATGGCGCGGTCGCCGTGGTTGCGCTCGACGTAATCGTCGACGCGCGCGAGCAGCATCGCCAGCAGCGCGGCCGCGATCAGCCGCCAGATCTGGAAGAAGATGAGGCGCAGGCATCCGACGAGACAGCAACCCACGCCCGGACTTTAGCCAGAACCGTGCCGGGCGTGGGTCGCTGCGGTCAGGCGACCGCGGGGACGGCCTCGCGAATCTCGCCGCTCTTCGGTTGGCGGGCCCCCAGTGAGACGAGGGCCGCGACGAACACGACCGCGAGCGCGAGCGCCATGGCGGGCTTCATCGCGTCGACGAACGCGTGGGTGAAGACGGTGTGCGCGATCTGCGTGATCTGCACCGCCACCTCGGCCGGGACGCCGGGCGGGAGCTGCAACGCTGCGCCGCTCTGGCCCGCGCCGACCTCGAAGCCGCTCTTCGCCGCGCCGGCGAAGCCGTCGATGAAGGGCGTGCGCACCGGCGCCGGCAGCTGCGCCGCGTACGTCGTCGCCTCGTTGTGGAGCGCCGTGGCGAGCTGGTTCTGGAGCACCGCGCCGATCGCGGCGGTCGCGAGGACGGCGCCAAGCTCCTGGATCGTGCTGAGGACGCCCGAGGCCGCGCCAGCAAGACGCGGCTGCAAGGTGCGCGTGGCGAGGTCATAGAGCGGCGTCCACACGCCGGCCATGCCGAGGCCAGCGAGGATGAGGCCGGGCAGCGTGGCCCAGCGGTCCGCGTCGGCGGCGACGGTGTACGCGACGATCGACTGGCCGACCACGAACAGCACGAGTCCGACGAAGAGGATGCGCTTGCCGTAGCCGCGGCTGATGAGCGCGGCGACCGGACCGGACGCGAGCATCATCGCGACCGGTTGCGGCGCGATGGTCAGTCCTGCTTGGAACGCGTCGAGGCCGAGGACCGACTGGAAGTAGATGGTGAGCGGGAGGAACACGCCGACGATGGCGAAGCCCATCGCCATGAGCACGAAGGCCATGAGCGCGAAGTTGCGATCGGCGAAGACCTCGAACGGGAGGAGCGGCTCGTAGCCCTGACGCCGCGTCTGCTGCCACAGGAACAGGCCGATGAGCAGGACGCCCGCGCCAATGACCTCGGGAATGGTGATGAAGCCGGTGATCGTGCCCCAGTCGTATCGCTGGCCCTCGATGAGACCGAAGATGATCCCGAAGAGGCCGAGGCTCGCGAGGGCGACGCCCGAGAAGTCGAGGCGGTGCGGACGCCCCGGACGCAGATCGGGGATGACGCGCCAGGTGAGGACCACGATGAGGGCGCCCACCGGGACGTTCACGTAGAAGATCCAGCGCCAGCCCCAGTTGGACACGATGAGACCACCGAGGGTCGGGCCGAGCACGACCGCGAGGCCGGCGAGCATGCCGAAGATGGCGAACACGCCGCCGCGGCGGTCCGGCGGGAAGATGCTCGTGATCATCGGAAGACCCTGCGGCGCGAGCAGCGCGGCGCCGAGGCCCTGCCCGGCGCGCGACAGCACAAGCTGCGTCGCGTCCTGCGACAGACCAGAGAGGGCCGACGAGATGGTGAAGACGATGACGCCCATGCCGAAGAGCTGGCGTGGGCCGTAGATGTCGCCGAGACGGCCCGAGGTGATGAGGAGCACCGCGTACACCAGGCTGTAGGCGTTGAGCATCCACAGGATGCCGTCGAGCGGCGCGTGGATGTCGTCGACGATGCTCGGGATCGCGATGTTCACGATGGTGAGGTCGAGGAGCGTCAGAAACGTCCCGAGTGCGAAGACGGCCAGGACGGCCCAGGGATTCGTGCCTTTGGCAGCGGTGTTCACGGTCGACTCCTTCATTTCGTCTCGAGGAAACCGCGGACGACGTCGGCGACGCGATCGGGGGCGGCGCCACGGCCGGTCATCGGGTCCGCGGTGTTGCCCGCCGCAGAGTGAGAGAGGCCCGCGAGCTCGACGCGTTTCGCGTGGGGCATCGCTGGGCCGAGCGCGTCGAGCGCGGATCTGACGAACGCCGGGCTCTTGCTACCGCCGAGCAGCAGCACATCAGCGCGGACCGCGTCGAACCGCGCCGGGTCACCGGCGGCCTCGGCGACGACCGCGAAGTCGTAGTGCAGCAGCGGCGCGAGGTCACGGATGGTCACCGCGCTGGCGGCGGCGCGCTTCGCATCGGACGCGAGCATTGCGGCGGTCATGCGCTCCAGGAGCCAACGTGGGATGAGATCGAACAGAGGCGGTGCGAGACGCGCCGCCTTCATGCCGGTGATGAGCGCCGCGGCGATGTCGCCGCTGGCGATCTCGGCATCGAAGCGCCGCATGAGCGCGGACGGCACGTCGGCCGGCGCGACGAGCGGGGGCTCGAAGATGACTGCCTTGCGGAACGTCGGCGTCTCGAGTGACGCGACGAGGCTGATGATCGCGCCCGAGCTGATGCCGAAGACGTACTCGGCGCCGCCATCGCGCGCGACGGCGACGAGGTCGTCGATCTCCTGCCGGAGCACGTCGCCTTCGCGGTAGGGGCCGCTCTCGCCGCGGCCACGCCGGTCGGGCAGAAGGACCGTGAAGTCCGAGGACAGCGCCTCAGCGAGCTGGAGGTGGCTGCGTCCCGACTCCATGGCGCCGTGGAGCACGACGAGCCCGGGACCCGACCCCAGTCGGCGATAGGCGATGCGCGTGCCGTCGGACGACGTCGCGTATCCGGCGCTCAGCGCGGCCGCGCGGTCCAGGGTCTGAACGCTCACTGTTCGCTCCTCCGATACTTGTGTCCGGAACCTGTGTCTGGCATTATCTGCATGGCGCAGATAGTGACAGTATCACACGATACAGTGAGGGCGTAAGAGAAATGGCGACACGCAAGAGCGATCTGATCAGGGACATCGTCGTCGCCATCCAGGACGAACAGACGCAGCAGGCGTTCTTCTCGAACGCCATCGCGGAGCGTCTCGATGTCACGTCGACCGAGCTCGAGGTCTTGGGCACGCTCGTCGCGCGCGGGCCGCTCTCGGCGAGCGACATCGCCGCGCGGACAGGACTCACCAGCGGCGCGGTCACGCGACTCATCGACCGGCTCGAGCAGCGCGGCAGCGTCCGCCGCCGGGCGGATGCGAACGACCGGCGGCGCGTGCTGGTCGAGATCACGCCGAGCGCGCAGCACGTGTGCGAGCCCTTCTACGGTCCGCTCGCACGCGAGGGCACCGCCCTGCTCGAAGAATGCACGCAGCAGGAGCTCGAGACGATCCTGCGCTACCTCCAGACGAGCTACGCGCTCGCGAAGAAGCACACCGAGCGCGTGAGTCTGATGCCGGAGCGGCCGTATCTCCCGAAGCGCAAGGTGAACATCAAGGGGCGCGTGCTCGGACAGACGATCCGCATCAAGATCTGACAATGGGGGCGTGAAGCCTTCCCTCTGGGCCGGGCTGCGGCCGTTCGGCGTCGGCCAGACCAAACCGCATCACTACCTCGAGATCGCGCGCACGTTGTGGGACAACCGCCGCGACCTGCCGTATGCCTGGCGCATCCTGAGCCGCGGCGTCTGCGACGGCTGCGCCCTTGGCGTTGCCGGCTTCCGCGACTGGACGATCGAGGGCATCCATCTCTGCACCACGCGGTTGTCCCTCCTGCGCGTCAACACGATGGGTGCGCTCGACCCCGCGATGCTGTTCGACGCGGAGGCGCTGGCCGATCGCAGTGCCGCAGAAATGCGCGCGCTGGGCCGGCTCCCCTACCCGATGGTGCGGCGCGCCGGCGAGCGTGGTTTCACGCGGGTGAGCTGGGACGCGGCGCAGGATCTCGTCGCCGAAGGCGTTCGCCGCGCGGACCCGCGACGCGTTGGCTTCTACCTCACCGCGCGGGGGCTCACGAACGAGGTCTATTACGTCGCGCAGAAGCTGGCGCGCTTCATCGGGACGAACAACATCGACAACGCCGCGCGCATCTGCCATGCGCCGTCGACCGGCGCGCTAAGACGAACGCTCGGCGTCGCGGCGACGACGTGCTCATACACCGACGTCATGCAGGCCGACCTCGTGGTGCTCCTCGGCTCCGACGTGGCGAACGCGCAGCCGGTGTTCATGAAGTACCTCTATCGCGCGCGGATGCGTGGCACGAAAGTCGTCGTGGTCAATCCGTTCCGCGAGCCGGGCCTCGAGCGCTACTGGGTGCCGTCGGACCCGGAGTCCGCGGTCTTCGGCACACGCGTGACCGACGACTTCTTCCAGATCCACACCGGCGGCGACACGGCGTTCCTCTGCGGCGTGCTGAAGGCGCTCATCGAGGCGGACGGCGTCGATGACGCATTCGTGCGCGAACGAACGACCGGTTTCGCGGACGTCACCGCGTCGTTGGCGCGCCTCTCGTTCGACGACCTCGCGCGTTGGTCGGGTGCGTCCGTCGCCGACATGCGGCGATTCGCCGAGCGCTACGCGTCCGCGGCGTCGACCGTCTTGGTGTGGTCGATGGGCGAGACGCAACACGTCTGCGGCACGGACAACGTGCTCGCGATCATCGCGCTCGCGCTCGCGCGCGGGAACGTCGGACGGCCCGGCGCCGGACTCATGCCCATCCGCGGACACTCCGGCGTGCAGGGCGGCGCGGAGATGGGCGCGTACGCGACCGCGTTCCCCGGCGGCGCAGCGGTGACGCCCGACGCGGCGGCCGAGCTCTCGCGGACGTATGGCTTCGCCATCCCGGGCGAGCGTGGACTCACGGCGGCGGAGATGGTCGAGGCAGCCGAGCGTGGCGAGATGGACGTCCTCTACTCGAGCGGCGGGAACTTCCTCGAGACGCTGCCCGACCCGGCGGCGGTGCGACGCGCGCTCGAGCGCGTCCCGCTCCGCGTGCATCAGGACATCGTCCTCTCGCCGCAGATGCTCGTGCCCGGGCAGACCGTCGTCCTGCTGCCTGCGGCGACGCGGTACGAGCAGCCGGGTGGCGGCACCGAGACGACTACCGAGCGGCGGATCGTGTTCAGCCCCGAGATCCCCGGCCCGCGTGTCGGCGAGGCGCGAGCGGAGTGGCGGATCTTCGCGGACCTCGCGGCGCGCATCGCGCCGGACCGCGCACACCTCATGCGCTTCGACGACGCGGACGCGATCCGGCGCGAGATCGCGCGCGTGGTCCCGTCGTATGCCGGCATCGAGAGGCTCGCGAAGACGGGCGACCAGATCCAGTGGGGCGGCGAACGGCTCTGCGACGGCCAGGTGTTCCCGACGAGCGATGGGCGGGCGCATTTCGTGACGGTCACGCCGCGTGAGGTCGAGATCCCCGATGGTCAGTTCCTGCTGTCGACGCGCCGCGGCAAGCAGTTCAACTCGATGGTCTTCAAGCAGAAGGACCCACTGACCGGCGCGGGCCGCGACACCGTGCTCATGTCCGCGACGGATGTGTCGCGCACCGGTCTGCGCGACGGTCAACGCGTTACGGTGCGCTCCGAGGTGGGTGCGGTCAGCGGACATGTGCGCGTCGCACGGATCCGCGATGGCAACGTGCAGATGTTCTTCCCCGAGGCGAACCCGCTGATCACCGCGGGCCGGCGCGACCCCGTCGCGCTCGTGCCCGACTACAACGCGGTGGTGACCATCACCCCGGCGTAACGCGCGGGATCAGGACGACTGAGGCGCGCCTAGGTCGGCCGATGTGCTCGTAGGCGATGTCCAGACCTTCCTCGACGTCGACGGCCGCGCGCATCCCCGCGACGCGGACGGCCTCCGGGGCTTCGGACGCCGCGATCACCACGAGCGCGTCGGGCAACGCGTCGGCGCCAGCGCCGTCGTCCTCATCGAGCTGCGCGGCGAGGACGATCGCGCCGCCGTCGCGCACGAGTCCGCCGACCCGTCGCGCGGCCCGCGACACGCCCGCGAGGTCGAAGCCGTCCGGCTTGGCCACACCGGCGATGACGATGTCGTACCGCGAGCCGGGCGCGGGGCGAACGTCGAGATCGAACCACGGCTGGAGCATGAACTCCAGATCGCCGTCTCCATAGGTGACGCGGAAGAGGCGTTCCTCACCCGGCGCGCGCTGCACCGCCCGACTGTACCGGCGCGCGCCGGGCGCAGGCTCAGAGGATCCCGAGAAGACGCAGGATGATGAGGATGACCGCGATGACGACCAGCGTGTGGATCCAACCACCCGAATACCAGGTGCCGGTCGACACCGCCGGGCCAGTCGCGTAGAACCGGCCGCGCCCGAAGTAGCCGAAGACCCAGACCAGGATCAGGACGACGATGATGAGCTCGATGAGACCCATGGACGCCTCCTCTCTGACATGAGTGATTTGTTCGCCAACTGGGCGAGCACGGCCGATGCCGTGCGGGCGACGACGAAGAAGCTCGAGAAGCAGCGAGCGCTCGGTGACTATCTGCAGACCCTGGACGACCGCGACCTACCCATCGCGGCGCGCCTCCTCGCGGGCGCGCCGTTCCCGCGGAGGGACGAGCGCGTCCTGAACGTCGGCTGGAGCGCGCTGTCGGACGTCATGCGCGAGCGTTCCCGCAAGGGCGATGACGAGATGAGCGCGTCGTACCAGCGGCACGCGGACCTGGGGGACGTCGCGCACGATCTCATCGGCGATTCCGCCGCGGCCGGCGAGCCGCTCACACTCGAGGACGTCGAGGCGGCCTTCGCCGAGATCGCCACGCTGCGCGGCGCGAACGCGAAGCGCGAGCGGCTGCGCTCCCTCATCGCGCGCGCCACCGCGGAGGAGGCGCGCTATCTGGTGAAGATCATCTCCGGCGAGACGCGCATCGGTCTGCGGGAGGGGCTGCTCGAGGATGGGATCGCGCGCGCGTTCGGACGGGATCGCGAGGCCGTCGGCCGCGCGAACATGCTCACCGGCGACATCGGCGAGGCCGCCCTGCGCGCGAAGCACGACACCCTTGGCGAGCCGACGCTCGCGCACTTCGCGCCGATCGGGATGATGCTCGCGACGCCCGTCCTCGATCTGAAAGAGGTCGAACAGCGGTTCCCGGCCCCGTACGTGGTCGAGGACAAGTACGACGGCGTGCGCGCGCAGGTGCACAAGGCCGGCGACAGGGTCGAGCTCTACTCGCGCACGCTCGACCGCGTCACGGGTCGCTATCCGGAGCTGACCGCGCCGCTCCTCGCGATCCCCGGCTCGTTCGTGCTCGACGCGGAGATCCTCGCGTTCGAGGGCGAGCGCGCCGTGCCGTTCACGCGCTTCCAGACGCGCCTCGGCCGCAAGGACGTGAGCGGTGAGCTGCGCGAACGGCTACCGGCGTCGCTCGTCGTGTTCGACGTCCTCGAGCGCGACGGCCGTGCGTTCCTCGACGCGCCGCTCGCCGAACGCGAGGCGGTGCTGCGCGCGCTACCGCTCTCCGGGCTGTTGCGCTTCGCGCTGCGCCGCGAGCTGCGCGAGAGCGGCGACGCACTCGTCGCGGCGCTCGACCGCGAGTTCGCCGCGTCGCGGGCACGCGGGAACGAAGGCCTCATGGTGAAGGACCCGCGCTCGCCGTACCGGCCCGGGCGGCGGGGTATGGAATGGCTCAAGGTGAAGCGCGCCCTCCGCACGCTCGACGTCGTGGTCACCGCGGTCGAATGGGGACATGGGAAGCGGCGCGGCGTGCTCTCCGACTACACGTTCGCGGTGCGCGACGGCGACCGTCTGCGCAACGTCGGCAAGGCCTACTCCGGTCTCACCGACAAGGAGATCGCCGAGATGACCGAGCTCTTCAAGGCCATCACCGTCACGGACTACGGACGCGCCCGCCTCGTTCGACCCGAGGTCGTCATCGAGGTCGCGTTCGACCAGATGCAGGAGAGCGATCGTCACGACTCGGGCTACGCGATGCGTTTCCCGCGCATCGTGCGGTTACGCCCCGATAAACCGGTCAGCGAGATCGACACGCTCGACACGGTGAAGCAGATCGCCGCAGACCTCACCAAGCGATAATCGGCACATGGCGACCGAGACCGGCTACATCGCGATGGCGGACATCTCCGGGTACACGTCGTTCGTCGCCGCGACCGAGCTCGAGCATTCGCGCGAGATCCTCTCCGAGCTTCTCGAGGTCACGACCCGCGAGCTCGAGAAGCACCTCACGCCGGTCCGGCTGCAGGGGGACGCGATCATCTGCGTCAGCAAGGACGACGAGGTCGTGCCCTGCCTTGAGGCGGCGTTCGTCGCGTTCCACCGGCGGGTGCGCGCGATGGTCGCCGCGACCACCTGTCCGTGCAACGCCTGCCGCACCGTGCCCTCGCTGACGCTCAAGTTCGTCGCGAACTACGGGACGTACTCGAACGTCGAGGTGCGCGGCACGAAGGACCTGGTCGGTGCCGACGTGAACATCGCCTTCCGGCTGCTGAAGAATCACGTGCCCTCGCACGAATACCTGCTCATCACGCGCGCCGTGCTCGACCGCCTGCCCGAGCCCGCGCGCGAGCGCTTCGTGCCGATCGCCGAGGAGTACGACCTCGGGAAGGTCGACGCGTATTACCGCGATCTCCATGACCTCCGAGAGTCATCGGCGCGGCCGACACGACCGCCCATCACGCGCGGCATCGCGCACGTGACCGCGGAGACGACGGTGAACGCGTCGCCGTCCACGATGTGGGCGCTCATGCAGGACCCGCGCGCGTTCGAGCGCATCAACTCCGCGCCGCATGTCGACATCCAGCCCGGCGCGCGCGGCACGATGCAGGGTGCGGAGTACCACTGCCACCACGGAAAGAACGCCGAGACGATCTTCGAGGTCATCGGACTGCGCGAGCCGAACGAGCTGACCATCTTCATGTACGGCCGCGGACCGGAGGCGTACGGGACCTACCACTTCGATCCGCTGCCCGACGGCCGCACCCACGTGGAGTTCGACGTCCGCTTCGCCGACGACGTGCGCGGCGTGAAGCTGCTGATCGCGCGCGGCATGTTCAACTTCTACCTGGCGAAGGGCATGAAGCAGATTGCGCCGCTCCTTCGCGAGCGCGAGGCCGTCCCCGCCTAACGCGGCGCGGTCGCCTCCGTGAGGCGCGCGGCGAGCGTCTTGATGACCCCAAGCGCGGTCTCCGGCCGGTCGCGCAGGATCGACTCGAACTCGGCGCGTCCGATCCGCAGCGTTTTCGTGTCACCCGCGGCGACGAGGGTCGCGATGCGCGGCGTGGCGCTCACGATCGACATCTCGCCCACGGCCTCGCCCCGACCGCGCGACGCGATGGCCCGACCGTCCTGCTCCACGCGGACGGCGCCGGCCACCACGACATAGAGCGCGTCGCCCATGTCACCCTGGCGCGCGATGACCTCGCCGTCCGCGAACGCGCGCTCCGTCGCGATGCGCCCGACCTGCTGCAGGTCCGCGGGATCGAGCGCCGCGAAGAGCGGGACCTTCCGCAGGAAGAGCACGCGGTCCATGAGCGCCACGGTCGTGAGCGGCATCGCTGTACCTCCACCGAGATGTTCGAGACATTCGCGGAGCCACGGGTCCTCGTCATGCGCGAGGTCGGCCAGACGCACCTCGGGCGGCGCTGACTCCCAGATCGCGATGAGCGGCCGGGCCAGGTCCGGCCGTACGTAGGACTCGAGGGTCTCGAGCCCTTCCGCGCGCACGCGCGTGTCCGCCGATGCGAGCGAATCGAGGAGCGATGGCGGCGCGACCCGGCCCGAAGCGACGGCCGAGGCCCGCACCGCGCGGCGCACCGCGACGCCCGCGCGGTTCAACAGCGAGACGCGCAGGACGTCGGCGATACCGTCACCCGACGGCACGGCGGTCGCGAAGGCGCGGTAGCGGGACGCGCGTCCGCGCTCGGCTTCTGCGAAGGACGCGAGCGCCGGCGACACGCGAGCATCGTGCGAGGCCTCGAACATCGTGAGCGCGGTGTCGACCTCGCCCGTGCCGAGCACCTCCTCGGCCTGCGCCACCGAGGGCGCCTGCGGCCGGCCGCGCTCGGCGTCCTCGAGGATCTGCGCGGCCGCCGTCCGCGTCGCAGCGTCCGGGCTACGCAGGCCCTCGCGCAGCACATCCAGCGCGACGCGATCCTGCAGCAGCTCCCGATACGCCTCCTCAGCGCCGAGGAACGGCTCCGGTCGCCCGATGCGCAGGGCAGCGACGAGCGCGTCGCGGTACGCACCGCGGATCCGCCAGATCACGGCGGTCGTGGCGGCCGCGACGACGACGCCGGCGATCGCGACCTGGCGCGGCTCGAAGGCACGGTCGCCGACGATGAGCAGCACGCCCGCGAGCGCGATACCCACCTGCCCGGGCACGCCCTCCATGAACGCGCGCATCTGATCGCGGCGCTCCTGCGGCACGGGGTTGAAGAGCGCCTGGTACGCGGCGTCGGCGATGCCCGCGAGCCAGGCAAGCTGGAGCCAGCGCACGGCGGCGATCGCGAGGAAGCTGTCGGTCAGCACCAGCGTCGCAAAGCCGGCGAGGTAGATGAGCGTGAAGCCGAGGATCGCGTTCACCACGCCGAAGCGCGCGTAGATGCGGTTGGCGACGAGCAGCGACGCCAGGAACGCGACGGCGGTTGTGCTCGCGTTGAACAGGCCGAGGAACGACGCGAGGTCGTCCTCCTGCGGCATCGCCGCCCGCGCCGCGCGCGTGAAGGGCAGCGCAAGCGAGAAGTACAGGACCGAGAAGAGCACGAGCGAGATCGCGAGCCACCGCAGGAGCGGCGACGCGGACACGACGCGGAAACCCGAGAGCAGCTCGTCGCGCAGGGAGACGGCGCGCCGCTCGATGGGCGCGGCGGGCGCCGTGCGGGCGAGGCGCACGACGAGGGCGAACGTGGCGGCGAGCGTCAGCGCCCACACGATCAACAGGTCCTCGAGGCGGAACACGAGCACGAGCGGCGCGACCGCCGCCGCGCCGAGGATCGCGCCGCCGATCTTCGCCGCGTTGGCGATTGGGAAGAGGCGCTTCGCCTGTCGCGCGTCGCACAGCCACGACGCGACGCCCCATCCCACGATGCCCTGCAGCATCGTCACGACGTTCGCGCCGAGCCACATCGCCGGATAGCCGATGTCGCCCGGGCCCGCCGCGAGGCCGCGCAGTCCGACAAGCGCAGCCGCGAGAGCCGCGAGCGTGACCGGGTAGACGCGTTCGCGGCGGATCGCGCCGAACACGATGGAGACGACCAGGGCACAGGCGAACGAGACGACGCCCAGCGCGAGGTAGAGCTGGGGCAGGCTCTCGACGCCGAAGCGCGCGAAGAGCAGCGCATCGGCGGCGGTCGCGCCGGCGCCTGCGCCCACCGCGGTGAGCAACATCACCGCGACGACCGAGGACGCGAGACGCGTCTCGCCGCGCTCGATGCGGAGCAGTCGCGCGAACGAACCCATCGCCGCGGTGATTATCGAGGCCGTGCTGCCCTAGCATCGGCGCGGATGGCCTCGATCGACGCTTCCGCGCAGCTGGAGGCGCTGCTGCGTCTCCAGCAGGAGCTCGCGCTCGAGACCGACATCGACAAGGTCCTGAATCGCATCGTCGAGACGGCGCGCGAGACCCTCTCCGCCGAGCGCGCCACGCTGTACGTCATCGACCACGCCAAGGACGAGCTCTGGTCGCGCGTCCTGACGCGCGGGAACGAGCCCGGTCTCACGGAGCTGACCGAGATCCGGCTGCCGCTCGACGGCCGGAGCCTGGCCGCCGAGGTCGCGCGGACCGGGACGGTCCTGCGCATCGACGCGCCGTACGACGACCCCCGTTTCGACCCGAGCACCGACCAACGCATCGGCTTCCGCACCCGCTCGATCCTCGTCGCGCCGATCGACTCGCGCGACCGCCGGCGGCTGGGCGTGCTCCAGGCCGTCAACAAGATCGACGGCGTGTTCACCGCGAAGGACGAGGAGTTCGTCCAGGGGCTGGCGGGCTCGGCCGGGATCTCGCTCGAGTACGTCCAGCTCTCCGAGGAGCTCGCCGCCGAAAGGCTCCGCGTCGTGCACGTCGCCGAGGAGGAGCGCCGCCGTCTCGCCCGCGACCTCCACGACGGCGTCGCCCAGACGATCGCGAACACCGCCATCGGCATCGAGCTCGCCGGGAAGCGCGCGCGGCAGGATGTGGCCGCAGCGTTCGCCGACCTCGAGGTGCTGCGCACGCGGCTGGTGGACGCGCAGAAGGGGCTGCGCGACATCCTCTTCGCGCTCCGGCCGCTGCCGCTCGAGGACGGCGGCCTGCCCGCGGCGATCAAGGCGCTCGCCGAACGCCTCGACGGCACGAACGGCAGCCACGTGAGGGCGCGCCGCGTCGACTCGCAGCGCCGGCTCCGGCCCGAGGTCGAGGCCGGCGCGTTCACGGTCATCCGCGAGGCCGCGAACAACGCCCTCAAGACCGGGCGCGCGCCGAACGTCGGGATCGACATCTTCGACGAGGACGGCGCGGTCGTCGCGATCGTCGAGGACGACGGCAAGGGCTTCGACGTGAGCGCCGTGCTCAGCACGTACGCGACGCGCGGCAGCCTCGGCCTCCTGCAGATGCGCGAGTCGGCGCGCCTCATCGGATCGCAGCTCTCGATCGACTCGAGCCCGGGTCAGGGCACGCGGATCCGATTGCGGATCCCGGGTGGTGGGGGCCCCCCTTCCGCGAGCGGAGCGAGCGTGTGACGAATGAACGGCGGCGCACGCCGGGACGACGCGCGAGCGATCAGGCCATCGCGCCGATCGACGTGCAGGACGCGTTCGTCGCGCTCACCGACGGCATCCTGCTGGAGGACCCCGCGCGCGCGATCGTGAGCGCCAACCCCGCGGCGTTCCGAGTGCTCGGGGAGAAGGAGCTCCTCGGACGGTCGTTCGACGCGCTTCTGCTCGTCTCGGGCGCGACGACCGTGCAGGAGACCGAGGGACATCGCGTGCGCCGCGCATGGTTCCCGCGCGACGAGCGGATGGGCGTGATCGAGATCATGAGCACCCAGCTCGGCGAGCGCGGCACGCTCCACACCGTGCGTGACGTCACCGCGCAGGCCGAGCTCCTCCGCCTCAAGGAGGACTTCCTGCTCCAGGTCGCTCATGAGCTGCGCACACCCATCGCCGCGCTCTCGGCCACGCTCGATCTTCTCATCGAGGACGCGCTCTCGATGTCGCGCGACGAGCTCGGCTCGATGGTCGGCACGCTGCGGCGAAGCGCGCTCCGGCTCGAGCATCTCGTCGAGAACCTGCTCGACGCAGGGAGCATCGAGGCCGGGACCTTCCAGGTGCGTGCGATCCCCACGAGCGTCCGTCACACCCTGCGGGAGGCGCTCGAGGTGGTGCAGCCGCTCCTCGACAGCAAGCGTCAGCAGCTGCTCAGCCAGCTGCGCGGGGAGGCCGACCGGGTGCTCGCCGACCCGCGGCGCACCACGCAGGTCTTCGCGAACATCATCGCGAACGCCAGCAAATACGCGCCCGAGGCGACGCGCATCACCGTCTCCTCAGGCGGGCGCGACGGCTTCGTGCGGGTCACCGTCACCGACGAGGGACCGGGGATCCCGATCGAGGAGCAGGCCCGGCTCTTCCAGCGGTTCTTCCGCGCGCGCGAGGCTCGCGATCAGGCTGGCGGGCTCGGCCTCGGCCTCTCCATCTGCCGCGAGATCATCCGCGCGCAGGGCGGCGAGATCGGGATCGAGAGCGTCCCCGGACGGGGCACGTCCGTACACTTCACACTGCCCAAAGCGCGACAGTTGACGGAGGAGGCAGACGCTTCGTGAAGCTGCTCGTCGTCGATGACGACCGCGACCTCGTGGAGCTGCTCGACTACGCCCTGCGACGCGAAGGCTACGACGTCGTGCGCGCCTACGACGGCGAGACCGCCGTCGAGGCCGTCGGTCGGGAGCGGCCGGACCTCGTCGTCCTCGATATCAACCTCCCGAAGCTGACCGGGTTCGTCGTCCTCGAGCGCATCCGTCATCTCGACGATCACGTCGCGGTGCTGCTCCTCTCGGCGCGTCAGGACGAGAGCGATGTGCTGCGCGGACTGCAGCTCGGCGCCGACGACTACATCACGAAGCCCTTCCGACCCAAGGAGCTCGTGGCGCGCGTGAAGGCGATCCTGCGCCGCTCCGTGCGCACGCGCGGACGCCCGGCGCCCTCGGTCTACCGCACCGGCGACCTCATCCTCGACGAGGCCACGCATCTCGTCACGGCGGCCGACGTGCCGGTGCATCTCTCACCCACCGAGTTCAAGCTCCTTCGCCACTTCATGGCGAACCCCGGCCGTGTGCTCACGCAGGAGGAGATCCTCGAAGGGGTGTGGGGCTACGACGCCGATGTCGGCGGCGACCTCGTGAAGCTGAACGTGAGCCGCTTGCGTCGCAAGCTCACGCAGGACGGGAAGTCACGTGACGTCATTCAGACCGTGCCCGGCGTCGGGTACCTGTTCAAAGGATCCGATGGCGGCGTGACGCGCGACGAGGCGCGACCGAAGACCGCGAGCTAGGAAGCGCGAGCGACGAGCGATTCACTCGCGAGGAGCGAGTTCGACGAGCGGCGTCGAGGCGGCGAGGCGGAGGCCGCGAAGCAGGCCGAGCCGAGCGCGAAGAACTAGGAGTTGGCGAGGCGGCGGCGCGTCGCTTCCAGATCGGTCGCGTTGCTGAACACCGGGTAGATCGCGTACCCCGTCGCCTTCGAGATCGCGTCGACCGCGGCCGTCGCGGCGATCGGTGACGGCAGCGCCACGGTGAGCACTTGACCGTCGCGGCCGACGACGACCGCGTTCCACTCATGCGCGAGATCCCGCGGGATGAACTCCTGCAGCGTCGGCGTCGCCAGACGCGCGGGATCGGCGAGATAGGGCGCCGGCGGGAGCGACGCGCGCGTGACGCGCATCGCCCCTCGCGGTCCGTCAGAGAACGAGTGCTCCCAGACGCGCACGCCGCCGCCGACCTGCTTCGCGCGATACATCGCCGCGTCGGCTGCCTCCACGAGCGCGTTCGAGTCGGCGTGAGGGCGCGGGAACGTCGCGACGCCGATGGAGAGGCCGATCGGCATACCCGCGTCGCGCATCTCGCCCGGGACGGTCAGCGCCTCGGTCTTCTCCAGCACGCGCCTCGCGACGCGCGCGGCGACTTCGGTGTCAGCCTCTGGCAGGATCACCGCGAACTCGTCGCCGCCGTAGCGCGTCGGCACGTCGTAGAGACGGACGGCCTGCTTGATGGCCGACGCGACGCCCTTGAGCACCTGGTCGCCGACGCGGTGACCGAAGCGGTCGTTGATCGACTTGAACTTGTCGACGTCGATCATGAGGAGCGCGAGGAGATGCTCGGCGCGCAACGCGCGGTTCGTCTCGGCCTCGAGGCGCTTGTCGAAGTGGCGGCGGTTGAAGAGCCACGTGACCGGATCGGTCTCCGCGAGACGCTGGAGGGCCTCCCCCTGTTCCTGCTGCACCAGGCACGCGCCGATGTGCCCGGCGAGGATCTCGAGCGTCTGGAGATCGCCCTCCTCGAACGGCAGCCCGTCGGAACGGTCGGCGACGCTGAGGACGCCGCGCGGCTCGTTGTCCACGAGCACGGGGACGGACACGAACGACGCCGAGCGGTACTGGCCGCGACGCAGCATCGCGGGCGCATCCCCGATGTCGCGCACCAGGAGCGACTGCTTCGAGGCAACAACATGCCCGGCGATCCCCTCGCCCGAGCGGACCCGCACGGCGCGCATGACGTCGTCCGCGAGCCCGGTCGCACGCACGATCACGAAGTCGCTCGTCTCGTTGTCGCGCAGGAGCAGCGACGCGCGCTCACCCCGGACGAGCTCCGTGGCAACGCGAAAGATCGAGTCGAGCAGATCCTGTGCTCGACGGTCGGTGACGATCTCCCCCAAATTCCCCTCTGCGTCGGCGAGCACCGCGGCTCACCTTGTCCGCGTGCTGTCCCTGGCTGTTAGGTCGGCAGTCTGGGTGCGTTCCTAAGCCCGCCACAAGTGGCTGCTACCGGTTTGCGGCTAGGCCGATACCGGCTTCCGCCGGATGGGATAGCGAACGTGCCGAGGTTTACGGCCTGTTGACCTAATGCCAGTCGCGTGACTTAAGTTCCACGAACAAATCGATGCCGTCGAGCCGTGCAGCGAGCACCGACGTGACGCCGTCGACGAGCTGCAGCGGCCCCGACACGACGACCGCCGCGGTCGTGTCGAGGACGCGCTTGAACTTCTTATACGTCGCGGGGCGAATGATGATGTTCGTCATCCCGGTCTCGTCCTCGAGCGAAAGGAACACGTGCCCCTTCGCGGTCTCGGGGTGCTGCTTCACGACGATCGCGCCGGCCACGCGGACGAGCTCTCCGTGACGATGGCGATCGAGCGCGATCGCGGGGATCACGCCGCGTCGGTCGAGCTCCTCGCGGTAGAAGCGCATGATCTGCGGCCCCGTCGGGATCCCGGTGATGCGGTAATCGAGCGCGACGCGCTCGCGCTCGCTCAGCGCGGGGAGCACGGGCGCGTCGGATGGTGGGAGCGCAAGGGCCGGCCGCACGAATCCCGGTGAGGTGCGATGCGCGTCGCGCGCCCGCCACAGCAGCGCGCGCCGCGATTCGCCGAACGCGTCGAACGCACCGACCAGGGCGAGGTTGCGCAGCGCTTCCTCTTTGAGCGGCACCCGCCTTGCGAACTCGTCGAACGAAGAGAACGGCCCGCGCCCGCGCTCCGCGACGATCGCCTTCGCCTCCGCCTCACCGAGCGCCTTCACCGACACAAGACCGAGGCGCACGTCATGTATGCGGCAGGTCCGGTGCCGGGCGATGGTCTTCGAGAGATCGGGCAGATCCTTCGGTCCCGCTTGTTCGCAGACCGCCTTGACCTCGGAGCGATTCACGTCGACCGGCAGCATGGCGACGCCGTGCCGCTTCGCGTCGCCGGCGATCACGGCCGGCGAGTAGAAGCCCATCGGCTGATTGTTGAGTAGCCCCACGTAGAACTCCGCGGGGTAATACAGCTTCAGGTGCGCGGTGTGATACGCGGTGAGCGCGAACGCGGCCGCGTGGCTCTTGCAGAAGCCGAACTCCGCGAACGCCGCGATCTGCCGGAAGACCTCGTGCGCGATGTCCTCGGGCACGCCGGTCTTGATCGCGCCGGACACGAACGGTCCGCGCAGCTTCTCCATGTCCGCGGAGGAGCGCGCGCGGCTCATCGCGCGGCGAAGCTTGTCGGCTTCGGCCGCGGTGAATCCGGCGACGGCCATCGCGACCTTGAGGATCTGCTCCTGGAAGAGGATCACGCCGAGCGTCTCTTTGAGGATCGGCTCGAGCGATGGGTGCGCGTACGCCACCGGCTCGCGGCCCTGACGGCGGCGGATGTACGGGTTCACCATGTTCCCCTGCAGCGGGCCTGGCCGGATGATCGCGACCTCGACCACGATGTCGGCGAAGTTGCGCGGCCGCACGCGCGGCAGCGCCTGCGCCTGCGCGCGCGACTCCACTTGGAAGAGGCCGATCGTGTCGACCTCGCAGATGAGGTCGTACACCGCCTCGTCGTCGAGCGGCAGCGTGCCGAGCTCGAGCCGCTCGCCGTGCCTCGCGGCGATGTCGGCGACGGCATCCTTCACCAGCGACAGCGTGCGCAGGCCAAGCAGGTCCATCTTCACGAGGCCGAGGTCCTCGATGTCGCGTTTGTCGAGCTGCACCACGTTGCGGTCGGGCATCGTGGCGCGCTCGATGGGCACGGTGTCGATGAGCGGCCGCGCGGTTATGAGCATGCCGCCGTTGTGAATCGAAAGATGCCGCGGGAAGTCCGCGATCGCGAGCACGAGCTCGCGAAAGAGCGGGAAACGCGTGCGCTCCTTCTCGTCCATCGTGCCGACGAGCTCCTCGAGCGTGTCGGGCACGGTCCGCGGCGCCTCCCAGCCATGCTCGGATTCGCCCGGCTTGGTGTGATACGCGGGATGCATGCCGTTCGATGGGCGCACGGTCGGATCGACGTGGTACGTGTCGATCGACCGGCTCATGCGATCGATCGTCTCGTCGCGGAAGCCGAGCGCCTTCGCGACCTCGCGTGACGCCGAACGCGCGCGGTACGTGACGACGTTGCATACCATCGCCGCGTAGCGCTCGCCGTACTTCTGGTAGACGTACTGGATGACGTCCTCGCGATCGTTCGTCGCGATGTCGAGGTCGATGTCCGGCATGGTGCGCGAGTCCTCGGTGAGGAACCGTTCGAAGAGCAGGTCATGGGCGATCGGATCGACCTTGGTGATGTCGAGCACGTACGCGACGATCGAGTCCGCGGCCGAGCCACGCCCTTGCGCCGGGATCTGGTGCTCTCTGCAGAACCGCACGATGTCCCAGTTGATGAGGAAGAACTCCGCGAGGCCGCAGCGCTCGATGACGTCGAGCTCGTGCGCGAGCTGGCGCGAGACGCGCGGCGTCATCTGGCCGTACTTCGCTCGCGCGCCGTCCTGGCATAGCGCGTACAGGAACGAGAACGCGGTCTGTCCGTCCGGCGTCACAAATCCGGGGAGGCGCTCCTTGCCGGTCATGCCCTTGTCGCCGAGCCGCTGCCCGCCGGTCTCGTGCCCGTGCACAGTGCCGCCCGGACCGATCTGCGCCAGATCGAGCGTGCACGCGTCGGCGATGAAGCGCGCGTTGCGGAACGCCTCATCGTGGCGGTCGAGTCGCTGACGCAGGACGGCCTCGTCCTTCAGCCAGTACTCGCCGTTGGGCTTGAGCCGATCTCCCGCCTCGTCAAGCACGAGACCGAGGTCGATGCAGCGCAGCACGTCGTGCAGGCGCCGCCCCTCGGGCCATGCGTAGTGGACGTTGTTCGTGACGACCGTGCCGAGACCCTGCTCGCGCGCGAGCAGCGCGAGCGCGTCGCAGAGCGCGGGATCGTCGGGATCGAGATGATCGGAGAGCTCGACGAAGCAGCGCTCGCCGAAGATCTGCGCGAGCGTCGCGAGGGCCTCGCGCGCCGCGTCCGCGTCTCCGGCGCGCACGAGGCGCGGCACCTGGCCGTGCGCACAGCCGGTGAGCACGAAGAGGCCGTCGGGGTCCTCGCGCAACAGGTCGAGCGTGGCGCGCGGCTTCGTCTTCTCGCCGGCGAGCTGCGCCTTCGAGACGATGCGGCAGAGGCTCCGCCATCCGGTCTCGTCCTTCGCGAGCAGCACGAGGTGACCGAAATCGAGAAGGTGCAGCTCGGCGCCGAAGATCGGACGGATGCCGGCCTCACTCGCCGCGTTCCAGAAGCGCACCGCGCCGTACAGGCCATTCGTATCGGTAAGGGCGAGCGTCGACAGGCCCCGTTCCTTCGCGGCCGCGACGAGGTCGTCCACCGACGACGCGCCGTCGAGGAACGACGAATTGCTATGGCAATGGAGTTCCACCCAGCCGCCGCCCATGCCGCGCTCCCCATGTGGCTCGCTAGAACGTATGTTCTATCAGAGCAGGAGCTATCCGTCCAGCGGTCCGAGCGCGGCTAGTGGCTTGGTCGGGTGACGGTCGCGCTCGCGCTCGCCGAGGCCTGCACGGTGCCGTCACTCGCGACGACCGTCACCGTCAGGACGGTGCCGTACTCGGCCTCGACCTTCCGGAGGTCGAAGGAGCT
>DASQIF010000240.1:0-4303 GCA_035631715.1 Candidatus Acidiferrales bacterium
CGCGCCGCACGTCCGTGATGGCGCGCTCGGCGACGCGCCGCTCGCGCCTGCCAAACGCGCCACCACGCCGGGCGTCGGCGAGATCGCCGGCCAGGGCTCGCAGTGGCCGGATGCTCGTCATCGCGCCGCCACCGTGCGCGCCGCGGCCCACGCCGCGAGCTTCTCGACCAGCGGCGCGATCTCGCTGCGCCGCGTGTGATACGCGGCCGGGTTCGCGATGAGCCGCGCCGTCGATGGCGCGATCTCCTCGACGATGGCGAGGTCGTTCGCAGCGAGCGTCCCGCCGGTCGCCACGAGATCGACGATCCAGTCGGACAGGCCGACCTGCGGCGCGAGCTCGGTCGATCCCGCGACCTTGATGATCTCGACCGCGATGCCGCGCGCGCGGAAATGCCGTTCCGCGACGTTGGGATACTTCGTCGCGACCTCGAGGCTGCCGAGGTGGCGGTAATCGTCGAGCGCGCGCGCGAGCGCATCGCGCGGCGCGGCGACCACGAACCTGCAGGCGCCGAAACCGAGGTCCACGAGCTCCAGCACCTGGGCGCCGGATTCCATGAGGACGTCCTTCCCGACGATGCCGAGGTCGGCGGCGCCGCGCGCGACGTAGGTAGCTATGTCAGAGGGCCGCGCGCGAACGATCTCGACATCGCCGGCGCGTACGAGCAGCCTTCGTCCTTCGACGCCGGCGTCGCCGACCGCGCATCCCGCCGCCGCGAGTGCGGCGAGGCCGTCCGCCAGGAGCGCACCCTGCGCGAGGGCGATCCGGAGCGGCCTCATCGCAGGGTCCGTGCGAGCTCGTCGACGCCCACGGTGCGGCCGTCGGCGCCCCGGACGTGCTCGTCGTCCACGACTGCGACGGTGACGACCGGGAGGCTCGCGGTCTCCGCGACCGCGCCGATGGCGACGACCAGACCGACGCCGCGGAGACGTGCCGCGCAGCGCGCCGTCGCGAGCGGCGCTGCGGGCTCGAGCACGACGAGCGGTCGCGGATGGCGCGGCCGCCACCCGGTCTCGAAGAGCGCACGATGCAGACGCGGCACGTTGATCGCGAAGCCGACCGCGGGTCGCGCCGTGCCGTACGCCGCGAGCAGTCCGTCGTATCGGCCGCCGGCCGCGATGGGGAAGCCGAGGTCGGGGCGCAGCGCCTCGAACACGACGCCGGTGTAGTAGGGAAGCGACGGCAGCAGGGCGAGGTTCGGGACGACCCAGTCACCGCCGAACATCTCGCGCGCGAGCGCGAGCACCGCGCGCAGTTCGTCGACGCCCGGCACATCGAGCGCGTCCAGGTCGCGCGTTCCCCGCGCGCGCAGCACGCGCTCGGCCGTCGCGAGCGCGGTACCGCTCATGCCGAAGCGCCGAGCCGCGCGCATCGCGCCGACGTGGTCGCCGTCACGGAACTCGCGCAGGACGCGGGCGCGTGCCTCTTCACCGAGCCCGGCGAAGACCGAACGCATGATCCCGACGTGGCCGACCTCGACCGTCTGATCGTGCAGACCGGCGCAGGCGAGGGATTCCGCGAGCAGCGCGAGCGCCTCGGCGTCGGCCAGTGGGCCGACCGGGCCGACGAGCTCGACCCCGGCCTGGTCGTACTCGCGCTCGGCGCCGAGCATCGCGGGCTCCTCGCGGAAGACCGGCGCGAAGTACGAGAGCCGCAGCGCCCCCTCCGCGTTCGCGTAGCGCTGCGCGACGAGGCGCGCGACCGCGGTGGTCAGGTCGGGACGGAGCGCCACGCGGGTCCCGTCGCGGTCGAGGAAGGAGATCAGCCTGGCCGGATCGACGAGCCCGGCGGCGTCGCCACGTTCGAGGAGCGGCGGGTCCAGCGGCAGGTAGCCGTACGACGCGAAGACCTCCGAGAGCGTGCGTTCGATGGCGCGCAGCTCCCGCGCCTCGGTCGGCAGGATGTCGCGGAAACCGCGCGGCGGCGCGAGGGCCGCCCGCGCCTCCTGGCCTATGTCCGTATTCATCGACCGTTTCTCCCCAACAAACAGAAAAGCCTCCCGCTACCGGGAGGCTCCGCCACGTAGTCGTCTGGATCGCGAGCTAGCTGGACGCGCCTCCCCGGCCGGTCACCCAGTGACCGTGATGGACGTGCGCATGAACGTGGGACGCAAGAACGAACATCTGGGTCAAAAGTAGCGCCCCGCGGGCGCTCGCACAAACCCCTCCTTCATGCACTCTGTACAAACACCGGCTGATGCCTTGACCGCCGTGCGGGGCTCCGCGTTCACTCATCGCAGATGCGGCAGATCGTCGTCCTTCTTATTGGCATCGTCCTCGTTAAGAGGGCGTATGTCCACGCGGGGGGATAGCGGCACACCACATCTGACCAGCGAAGCACCGAAGGCCTCCCGCACAGGGGAGGCCTTTTCATTTCCGGCGCGATTGAGGAGTGAAGGCCATGGCGATGACCGTCGAGCGGGCGACCCGCGAACGCGCAGCGCCGCGACCGGCGACGAGCGGCAACGCCGTCCTCGTCGACGTCCTCCGCTCCTGGGGCATCAACTTCTTCACCGGCGTGAACGGCGGCGGCGTGGTGCACGTCACCAAGCACATGGACCCGTTCACCGATCCGCGGGAGATGACCGACCAGTCCCGGATGCTCACGATGAGCGAGTACGTCGCGGGCTTCGCGCCGCTCGGCCACTGGCTCGCGACCGGGCGGATCGCCGGCTGCGTCACGACCACCGGAGCCGCGACGAAGCTCGGCGGCAGCGGCCTCTCCGACGCGAAGCTCCACAACATCCCGGCGGTCTACCTCGTCGCCCTCAACTCGACGATGTCCGTCGGCAACGCGCCGCTCCAGGACGTCTCGGAGCACGGCATGAACATCGTCCCGCAGCTCGAGGCCGAGCTCGGCGAGGGCTGCGTCGTCATCGACAACATCAACCGTCTGGAGGACGGGCTCAAGAAGGCGCAGCACGTCCTCAAGCGGAACAAGCCCGTCGCCATCGCGTTCCATCCGGACGTCCTCTCGCGCCCGACCGACGCCGAGGTCCCGTGGACCTCGCGCCCCCGGACCTTCGCGGCGCGCGACGTGGCCGAGTTCCTGGACGAGTTCCCGGACATCGCGCGCGGTCGCCGCGTGATCGTCTACGTCTCGAGCGAGGCCGCGTTCGTCCCGGAGATCCAACAGCTCACGACGTCCCTCTCAAACCTCCTGCGGGCTCCCACGGTGTGGTCGGTGAACGGCGCGAACGCGGTGTCGCCGGCCAACCCGTGGGGGTATGGCTACATCTCGTTCGGCGGCAACGACGCCGCGATGACGCTGTGGCGCGGGATCACCGAGGACGACGTCGTCATCGCGCTCGGCTTCGACGCGGGTGAGTACTCACTGAACCTTGGACGCATCCCCGCGGGCCACGTGTGGCATTTCACCGACCTGCGCGACCCGTACGGCCACAAGCACGGCGAGTTCCGTCACCGCGTCGCCGGCGAGTACGGCGTCGTGCGCGGCGACATCGGCATGGTGCTCGCGGAGATCCTGCCGCGCCTGGCGGCCACGGTCGGCGAGCGCCCGGATACCGCCCCCGCGCCGGCCTCGCTCAACGACCGCGAGATCACGCGCACGACGCGCCCGGGCACCGTCGACGCGATCGACTTCTACGGCCGGCTGCACCAGATGTGGCGGCCGGGATCGATCGGCTTCGACGACGTCTGCACCGCGTACAAGGACCGTCAGTACGTCGCGCAGCGGCCGAGCGAGAACATCCGCTTCTTCACGACGCACGACGGCTCCGCGATGGGCGGCGGCTTCGGTCTCGGCGTCGGCGCGAAGTGCGGAGATCCGGAGCAGCACACCTTCGTCTTCACCGGCGACGGCTGCTGGCGTCTGTTCGGCGGCGCGCTCGCCGACGCCGCGAACCTCGGCATGAACGTGTTCGTGGTGAACAACGGCGTCTACGGCATCGTCGACAAGGGGCTCGAGGTGATCATCCCCGACGTCGACCGCCGCAACTACCACGCGAAGCTGCCGGCCATCGACTTCGTGAAGGCCGCCGAAGCGCACGGCTGGGACGCCGCTCGCGTCGCGCCGGACCTCTCGAACCTCGGCGACATCGTCGACGCGTGCTACGCGCGCGACGGGCGCTCCTTCCTGGTCGAAGTCCCGATCGACCCCGACCAGGTGGTCGGTCTCAACCCGCGCCTCGCGAACCTCACGACGAAGACCTACCTGTAGGAGGAAGAACGATGGCCACTGTGTATTACGACTACGACGCCGACCCGCGAGCCCTGAAGGGCAAGACCATCGCCGTCATCGGCTATGGCAGCCAGGGCCACGCGCACGCGCAGAACCTGCGCGACT
>DASQIF010000241.1:0-4261 GCA_035631715.1 Candidatus Acidiferrales bacterium
GCGGGGGCCGAACGCGTCGTCGTCCTCGCGCCGGTCACGTTCGCGAGTCGACGCAGCGGGCGGATCGCGACGCAGCTCGCGGCACTCGGACCCGCTGTTCGTTCGATCGTCGTCACGCCCGATGCGGCGTCCCGCACCGCGATCGGGAAGAACGTGCTGGATCCCGCTCGTCGTGGGGTGTCCGCGCAGGCCGGACGGAAGCAGGGCAGCGATATCGCGAGCGCGGTCGCGGAGGTGTGGGCGGATCGGCGCTGAGCCAGTCCGGACCCTTGCGTCGCGACTTCTGCCAATATCGGGTCTCTCAAGGGGAGGTGCCGCTCATGCCCGCTCGCCGCAAGACCGCGAACCGGAAGTCCACGACCGGAAAGAAAAAGTGGGTCTACCTGTTCGCGAGCGGCAAGGCCGAGGGCAGCGCCGAGATGCGCGCGCTGCTGGGCGGCAAGGGCGCGGGCCTCGCCGAGATGACCAACGCCGGCCTTCCGGTCCCGCCCGGCTTCACCATCACGACCGAGGCGTGTAACGCGTATTTCGCCGGCGGCAAGAAGCTGCCCCCGGGTCTCTGGGAACAGGCGGAGAAGGCGCTCGCCACGGTCGAGAAGACGACCGCGAAGAAGCTCGGCGATCCGAAGAATCCGCTCCTCGTATCGGTTCGCTCCGGCGCCGCGATGTCGATGCCCGGGATGATGGACACGGTCCTCAACCTCGGGCTCAACGACGAGACGCGCGCCGGCCTCGAGAAGCTCACGAAGAATCCGCGCTTCGCGTGGGACGCGTACCGCCGCTTCATCTCGATGTTCGGCCGGATCGTGCTCGGTATCCCCGGCGAGAAGTTCGATCACGCTCTCGAGGCGAAGAAGAAGGCTGGCGGCGTCAAGACCGACGCGGAGCTCTCGCCCGAAGCGCTGAAGCAGCTCGTCGACGAGTACAAGGCGATCGTGAAGCGTGAGACGAAGAAGGACTTCCCGACCGATGCGCAGGAGCAGATGCTCCTCGCGATCGAAGCGGTCTTCCAGTCGTGGTTCGGCAAGCGCGCGGTCGACTACCGCAACCAGTTCAAGATCCGCCACGACCTCGGCACCGCGGTGTCGGTCGTGACGATGGTCTTCGGGAACATGGGCAACGACTCCGGCACCGGCGTCGCGTTCACGCGTGACCCGAACACCGGCGCGAAGGAGCTGTACGGCGAGTACCTCATCAACGCGCAGGGCGAGGACGTCGTCGCCGGCATCCGCACCCCGGCGAAGATCTCGCAGCTCGAGAGCGAGATGCCGAAGGTCTACGAGCAGTTCGAGAAGATCGCGAAGCGCCTCGAGAAGCACTACCGCGACGCGCAGGACCTCGAGTTCACCATCGAGCGCGGCAAGCTGTACATGCTCCAGACGCGCAGCGCGAAGCGCACCGCGCGCGCCGCGGTGAAGATCGCGACCGACATGGTGGCCGAGGGCGCCATCACCAAGGACGAGGCGCTGAAGCGCGTCGACCCGGCGCAGGTCGAGCAGCTCCTGCTCCCGCGCTTCGACGAGAAGGCGGTGGAGAAGGCGCGCTCCGCCGGCCGCTACCTGACGAAGGGCCTCAACGCATCGCCCGGCGCCGCCACCGGCCGCGCCGTGTTCGACGCCGACCGCGCCGTGGAGCTCAAGGGCGCGAAGCAGCTCGTGGTGCTGGTGCGACCCGAGACGAGCCCCGACGACTTCCACGGCATGGTCGCCGCGACCGGCATCCTCACCGCGCGCGGCGGCTCGACGTCGCACGCCGCGGTCGTGGCGCGCGGTCTCGGTCTGCCCTGCGTCTCAGGCGCCGCCGCGCTCGACATCGATCTCGCCAAGCGTGAGATGCGGGTCGGGGGCAAGGTGGTGCGGGAAGGCGACGAGATCTCGATCGACGGCACCACCGGCGAGGTGTTCGCCGGCGAGCTTCCGACGATCCAGCCGAACTTCAAAGAGGAGAGGGAGCTCATCGAGCTCCTCTCGTGGGCCGACAAGCGCCGCCGTCTCGGCGTGTGGGTGAACGCGGATACGCCGGAGGAGTGCCGGCTCGCGCGCGAGCTCGGCGCCGAGGGCGTGGGCCTCGCGCGCACCGAGCACATGTTCCGTCAGGCCGAGCGCCTGCCGATCGTGCAGGACATGATCATGGCCGACGACACCGAGGGCCGGAAGAAGGCGCTCGCGAAGCTGCTGCCGTTCCAGCAGGGCGACTTCCGCGAGATGTACACCGCGATGGACGGCCTCTCGGTCGTCATCCGCCTCATCGACCCGCCGCTGCACGAGTTCCTCCGCGAGTACGCGGATCTCGACATCGAGATCGCCGTCGACAAGGCCCTCGGCAAGGACGGCGCGGCGCTCGCGGGCAAGGAGAAGATCTGGAAGCGGCTCGAGCAGATCCAGGAGGACAACCCGATGCTCGGGCTGCGTGGCTGCCGCCTCCTGCTCATCTATCCCGAGATCCTCGAGATGCAGATCCGCGCCATCCTCGGCGCGGCCATCGACGTGGCCGAGAAGGGCGTGCGCGCGAAGCCCGAGATCATGATGCCGCTCGTCGGCACGATGGGTGAGCTCGACCGCCTCAAGGAGCAGGTCACGCAGGTCGCCGAGACGATCTTCAAGGAGCGCGGCAAGAAGGTCCCCTACAAGTTCGGGACGATGATCGAGATCCCGCGCGCCTGCCTCATCTCGGACGAGATCGCCACGAAGGCCGAGTTCTTCTCGTTCGGCACGAACGACCTCACGCAGACGATCCTCGGCATCTCGCGCGACGACGCGCAGAAGAGCTTCCTGACGCAGTACGTGGAGAAGAAGATCATCCCCAGCGACCCGTTCCAGGTCCTCGACCGCGACGGCGTGGGCGAGATGATGCGCATCTCGATCCAGAAGGGCCGCAAGTCGCGCCCGGACCTGAAGATCGGCATCTGCGGTGAGCACGGCGGGGACCCATCGTCGATCGCGCTCTGCCACGAGCTCGGGCTGACGTACGTCTCGCCGTCGACATATCGCGTGCCGGTCGCGCGCCTCGCCGCGGCGCAGGCCGCGCTCGCCGGCGCCGGCGAGAAGGATCGGTGAGCGCGGGGCTCGTCCTCCTCCACGCGTGGTGGGGCCTGAACGACGACGTGCACCGGCGCGCCGAGAGCCTGCGCACAGAGGGCTACACGGTCGTCACGCCGGATCTCCTGGGCGGACGCGTCGCGACGACGATCGAGGACGCGAAGGCCCAGACGGCCGACGAGTCGAAGAACGAAGAGAAGAACACGAAGATCGTGGACGACGCCGTATCCGACCTCGCGAAGAAGGTCGATCGCATCGGGATCGTCGCGTGGAGCATGGGCGTCTGGTACGCGTGGAAGATGGGGATCTCGCGTTCGGACAGGGTCCGCGCGCTCGTCCTCTTCTACGGCATCGGGCCGAACGAGCCCGACGCGCCGAAGTCGCCGGTGCTCGCGCATTACGCCGAGCACGACGAGTTCGAAGACATCGCCTTCGCGCGCCGGGTCGAGAAGGAGATGCGCGCCACCGGCGCCGACATCACGGTCCAGCTCTATCCGGGCACGAAGCACTGGTTCGATGAGCCCTCGCGGCCCGAGTACGACAAGGCCGCGTCCGATCTCGCATGGGACCGGACCCGCGCGTTCCTTCAGAAGCACCTCGGGGGCTGACAGGCGCGTCCGATTAGGCTTATGCGCAATGGCGACCGGAATAGAGCGCGAGGCCCAGCTGACGCGGAATAAGAGCGTCGCCTCGCTCCGGATCCGCGAGCGCACCGAGGAGCTCGAGGCGGCGAACCTCGCGGAGTACGCGTCGAAGAGCGCGGCCGCGACGCGGGCGCGTCCCGAGGATCCGTCCCCGACGCGGACGAACTTCGCGCTCGACCGCGACCGCATTGTCCACAGCAAGGCGTTCCGCCGCACCAAGCACAAGACCCAGGTGTTCCTCGCCCCGGTCGGCGACCACTACCGCACGCGCCTCACGCACATCCTCGAGGTGAGTCAGATCGGGCGCTCGATGGCGCGCGCGCTCCGTCTGAATGAGGACCTGGTCGAGGCCATGGCGCTCGGACACGACATCGGCCACACGCCGTTCGGGCACGTCGGCGAGGAGCTGCTCGCGAAATTCCTGCCGGACGGCTTCCGCCACAACCAGCAGAGCGTGCGCATCGCGGAGAAGCTGGAGAACGGTGGGAAGGGCCTCAACCTCACGCACGAGACGCTCGACGGCATCCTGAAGCACAGCGCGCCCACCGAGGGCGGCGTCGAGGATGCCGCGTGGGGCGA
>DASQIF010000242.1:0-1951 GCA_035631715.1 Candidatus Acidiferrales bacterium
AGAAGAACTAGTGGCCGCAGGATCGGGTGCGCGGCGCTACGCCGAGGCGCTGCTCGAGGCGGCCACGGCGGAGAACGCCGTCGACGCGTATCGCGAGTCCCTCGACCGCATCGGTGCCGCCCTCGGTCCGGAGACGATCCACGTGCTCCGCGACTCACGCGTGCCGTTCGCGCATCGGAACGCGGCGCTCGCGAAGGCCACCGAGGGTGAGCCACGCGCCGTCCGCGCCGTGCTGACCATCCTCCTGCAGCGCGATCGCATCGCGCTCCTCCCCGATGTCGCGCGGGCGTTCAGCGACCTCATCGATCGCCGCGCCGGGATCGTCCACGCCAAGATCACGACGTCGGTGGCGCTCGACGACCGCGAGCGCACCGACCTCGCGCGGCGGCTGGAGCAGGTGAGCGGCAAGAAGATCAAGGCGACCTTCGTGGTGGACCCGTCGATCATCGGCGGCGTCAAGGTCCAGCTCGGCGACCGTCTGGTGGACGCGTCGCTGCGCACGCGGCTCGACCTCATGGCGCGCCAGCTCGCGAGCAGCTAGGAGAAGAAGAAGATGGCCAACAAGTCCGCGGACATCACCGACATCATCAAGGCGCAGATCCAGCGCTTCGAAGGGAAGGCCGAGTCCGTCGACGTCGGCACGGTCGTCGAGGTCGGCGACGGCATCGCGCGGATCCATGGTCTCGCGGGCTGCATGGCCTCCGAGCTGCTCGACTTCGGTCACGGCGTCTTCGGCCTCGCGTTCAACCTCGAGGAGGACACCGTCTCCGCGATCATCCTCGGCGAGTACCAAACGATCAAAGAGGGCGGCGAGGTGCGCACGACCGGCCGCATCATCGAGACGCCGGCCGGTGACGCGCTCGTCGGCCGCGTGGTGAACCCGCTCGGCGTGCCGCTCGACGGCAAGGGTCCGGTGAACACCAAGACCACGCGGCGCATGGACGTCGTCGCGCCGGGCGTCATCGCGCGCCAGAACGTCGACACGCCGGTCCAGACCGGCATCAAGTCGATCGACGCGATGTTCCCGATCGGTCGGGGGCAGCGCGAGCTGATCATCGGCGACCGCCAGACCGGAAAGACCGCCGTCGCGGTCGACACGATCATCAACCAGAAGGGCCAGGACCTCATCTGCATCTACGTCGCGATCGGACAGAAGGAGTCGTCCGTCGCGAAGCTCGTCGCCACGCTCGAGGAGCACGGCGCGATGGAGCACAGCATCGTCGTGATCGCGGGCGCCTCCGACCCCGCGACGCTGCAGTACCTCGCGCCGTTCGCCGGCTGCGCGATGGGCGAGTACTTCCGCGACAGCGGCAAGGACGCGCTCGTCGTGTACGACGACCTCACCAAGCACGCCTGGGCGTATCGCCAGGTGTCGCTCCTGGTGCGCCGCCCTCCGGGCCGCGAGGCGTACCCCGGCGACGTCTTCTACCTGCACAGCCGGCTGCTCGAGCGCGCGGCGCGCATGAACAAGGAGAACGGCGGCGGATCGCTCACCGCGCTCCCGATCATCGAGACGCAGGCGAACGACATCTCGGCGTACATCCCGACGAACGTCATCTCGATCACCGACGGCCAGCTGTTCATGGAGCCGGACCTGTTCAACGCGGGCTTCCGTCCGGCGATCAACCCCGGCCTGTCGGTGTCGCGCGTGGGTAGCGACGCGCAGCGCAAGGTCATGAGCCGCTCGGTGCGCGGCATCCGGCTGCAGCTGCAGCAGTTCCGCGAGCTGGCGGCGTTCACGCAGTTCGGCGCGTCGGACCTCGACAAGGCCACGCTGCAGCTGCTCCGTCGCGGCGAGCGCATCCAGGAGGTGCTGAAGCAGCCGCAGTACGAGCCGGTCCGCCTCGATTACGAGGTCGCGATCCTCTTCGCCGCGAACCGCGGCTACATCGACGACGTGCCGCTGAACAAGGTCGCCGACTTCGAGCGCGACCTGCGCCGCTTCGTCGAC
>DASQIF010000243.1:0-11027 GCA_035631715.1 Candidatus Acidiferrales bacterium
CAGCCCTCGGGTGGGCGCTGCTCTTCCCGCACCTGCGCGACCACACACTTCGCGAGTGGCTCTCCGCGCATAACGCGGCGCTCGCGTATTGGACCTTCCAGATCGCGGTGCTCACCCCGCCGTGGTTCTCGTTCCAAGGACAGCGGGCACTCGCAACGACCGGTGGCCTGGTGGTCTTCCTGCTCGCGGCCTGCGTGAACGTGGTCCTCTGGACGCGCGCGCGAGGGCGAACCCGCGACTGACACCCCCTTTCGTTGGGGTTGATTTTGCTGTCCCGGGTCGCATCCTCGCAATCGGGTGGGCCAGCGGTCGTACGAAGAAGGAACAGCGACTGGGCCCCGGCGAGTCCTGATCGTCGAGGACCATCCCCTGCTGGCCGAAGCGCTTCAGACGCTCCTCGAGCGGCGCGCGGGATTCGAGGTGGTCGGCACCGAGTCGACCATCGCGGGGATGCTCGCGCGCGTCGCGCGCGACGCGCCCGATCTCGTCGTGCTCGACCAGCACCTACCTGATGGCAAGGGCACCGATGCGATACGGCGCATCCAACAAGGCGGTCGGGGCATCCAGGTCGTGGGGCTGACCGCGGACGCGAGCGACGAGACACTGCTTGCCGCGATCGAGGCGGGCGCGGCCGGCTTCATCCCGAAGAGCGAACCCGCGGCACGGATCATCGAGCTCCTCTCCCGCGCGGCGGCTGGCGAGATCGTCATTCCCGTCGACGACCTCGTGCGTCTGGTCGCACGCCAGACCGAACGACGGGCCCACGAGCGCGAACGCGAGCGTGTCGCGAGCGAGCTCACGCCGCGTGACCGCGAGATCCTCACGCTGATCGCGGCCGGCATCGACACGAAGGAGATCGCCGCGCGCACCGGGCTCACCGTGAACACCGTGCGCGGTCACGTCCAGGCGGTCATCGAAAAGCTGGAGACCCACTCTCGGCTCGAGGCCGTGCTTCGTGCGGCGGCGCTCGGTCTCGTCGCTCATCCGGGAGAACGTCAGTGAGCCGCCCGGGATTCGAACCCGGAACCAAAGGATTAAAAGTCCTCTGCTCTACCGTTGAGCTAGCGGCCCGAGGCGCCCTAAGAGCGTAACGATGAGCATCCGAGCCCGCCGTCAAACCTCGGTCCGCGCCGCGCCTTGCGCGATCGGAAGGCTGAAGAAGAACGTCGCGCCCTTCCCCGGCTCCGCCGAGGCCCAGATCCGCCCGCCGTGCCGGTGCATGATGCGCTGCACCGTCGCCAGCCCGATCCCGGTGCCCTCGAAGTCGGCCTGGGTGTGGAGGCGCTGGAACGCACCGAAGAGCTTGTCGGCGTAGCGCATGTCGAAGCCGGCACCGTCATCGCTGATGTGGAATACGACCTCGCCGTCTTTCTCCTCTCCGGCGAACCTGACGTGCGCCGGCGCGCGCCCACGCGTGAACTTCCAAGCGTTCTCGAGCAGGTTCGTCAGGGCGACCTTTAGGAGCCGCGGGTCGCCGCGCGCGATCGGACTGCGCACCGAGCTGTACTCCATCGCTCGCCCTGGCTCGCGCTGACGCAGCTCCGCCACGATGGCCTCTGCGATCTGGCCCAGGTCCACGTCGGCGACACTCATCTCGTCCCGCGTGACGCGCGAGAGCGCCAACAGGTCGTCGATGAGCTGGCCGAGCTGCACGGCTCCCGCGCGGATGCGCGCCAGGACGCGACGGCCCTCGTCCCCGAGCTGTTCGCTGTGATCCTCGAGGAGGATCTGGCTGAAGCCGTCGATGCTGCGCAGTGGCGCGCGCAGGTCGTGCGACACCGAATAGGCGAATGCCGAGAGCTCGCTGTTGAGGACGCGGAGCTCGATGACACGCTGCTCGAGGGTCGCGTTGAGGCCGTCGATGACGTCGAACAGGCGACGGTTCTCCAGGACGACCGCTGTTTGGTCCGCGAGCAGCGCGAGCAGCGCGAGGTCATCCTCGAAGAAGAAGAGCGACGACCGATCGGCGATGGTCGAGATGACGCCGAACCGGTGCTCGCCCACGGTGATCGGCGCTGCGAGCACCTGGTGACTCTTGTGGAGCCGGTAGCCCTCGGGGATGGTGCGGCCGCTCGTGCTTTCGTTCGCGATCGTCGGTCGCTGTTGCGTGAAGGCCTCAGCGGCATCGTCTCGTCGAGCCTTCGGTCGACCGTGTCGCCGCGGGAGGTCCAGTACTTGAATACCTCGCGCTCGGCGTCCCAGAGCCCGATGCCCGCGGAGGCCGTGCCAAGACCGTCGGCGATGCCGCGCGCGAGCGCGAAGAGGACCGCATCGCGGTCGCGCTCCCCGGCCACACGGGCCGCGGTCCGGATGAAGCGATACACCCCCGGCGCCTGCCAGCTGCCGCGCAGGATCGCGGGCGGGGCGAAGCCGACGAGGTAGGCAAAGCCCGCGGCGAGCGCGAGGGGCAGCGTCATGAGGGCGAGGACCGGAACGACGGTGGCCAGGCCGGCGGCGAGGATCGTGAGGCCGACAGCGATCGTGCCGGCGGCGATGAATGCGAGGCGTCGCCGCGAGACGCCGCGCGCCGCCCGCGTCGCGGTGAGGATCGCGAATGCGGCGTAGGCCTCGACGGCGACGAAGTCGGCGATCACGCCCAGGAGGAGAGGCTGCGGCAACGACGATCCCGCCGCGACGAGGAGTATCGAGGACGAGAGCCAGCCGAGGGTGGAGAGAGGGATCGCCCATCGGCCGAGCGTGGAGAGAGCTTCGATCGCGCGGAGCGTGAGCACCGGAATGGCGAGGAGAGCGACGAGGGAGATCGTCGACACGACTGCGGGGGCGGCGATGCCCGCCAACTGGAACGCGACGCTCGCCGTGAGCACGAACGCGGGTGCCGCGAAGAAGAGAGCGATATCGAACGTGGTGCGGCGCGGCGCACGGATGGCCTGGACGAGGACGATGGCGAAGACGGCATCGAAGGCGACCACCGTGAGCCCGCGGATCAGGTCCAGCGCGTTCATCCGGCGTGCTCCCGGCGCCACGTCGACAGCCACGACGTGAGGTCGACCGCGCGCATTGGCCGCGCGAGGTGGTACCCCTGAGCGAAGTCGCAGCCCAGCGAGCCGAGCTCAGTGAGCGTGCCCGCGTCCTCGACGCCCTCCGCGACGACCTGCAGACGGAGCGCGTGCGCGAGATCGATGGTGGCGCGCACGATCGTGCGGCTGGACTCGTCGCGCATGTGCATCACGAACGAGCGGTCGATCTTCACGGCACTCACGTCGAGCTGGTGCAGGTACGCGAGCGATGAGTAACCGGTCCCGAAGTCGTCGATCGCCACGCGCAGCCCCATCGCGCGAAGCGTCCGCAGGATGCGGATCGCGTCGGCGGCATTCGACATGACGTCGGACTCGGTGATCTCGAACGCGAGCCGGTCGGCGGCAAGGCCGGCGCGGTCGATTCGCTCGCGAACGAACCCCGGCAGCGACTCGTCGTGCAGTGTTCGCATCGGAAGGTTGACCGCGACCGCGATGTCGATGCCGTCGTCCTGCCAGTGGCGCGCCTGGCGAAGCGCCTCGCCGATGACCCACCGCGTGAGGCGGTTCATCAGTCCGGCGCGTTCGGCGAGCGGGATCACTTCCGCCGGAGGGAGCAGCCCGCGCTCGGGGTGCTGCCAGCGCACGAGCCCCTCGGCGCGCACCGCCTCATGCGTCCGTAGGTCCACGATCGGCTGGTAGTGGAGGACGAGCTCGTCGCGATCGATCGCGCTGCGGAGCTGCGCCATGAGCGCCAACCGCTCTGGCGAGTACGCGTCCTCCTTCGGGTCGTACGCCGCGACCCCATCGCCGCGCTTGGCGGCATAGACCGCGACCTCAGCGCGGCTCAGGAGCTGTTCGGCGTCGCTTCCGTCGCGCGGTGACGACACGATGCCGATGCTCACGCGCACCGGAATGAGCTCATCCCCCACCGGGATCGGCCGATCGAGCATCGACTGGATCCGGACGGCGTGATCGCGCGCCGCGGTCGCATCCCCCGGAACGAGCGCACCGAACTCGTCGCCACCGATGCGTGCGACCAGCACGTGGGGGCCAAGCGCATCGCCGAGCCGGCCGGCGACCGCAGAGAGAAGCGCGTCGCCGATCTGGGCGCCGAAAGCGTCGTTCAGGTCCTTGAAGTGCTCGACGTCGACGTGAAAGATGGTCGCCGGACGGCTATGCGCCGAGCTCACGGCGTCGCGCAGGCGGTCGCGGAACAGAGTGCGATTCGGCAGGCCGGTGAGCGCGTCGAAGTGCGCGAGCCGCTCGAGCTCCGCGGCGTGCCGCTCGGAATCGCGCTGAAGGCGTCCGTTCTCGAGCGCCATCGAGACGAGCGTGCCGAATCGCCTCAAGAGGTCCGCGTCGCGTACGCCCACGCGCCCATCTCGTAGCGGCGCGATGCCGAGCGCCGCGATCGTCGTCGCGCCTCGCACGATGGGGACCGCGAGCGCGATCGGCGCGCCGAGGACGATCTGGCTTTCGTCAGGCGGCTCGTCGTCCGCGCGCACCTGCAGCGTGCCGCTCCGCAGCACACGGCCGAGGAGCGAGGAGCCGATGGCGAACGTCCGTCCCGTGGCGCTCTGGAACGTGCCGACGCCCGCGAGGACCTCACAGCGATCGTTGCTCTCCGCGAACAGGCCGGCCCCGCCTGCCGGAACGACGCGCTGCGCGGCGACGAGGATCGAGCCCAGCGTGTCGTGGGCCACTGAGCCGGCGGCCACCAGCTGCGCGGCTTCCGCGAGGGCCTGAGCCTCAGCCTTCTGCCGCTCGGCCTCGGCGAAGAGCCGCGCGGCCTCGAGCGCCGGCGCGACCTCGGACGCGAAGAGCTGCATGAGGTGCCGGTCGTCGGGGCTGAAGACACGCGGCCGGATGTTGAGCGCGGCCAGGATCCCGATCACGCGAGCGCTGACGATGAGCGGCGTCGCGATGACGCTCTTGACCTCGGAGCGGACGGCGAGCGGACGGGCCAGAGCGTCGACGTCCTCGACCACCACGGTCTCTCGCCGTTCGAACGCGAGGCCCGACGCCCCCTCGCCCGGATGGATCGCGAGATGGGCGATCTCGCCGATCCCCTCGACGGCGATCGGACGCAGCACTCCGGCCTCGGCGTCCCAGCCGTGCAGCGCGGCGGCATCGACGCGGAGCAGCTCGCGCACGTGACGCACGACGACGGCCCCGAGCGCTCGCGGCTCGGGGAGTCGTCCCATCGCGCTGGACACGTCCCCAAGGGCCTTGAGCGTGCGGTCCAGCGACCGCTGCGCGCTGCGCGCCGCCGCCTGGCGGAGCTCGCGGTCGACCACCGCGGGCAGGCGCGCGAGGCGACCCTTGACGAAGTAGTCGTTCGCGCCGGCGCGCATCGCGTCGACCGCGACGTCCTCGCCCATCGTCCCCGAGACGATGAGGAAGGGAACGTCGGGATCCCGACCGCGCACCATCTGCAGGGCCGCGCCCGAGCCGAACTCGGGCATGCTGTGGTCGGAAAAGACGACGTCCCACGGGCCGCGGGCTAGCGCGGCGTCGAGCGTGTCGGCGTCATACGCCCGCTCGTAGGTCACGTCGTATCCCGCTTGTCGTAGCGATCGCGCCAGCAGCTCCGCGTCGTCCGGAGAATCCTCGATGACGACGACGCGGAGGGGCGTCGTCATGGCGTCGTCTTTGGAGGCGGCTCGTTCAGCACGAGCCAGTAGAGGCCGAGCTCACGGATGGCTTCGACGAAGTGGTCGAAGTCGACGGGCTTGCGGATGTAGCTGTTCGCACGCAGCTCGTAGCTGCGCATGAGATCCGATTCCTCTTTGGAGGACGTGAGCACGACGACCGGCCAGAGCTGGCTCATGGGCTCCTGACGGAGCTGCCGCAGCACCTCGAGACCATCGACCTTCGGGAGCTTCAGGTCGAGGAGAACGAGGACCGGGTCATCACGCGATCGGTTCGCGTACGCGCCGCGACGGAACGCCCAGTCGAGCGCCTCCGCGCCGTCGCGTACCACCTGGATCGGATTGCCGATCTTGTTCTTCGCGAATGCGCGCAGAGTCAGCTCTTCGTCGTCAGTGTTGTCCTCGACGAGCAGGATCGAGCTGGACCGGTCACCCACCGTGGCACCCTGGACCCTCTCTCAGGTTTCTGTTCTAAGGGACAAAGCGGCTCTGGATAGGCATACTTACGTATAGTTGATAACCAGCCACACAGACGACCACTCTCAGGAAAGACGGTCGCGGCGTGGACGGCGACTCACCGACCGTCAATCAGAGATCCTCGGCCTCATCTCTGAAGGGCTCGAGAACAAGGAGATCGGCCGGCGTCTCGGTCTCACAGAGCAGGCGGTCAAGGAGCACGTTTCCGCGCTGCTGAGGCGCCTTTCGGTCCGCAACCGCGCCGGGCTGGCCGACGCCGCCGCGACCCTTCGCATCATCGGAAGCACCGAGGTCTCGTCGGAGTGGATGCACCTTCTCTTCTTGCACGCACCGATGTTCGTCGCGCTCCTCGACGGACCCGAGCACCGCTTCATCGCGGTGAACGATTCGTACCGCCGGGCGGCCGGTCCGCGAGATCTGGTCGGAAAGACCTTTCGCGAGGCCTTCCCCGATCTCGACGAGGCGGGGATCGTCCGCCTGCTCGACGAGGCGTTCAACACCGGCGAGTCGCGCAGCGCCGCGGCGGTGCCCGCGCTCTGGTATCGGGGCGCGAACGGCGCTCAGGCGGGCGGCCACCTCACGGCGATCGTTGAGCCGATGCGGCATAGCGACGGCAGCGTCGGTGGCGTGGTGTTCTTCGGACTCGACGTCACCGCCGAGATCGAGGCGCGCACATCCGAGCGCGAGTCACGCGACGAGCGGCATATCGCGCTCGAGCAGCTCCCGAGCGGCGTCATCACGATCCGCGCCGACGGCACGATCAGCGATCTGAACGCCGCGGGACGCGACATCCTCGGCCTCGGCGAGGACTCCGTCGGTCAGAGCGCGTGGGGCACGCTCTCGTTCTTGGACGACCGCGGGCGGGAGCTGCCTCTTACCGAGCGCCCCCTGCATCGCGCGCTGCTCGGCGAGCGAGTTCCGCCGAGCGACTACCGCGGATTCGTCACGCGCACCAAGAAGAAGATCGCGCTGCGCGTGTCGGCGGCGCCGCTTTTCGGCGCGGACGGCAAGGTCCGCGGCGCGGTCGGTGTCTTCACGCCTTCCGGATAGGCTGGCGAACGATCAAGCGAGCGCTCACCGTGACGGCGACGAGGACCCCCATTTAGAGTTCGCTGTCCGAATGGAAGCGACCATCTCGCCGACGCCAGAGGCGCAGCAGACCACCGAGGGCATCTACGTCTATTGCATCGTCGAGATCACGGAGCCACGGTCTTTCGGCAAGATCGGGATCGGCGGGCGCGGCGACGAGGTGTTCACCATCCACCACGGCGAGCTCGCCGCGGTCGTGAGCCGCACGCCGCTCGTGGTCTACGACCCCACCCGCGAGAACGCACTGACACACGAACACGTGAACGAGGTGGTCATGCTGGACCACGGGCTCACGCCGGTCCCGATGAGCTTCGGGACGCTCTTCAAGACCGAAGGCGACATCGTCGAGTTCCTGAAGGACACCTATGAAGCGCTGCGCGACGTGCTGCGCAAGATGAAAGACAAGCTCGAGTTCGGTCTCAAGGTCAACTGGGATCGCGAGACCGTGCTGGCCGAGATCGAGAACGACTACGAGGAGATCCGGCGCCTCAAGGCGCAGATCGAGTCCGACCAGGCGAGCTCCACCTATTTCGCACGGATGCAGCTCGGCCGTCTCGTGGAGCAGGCGCTGGCGGAGAAGTCGGAATCGTATGTGCGCGAGATCTACGACGAGCTGCGCGCCGCGGCGATCGCGTCCCGATCGAACAAGGTGATCGGCGACCGCATGATCATGAACGCGGCGTTCCTCGTCGACCGCAACGCGTCCGACCTCTTCGACAAGAAGGTGCAGGAGATCGGTCGACGCTTCGAAGGGAAGCTGAAGTTGGGTTACAGCGGGCCGTGGCCGCCGTACAACTTCGTCACCATCCGTCTTCAGCTGGAGCGGAGCGCCGGGGTCTAGCGTGCTGCTGCGGCTTCTCACACTGCCCATCAGCGCCCCCATCGCCGGAATCCGCTATTGCCTCGAGAAGGTCGCGGAGGTCGCGGAACGTGAGATGTGGGACGAGGAGCCGGTGCGCGAACAGCTGATCCTCGTCAACCAAGCCTTCGAAGAGGGTCGCATGCCGGAGACGGAGTTCCGCGAGCGCGAGGCCGAGCTCCTCGCGCGGCTGCGCGAGATCCGCGAGCACGCCCGGGCACGCGCGCGGATGGAGATGGATGACGCCGGCGCCGCGGTCGACCGACGCCGCAGCGTCGTGATCGACGTCCCGGACGAGATCAAGTGACGCTGCATTACGTCTACGGCATCGTGCCGGCGCGCTCCGCCCCGGCCGTCGAGGCGGCGCGGCTCGAGGGCCTCGGCGGCGCGCCGGTGCGCGCGATCGCCGACGGCGGCGTCGCGGCCGCGACGAGCGACGTGGCCGAGAGCGAGTTCGGCGCGGATGCACTGAACGACCGCATCCGCGATCTCGACTGGCTCACCCCGAGGGCATCGACACACCAACGCGTGAACGCGCGCCTGCTCGAGATCGCCGACACGGTCATCCCCCTCTCATTCGGCACGCTCTATCGGGACGACGAGCGCGTCCGCGAGATGCTGCGCGCGGATGCTGACGGGCGCGTCGCACGCCTGGCGTCGCTCGCTGGTCGCGCCGAGTGGGTCGTGACGGTGACCCGTGACATCGACGAGGTCCCCGGCGCGGGAGAGGATCTGGGTGCGCTCGACCGCGAGATCGCGTCGTCCACACCGGGCCGCGCGTTCCTGCTGGAGAAGCGGCGCACGAAGGTCGCCGAGGCCGCTGGCGCCAGGTCCGACGGCGAGGTCAGCCGCCGCGTGTTCGAGGAGCTGGCCGGCGTCGCAGAGCGTACGTACCGCGAACCGGTGGCCGACGCTGGGCGAGACGTGATCGTCCTTCGCCTCTCTCTTCTCGCGCGCCGCGATGACGACCGCGTCGATGCACTGATCGATCGCCTGCGCGGCGAGCTCGACGCGAGCGGCTACCGGCTGCGCGCGACCGGCCCGTGGCCGGCGTATCGCTTCGGGTCATTGGAGTGAACGACGTGCGGCGCGCCGATATCCCCCTGGTCGAGATCGTCGACCGGCTGCTCGAGAAGGGCGTCGTGCTCGCGGGCGGCGCGACCATCTCGGTGGCCGGCGTGGACCTCATCGAGCTGCGGCTCTCGGTCGTCCTCGCGGCCGTCGACACGTTCGAGCGCGCGCTGCGCGAAGAGGTGGCGTCGTAGCGCTCCTGGTGCGTTCCTACGTACGTGCGTCGGATGAGCCGCGTTTCGCGGATCTCGTCGCGGTGCGCGCCGGCGCCGTCGCCGCGCTCGCCTCGGAGTATCCGGGGACGCCGCGGCCAGACGAGGCCGAGCTGCGTGCGCACGACGCGATCACGCGGCGCGTTCATGACGCGATGCCGTCACTGCCCGCGCGATTCGGTGCGCTCTACGAGGATCCCGACGCGCTCCGCGCGGCCCTCGTCCCGCGCGAGAAGCCGCTGGAGCACGCGCTCGCGGCTCTCGGCACTCGCGTCGAGGTCGGCGTGACGCTGCGCTGGCGCGCCGCGCGGCCACATATGGGACCAGCGGACGCGAGCGGACGCGCGTTCCTCGAGGAGCGCGCCGCGCGTGAGCGCGAACGATCAGAGGCCGGGCAGATCGTCGAACGCCTTGTCGCCGAGCTGGCATGCGAGCGAGCGCTCATCCGTGAACGTATTTGTCCACACGAGGGCGTTGCCGCCACAGTGGCGGTGCTCACCACACGCGACGGGGAGACGAACGTGCGTCGACGGGTCGAATCATTCGGACGAAATGCGAGCGAGGTGACGACCGACCTCTATGGTCCGTTCCCGCCGTACTCGTTCGTCTCATGACGACGGCGGATCTCAGCCTGGAGCTCGATGAGGTGCGCGCGGAGCTCGCGCGCATCTCCGCGGTCCTGCCCGAGCGGATCGACATCGACCCGGACGACGTGGAGCGCGGTCTCGCCGGTCTCGTGCTCGGGCTCGTCGAGCTGTTGCGTCAAGTCTTGGAGAAGCAGGCGGTGCGCCGGATGGAGGGTGGCACATTGACGGACGATGAGATCGAGCGCGTGGGCCTCGCGCTCATGCGGCTCGAGCGAAAGGTCCACGAGCTCGCGGGCCACTTCGGACTGAGCGACGAGGATCTGCGCCTTCGGATCGGAGCCGAGGTATGACGGTGGAGCGCAGGCTGCGTGACCCGGAAAGCTCCGCGACGCTCGTCGACCTGCTCGACCGCGTTCTGGACAAGGGCCTGGTGGTCGCGGGTGACGTGAGCATCTCGCTCGCGAACGTCGAGCTCCTCACCATCCGCATCCGACTCCTGGTGTGCTCGATCGACAAGGCCGAGCAGATCGGCCTCAACTGGTGGCGCTACGAGTCACAGCTCTCGCGTACCGGCGACGGCGAGGTGAAGCGCCTGCAGGCGCGGATCGCCGAGCTCGAAAAACAGCTCAAAGCAAAAGGGGGATGAGTCATGGCGGTCGTTGAACGCAGCCCCGGTGGCAGCAGCCTCATCGATGTCCTCGACCGGATCCTCGACAAGGGCATCATCATCGACGCCTGGATCCGCGTCTCCCTGGTCGGGATCGACCTCATCACCGTCGAAGCGCGCGTGGTCGTCGCGTCGATCGACACGTACCTGCGCTACGCCGATGCCCTCGGCCTGGGGCCCGCGAACCGCGGCCAGTCCAGCCTGGGCACGGGCATGGGCAGCGGCGACATCGTGAGCCGGCCGCGACAGACGCAAGAGCGCACCTAGCGTCCCCGGATGCGGGAGGTCGCTGAGCGCCGGGAGGCCATCGAGCAGGACGCGAGAGAGACGCTCGAGCCGATGCTCGACGATCTCGCCCGCGGTCTCGGCTATGACCGCGCGCTCGTGCTCGTGCACGACGTCGCGGCGGCATCGCTGCGCGGCCTCTTCGGGCTCA
>DASQIF010000244.1:0-5374 GCA_035631715.1 Candidatus Acidiferrales bacterium
GCGGCGACTACTGGAAGGAAGAGCGGTACAGCGGCGACTGATGAGCGTGCTGGAGTGGCAGATCGCCACGGTGCGCGAGATCCGACCCGAGACCGCGAAGGTCAAGAGCTTCACGTTCGCCCTGCCGCGCTGGATGAAGCACCGCGCCGGGCAGCATTACGACCTGCGGCTCACCGCCGCGGACGGCTACCGCGCGCAGCGTTCGTACTCGATCGCGTCCGCGCCCGAGCGCGAGGGTGCGATCGACCTGACCATCGAGCACGTGGAGGACGGCGAGGTCTCGACCTTCATGCACGAGACCGTGACCACCGGGGACCGCATCGAGCTGCGCGGACCGATCGGCGGCTACTTCGTGTGGGACGCCGCCGCCCAAGCCGCACCACTCCTTCTCATCGCCGGCGGGTCCGGCGTCGTGCCGATGATGTCGATGCTTCGTCACCGCGCGGCCGCGGGCGCGCGCACGCCGGCGCGACTGCTGTTCAGCTCGCGCACCATCGACGACGTCATCTACCGCGAGGAGCTCGACACGCTTTCGAAGAAGCGCGACGGGCTCGACGTGTTCCATACCCTCACGCGGTCGCAGCCGTCCGGGTGGAGCGGCTTCGCGCGGCGCATCGACGACGCGATGCTCGGCGAGGTCAGCGGCCCGATCGCCAAGGACGCGCTCGTCTTCATCTGCGGCCCGACCGCCCTCGTCGAAAGCGTGGCATCGTCGCTTGAGCGCATCGGCATCCCGGCGGCGCGCATCAAGACCGAACGCTTCGGACCGACGGGAACGTAGGAGGAGCGATGCCGCGATCAAACGACGACCTCACGCTCGACGGCAACGCGGTCGGCGGTGTGCTGTCCGAGGTCTTCGGCGAGGACCTGACCGGCGCGGAGGGCACCTGTCCTGACTGCGGCACGGCCGGACCCGTCGGTACGCTTCGCGCGTACACGAACGGGCCCGGCATCGTGCTTCGCTGTCCCGCGTGTGACGCGGTCCAGCTGGTCATCGTTCGCACGCCCCGTGGTCTGCGGCATACCGCGCGGCGGAGGCTCGGCCGCAGCTAGCAGAGCGGCCCTTGTGGTCAGGTCGCTGCCGGAGTGAGGACGATGATCTGACGCGCTGTCGCCGCGATCCACGAGATCGCGATGAACAGACCCACGAGTAGCACGCCGAGCTTGTCCGCCACGCCGGCGGACGGCGTGCCGTACATGACGCTCGCGATCGGGTCGAGCACCGGCGTCCAGCCGGCGACGACGACGAGGAGCACCGCGACGGTCATCACACCGAACAGGCCGGCGACGGCCGCGAGCGGGCCACCTGGGAGCGCCGTGCCTGCCGGGTTCCCGATCCCGCTCGCGACGCACATGCCGAAACCGACGGCGACGAGTGCGAGGAGAGCCGCGCGGTCACTACCGAGGACGGGTGTGCCGGCCATCGAGGACCACACGATGCCGGCGGCCACGAGACCGAGGATGGTCGCGAAGATGGTGCCCGGATTGATCTGCATTTGGACACCTCCCTTCACATCGATCGTCATCGCGGTCGTGCTGCCCCTCCAGAGTCGTCCGTCATCAACGTGCGCGGGAACCAGACGCGCCGCGCGCGAGGCATTGCCCGACGCAACTGTCGTGCGATCCTGCGCGCCGTCCGTCGAAGGCGGATACTCGGGCGGCATGCCGAACCTCCAGAAGGCCATCGCCTCGTCCATGGATCAGGTCCGCCGCGATCTCGAGACGCTCGTCGCGATCCCATCGGTGAGTGCGGCCGAGCACGATCCGGAGCCGCTGCGCCGTTCGGCCGACGCGGTCGCCGAGATGCTGACATCGGTCGGCGCCGAGGCGAAGATCCTCCGTTCCGACGGTGGTCATCCCGCGGTGGTCGGGTACGTGCCCGCGCCCGCGGGCCGCCCGACCGTATTGCTGTACGCGCATCACGACGTGCAGCCGCCCGGACCCGATAGCGAGTGGGGCTCGCCCGCGTTCACGCCGACGATGCGCGACGGTCGCCTCTACGGACGCGGCAGCTCCGACGACAAGGCCGGGGTCGTCGCGCACATCGCCGCGCTGCGGGCCTTCGGTGGGAAGCCGCCGGTCGGCGTGGCGGTGTTCATCGAGGGCGAGGAGGAAGCCGGCTCCGAGAATCTCCGCGGTTACCTCGAGGGCGAGAAGGCGCGACTTGCGTGCGACGCGGTCGTCGTCGCCGACGGCGGCAACTGGCGCCTCGGCGAGCCCGCGCTGACGACCACGCTCCGGGGCGTGGTGTCGTGCGTGGTCGAGCTCCGCGTCCTGGACAAGGCCGTGCACTCCGGTCAGTTCGGCGGCCCGTTCCCGGATGCGCTCACGGCGATGGTGCACCTGCTCGCTACGCTTCACGACAAGAAGGGCGACGTCGCGATCAAGGACATCGCGCGCGGCAAGGCGAAGAAGCTCGACCTCACCGAGGACGAGCTCCGCACGCAGGCCGGTGCGCGGCGTGGCGTGGAGCTCATCGGCAAGGGCGGCCTCACCGATCGCCTGTGGATGAAACCCTCGATCTCGATCCTCGCGATCGACGCACCCGCGGTGCGCGACGCGGTGAACCAGCTCGTGCCGGTGTCGCGCGCCAAGGTGAGCATGCGCATCCCGCCGGGTCAGGACGGGAAGAAGGCCTTGGCGGCCCTTGTCGATCACCTGAAGAAGAACGTCCCCTGGGGGGTCGAGGTCAACATCTCGCGCGAGTCGAGCGGCGAACCGTTCGTCACGAAGACGGGCGGCGCCGCGTACAAGGCGATGAAGAGCGCGCTCTCGAAAGCGTGGGGTCACAAGGCCGTCGATATCGGCGCAGGCGGGACGATCCCGTTCCTGTTCGACCTCGCGGAGCTGTTCCCGCGCGCCGAGATCATGGTCACGGGCGTCGAGGATCCGCGGTCAGGCGCGCACGGGCCCGATGAGAGCGTCGACCTCAGCGAGCTCGAGCGCGCGTGCCTCGCGGAAGCGCTCTTCCTGGAGAAGTTCGCGAAGCGCTAGGCGCGTCGCGAGTAGATCGTCCGCTGCGCGATGAGCGCAAGGCCCGCGAGGATGAGGGCCAGCGGCCACATCTGCGCGGCGAAGCGCGCCGCATCGGTCCCGCCAAGGACCAACGACGTCCCCACCGTCCCGAGGATCACGCCGGGGATCAAAGGCCACCACGCGGCGCGTCGCGCGAGCAAGACGTTCATGACGTAGAGCCCGAGGAAGGCGAGGCCGAGCCCAAGGACGACGGCACCGCCGTTCGTCTCGAGCGCCGTGTCCTCGATGCCGACGCCGGCCGCGAGACCACCGAAGATGAACGCGGGGATCAGGAAGCCGTACACGCGTGTGTTCGCGTACATCGCGAGGAAGAAGCCGGCCATCACCGCGAGGGCGATGGGGCCGGAGTCCCACGCGAGCCACTGACCTGCGAGCAGCATGAGCCCAAGCGCGATCAGCAGGGCGCCGGGCGCCCACGTGCGGGTGGACGCGGTGTTGTCAGTCATAGGGTCCCTCCTCCCTACCGAGCGTCGCTCAAGTCACACCGGGGACCAAGAGGCCAAGGTCACGCACTTGTGCCGAAGGTCAGCGCCGCGTGACGGGGGCAGACCTACGCCGGGAGGGCGTCTTTCGCTCGTAGCGGCCGCTCTTCTCACGGAGGCGCAGGCGATAGGAGACGTACCGGGCGCCGGGCCGACGCGGATGTGGTCCGGCCGTGTCGCTGGCCGTGAGCGGGCCCAGCCGCGCCGCGATCAGCCGCGCGGCCGCGACGGCGAGGTCACCGCCGAGCTCCTCGAAGTCGGCCTGCGCGATGACGGTGCGCCAGTTCGCGAGGTCGTCGATCTGCTCGGCCTCGAAACAGACGCGCGGGTTCTTCCGCATCATCGCGATCTTCTGTCCGAGCAGCGAGTGCCCGTAGATGGCGTCGCCGTCGTAGACGTAGGTGATCGGCACCACGTAGGTGTTGCCCTCGGCGCTGACGCCGATGCGCCCGACGATCGCGTCGTGCAGGACGCGCTCGATCTGCCGAGCGTTCAGCTTCCCGAGCATCTAACCGGCGAAGCCGCGCTCCGGACGATGGTGCTGCTGCCGCCACTCGGCGTAGGCCTGCGCGTCCTCGACGTCGGAGATCGCGCCGCTCGTGTCGCACTCGATGAACGGCGGCGAGGCCTGGTCGCCGAGCACCTTGAGTCGCGTGCAGGTGAAGCAGTTCTCGACGTCCATGTCCGTGCGCCGCACCCGGCAATACACATGGCCGCCGGCGATGTATGACCGAGTCTTCATAGCGTCCCTCCTGTCGGCTCCGAAACTACGGATGGGCAGGGCGTTGCCCCATGGGCGACCGGCCCCTGTCTCTTGGGTCAAAGGTCCTAACGACCCTCGTTCTCAGGTTCGGTCGGCGGCACGATGACGTGATGAGACGGCTCGCGAGCATCGTCGCCATCGCACTCGCGGCATCCTGCGGCGGGGCGACCACGCCGCTCCCGACGCCGAGCCCGGCCCCGACCGCGACGGCAGCGGTGCTCCCCAGCCCGACGGCCACCGCCACCGCGTCGACCGCACCGGTCGCGCTCGATCACGCACTCGTCTACTTCGCACGGGACCGCCTACCGCCCGTCGCGGCGCACCTCGACAGCGCCGGCAGCGGCGCGACGCCCGAGGCGCGCATAACCACGCGGCTCACCGCGCTCTTCAGCGCCGCCGCGCCCGCGGGTCTCTTCAACACGGCGCTGCGGGCGAAGGCGCGTCCGGGCGCGGTCCGGATCGACGGCGATCTCGCGACCGTCGACTTCGCGGTGGCCGGCGGCGACTGGGGCATCGCGGGCAGCGCCAACACACGCGCGTTCATCCAGCAGGTCGTCTACACCGCGACCGAAGAGCCGGGTGTCCGACGCGTCCTGATCACACAGAACGGACAGCAGGCGGTCCTCGGCGGTGAGGGCGTGGTCATCGATCACGCCGCTACGCGCGAGGATGTCGCGGGATACGACCCTGCCACGGTGGCGCAGGCATTCGCGTGGCGTACCGAGCCACACAACGTGCCGGTGGCGATCACCACGCGCGTGCTGCCCGAGTTCGCCCCGGCGATGACGCGATTCGAGATCGACACCGGCCTGCGCGGCGCGGATGCGAAAGCCTCGCTCGGCGTGAACATCCGCCTCATGCGCACCGACGAGCGCGCCTTCCCCGACCTCAGCAAATGGACGCTCAGCGTGGCCCTGCCCGACGCTCGCACGAGCGATCCCGAGCTGCGAACGACCGACGCGGCGCCGGTACGCGCCGTACGTGCGAGCAACATGTCGAGCGGCGTCCGGTATGACATCGGCCTCGACGACGCGCGGCCGTGGCGCGTCGCGATGACGTACGAGCCGCTGGCCATCGTCGTCGACTACGGCGG
>DASQIF010000245.1:0-3831 GCA_035631715.1 Candidatus Acidiferrales bacterium
GTCGGCGACGACGCCGCCCGCCGCGAGGACGACCACGCGGTCGACGAGCGACGCGACCTCGTCGACGCGATGTTCGACCAGGACGAGCGTGCGCGAACGGTCCGCGGCGAGCGCGGACATGACCGCGCGCACCTCGGCGGCCCCCGCCGGGTCCAGGTTCGCGGTCGGCTCGTCGAGGAGCAGGAGGCGCGGCTCCAGTGCGAGCGCCCCCGCGAGAGCGAGCCGCTGCTTCTCGCCGCCTGAGAGCGCTTCGATGCGCCGTTCGTCGGAGTAGGGGAAGCCCACGCGGCCGAGCGCCTCATGGACGCGCGGCCAGATGCGCTCGGTCGGGACGCAGCGGTTCTCGAGGCCGAACGCGACGTCGTCTCCGGCGCGCGCCATGACGAGCTGCGTCTCGGGGTCCTGGAACAGGATGCCGGTGCGGTCGCGTATCGCGGCGGGCCGCCCGCCGTGCACGAGAAGCTCGCCCTCGCTATCGCCGCCGCCGCTCTCGTCGAGGAGGCCGGCGAGCGCGAGCAGGAGCGTGCTCTTGCCGGCGCCGGAGGCACCGAGCAGCAACACGCGCTCGCCGTCGGCGACGGCGAGGTCGAGTCCGCGGACCGCCCACGCCCTGCGGCCGGGGTGGCGCCAACCCCAGCCGTGGGCCTCGATCACACCCGCGTCTGCATCCGTCCCGAGGCGAACTGCGAGAGCACGCCCGAGGAGACGAGGGCGTTGTACAGCCACCACGAGCCGACGCCCGCGAGGATCACCGCCGAGATCACGTAGATGACGAGCAGCACGAGCCAGTCGCCGGGCGCGAGGTCCAGGTAATACACGGGCACATCGTGCAGCCATCCGGCGACCGCCGACAACGCGGCCGCGGCCATCGCCGTACGCAGGTCCCACACGCGGTAGCGCGCGATCGCGAACACGAGCTCCGCGCCGAAGCCCTGCACGGCGCCGGAGAGAAGCGTGTCGAGGCCCCACTGTCCGCCGAGCAGCGCCTCGACGCTGGCGGCGACGAGCTCCGCGAAGAGCGCCGCGCCGGGCTTGCGAACGATCAGACCCGCGAGCACGCCGGCGATGAGCCAGACGCCGTCGATGATGTTCTGCGCCGGTGGGAAGAACGCGAACGCCGGGCCGACCGCCGAATACACCAGGCCCCAGGCCCAGTACACGACCCCGAACGCCACCGCGATGGCCGCGGTGACGACGATGTCGACGGTGCGCCAGCCCAGAGAGCCGGTCATGATGCGCCTCCTTTGTTTACTTCGATGACCAACAGGACGCCGTTCTCGATCGAGACCGATGCCGGGGTGGCGATGATCTCGTTGGACAGGCCGCGCGAGCGGCCGAAGTGGAGCGTGTCGCCGGCGAGCGCGTAACGCAGGCCCTGTGTCGTCACGCCGTGCGCCTCGCCGGCCACCGGGAGCAGCGTGACGATCGAGCCGCGCGGTCCGTCGAGCGAGGCGCGCGTGCCGCCGTGGAGCGCCCGCAGCTGCGTCGTGCCCCGCACCGCGCGCACCGACCAGCCCCGGTAGGTGGGGTCGGCGAGCATGAGCACATTCGAAAGCGCATGGTCGAGACGGCCGCCGAACGCACCCAGCACCAGGATGTCGTCGGCCCCCGACTCGAAGGCGTAGCGCATCGCGAGCTCGAGATCCGACTCGGCCTTCTCCATCGGGAACGGCACCACGGTCGCGCCGCGCGCACCGAGCGCCGCGGCGCGCTCGAGGCCGAGCGAGTCGAAGTCGCCGACGACGAGGTTGGGCGTGATGCCCCAGCGTTCGAGCGCGAACGCGCCGCCGTCGGCGGCGATGACCATCTCGGCGCCGGCCACGAGGTCCCGGTCGGCGGGGTCGACGTCGCCATGCGCGACGACCACCGTCCTCATATGAAAAAGCGGCGCATCCGAGCGCCGCAGCGAAGGTCCACGCGAGGTTCGACTCCCTACGCTGACATTACTCAGATCAGGTTCTGGGGTCTGCGTTCGACCGCACTCTCAGCGCCCCGCTGCCGGGCGCTCCCCCGTCGTATGTAGTTGTCGGGGAGAACATAGCACCACGCCGTCAGCGGAGCTGGTTCTGATGGACCACCTGTGCGATGACGCCGATGAGCACCAATGCCGCGAGCGAGAGGCCGATGACCAGGGCGCTCCGACCAAGGCTCGGCATGGCGCCGACGCTCCAGCCCCGCTCAGACGCCCCAGTCGCGCTCAGGTCGACGCGCGTGAGGTGCATGAGGTCCTCGCGCAGTTCGGCCATCGTCTGGTAGCGCTCGCGCCGGTCACGGCGCAGCGCCCGACCCACGACGGCGTCGAGCTGCCACGGTATGGCGGAACGCCGCAGCCGCACCGGCGGCGCTTCCTGCGCGAGGCGCTCTCCCGCGGGGGCGAGGGCGTTGGCGCCCTCTCCGAAGGGCACCATGCCCGTCAGCATCTCGTGAAGGATGACGCCGAGCGCGTAGACGTCGGCCCGCTCGTCTCCGACATCCCCCCGCAACTGCTCCGGCGCCATGTAGTCGGGGGTGCCGACCTCGCGTGCGAAGCGGTCGAGATTGATCCGCCCACGGCTCGTCGCGCGGGCGATGCCGAAGTCGAGGAGCACGAGATCGCCGCTTGGCGTGCGTATGAGGTTCTCCGGCTTCACGTCCTCGTGGATGACGCCGTGTTCGTGGCAGTACGTGAGCGCGTCGGCGAGCTGCGCCCCAAGACGCACGGACTCGCTCACTGATAGTGGAGCGCGCTCGCTCAGGTACCGGCGCATCACGATGCCGGGTGCGTACGACAGGACGAGGTAGGGTGCACCGCCGGCGAACTGCCCGGCGCGAACGACCTTCTGGATGCGCGGATGATCGAGGCGCTGGCCGATCTCGCGTTCGCGCTTGAATCGACTGAAGGCGGCCGGATCGCCGATGAGCTGGAGGCTCGGGATCTTGACGACTACCTCGCTCCCGGTGACCTCGTCCACCGCCTGGTAGCTGGTCGCCATCCCCCCGCTTCCGATCTCACGCTCGACGCGATAGCGTCCGTCGATGAGATCGCCGACGGCATAGTCGATCACGCTGGTCATCCTATGAGCCGCTCCGCGATGCGGCGTAGCACGCCGCCGCTCTCGGCATCGGTGATGGCCGCGCCCGATGCCATCGCGACCGCCCGCACGTCGACGATCTGCGCGGTGGCGTTGTCATCGGTCCCGTGCGTGAGCGCGAGCTCCACCAGCGTCGCGCACGCGTTCTCTGGATCGAGCTCGTTCAACACCTCGGCGATCTCCTGCTGGCTGAGTGCTGACCAGAGCCCGTCGCTGCAGAGGAGATAGCGATCGCCGGCGACGACGGCCTCGCGGACGAGGTCCGGTCGGACGATGAGCGCGCCGCCGAGGCTCCGCGTCAGCGCGCTCCGGCCCAAGGCATGATCGCGCGTGAGGCAGCGCACGTCACCCCGTCGGCGCTGATAGACCCTTCCGTCGCCGACGTGGGCGAGGTACGCGGATCGCGCTGTGAGGAGCAGTGCGTCGAGCGTCGTCGCCATCGAGCGGTACCCGGGCTCGCGCTGCGCGGCGCTCAGCACTGCGAGGTTCGCGGCCTGCACCGCACCGCGCAGCGCTGCCTCGACCGGCTCGGTTCGGGAGTAGTAATGCGCGACGAGCGTCGTGAGTGCGGTATCGCTCGCTAGGGCGCCGCCGGCATGTCCCCCCAAGCCGTCGGCGACGGCGAAGAGCGCACCGCGGTTCTCAAGAAGCGCGGCCTCTGGCTCATGGCTCGCGCACCGGTCCTCGTTCGTGGGCCGGGGCCCCTGCTCGGAGCGCGAGACGCTCCCGATCTCGATCATGTCCGGTCACGTGACCGGAC
>DASQIF010000246.1:0-4968 GCA_035631715.1 Candidatus Acidiferrales bacterium
GCCCGCGACCGCCGCGCCTAGCGTGGGTGGAGCGCAGCGCAGCGCATGAGCATCCCGCCGCGCATGCTCTGTGTCGTCTTCGACAAGCCCGGGTCGTTCACGGTCACCGACGTCGACACGCCGCGCCCGGCACGCGGGGAGGCGCTCCTGCGCGTACGGGCGGCGATGGTGTGCGCGACCGACCAGAAGATCCTGGCCGGGAAGTTCCCGGCCACGCGGTTCCCCCACATCCCCGGTCACGAGTTCAGCGGCGAGGTCATCGCGACGGGCGATGACGTCACGCTCGCGCCCGGGACGCGCGTCGGCGTGGAGGTGCACGTCGGCTGCGGGAGCTGCGCGCGCTGCCGTGAGGGCATGTACACCCTCTGCCTCAACTACGGGAAGCGCGAGACGGGACACGCCCACATCGGCTTCACGATCCCCGGCGGCCTGGCGGAGTACGTCGCTGTGCCCACCGCGGCGTTGCACGTCCTGCCGGAGGAGGTATCGCTCGACGACGGCGCGTGGACCGACAACCTCGGCGTCGCGCTGTGGGCCCTCGAGCGAGGGCGGCTCGCCCCCGGCGACCGCGTCGTCGTGTTCGGTCCGGGAGCGATCGGCGTCTGCGCCGTCCAGCTCGCGCGGGCGCTTGGCGCCGCGAGCGTGACGCTCGTCGGTCGCGGCGCACGGCTCGACCGCGTGCGCGACCTCGCCGACGAGGTCGTCGAGACGTCGGACGTCGATCGGTTGAAGGGGAGCGCTGACCTGGTGGTCGAGTTCGCGGGCACTGCCGACGCGGCCCGGCAAGCGATCACGACCGCGCGCCGCGGGGGGCGCGTCGTGCTCGGCGGCTCGACCGGCGTCGGCACGGAGCTCTCCGGCGTCGACCTCTCGACCATCGTGCGCGGCAACATCGACGTCCTCGGCTCGCTTGCGAACCCGAAGGGCGTATCGGCGCGCGCACTCGCGCTGCTGGCGCGCGGGGCGGTCGACGTCGATCGTCTCGTCACGCACCACTACGACCTCGACCGGTTCCCCGATGCGTGGGCCACGTTCACCGAGCGCCGCGATGGCGCGATCCGCGTGATGCTGCATCCGGCGGAGGAGAGCAACGTATGAACGACATCGTGGACATCGACCGAGTGGCCGACGCGACGTCTGAGGCATTCCGCCCGAAGGACCTCGTGAGCGCGAACGACACGATCGTGCGCCTCGCGAAGCTCGAGGGCGAGTTCCCCTGGCACATGCACGACGAGGACGAGCTGTTCCTCTGCTGGCGCGGCGCGTTCCGCATCGAGCTGGAGGGCGAGCACGCGATCGACCTTCGCGCCGGTCAGATCTACGTCGTGCCGCGCGGGGCACGCCATCGACCCGTCGCGAAGGATCCGGCCTACACGCTGCTCATCGAGCGACCCGAGACGCTGCAGTACGGGAACACGGGACGCTGAGGATGGACAAGACGACGGCGCTTGACCTGTACCGGGTCATGCGGCGCATCCGCGACTTCGAGGAGCGCGCGACGGTGCTCTTCGGCGAGGGGAAGGTGTGGGGCACCATCCACTCGTACGCGGGTGAGGAAGCCATCGCCGCCGGCGTGTGCGCGCACCTGCGCGACGACGACTGGATCACCTCGACGCATCGCGGCCACGGGCACTGCATCGCGAAGCGCGCGGACCTCGGGAAGATGTACGCGGAGCTGCTCGGCCGCGAGACCGGCTACTGCCGTGGACGGGGCGGCTCGATGCACATCGCCGACACCTCCAAGGGGAACCTCGGCGCGAACGGCATCGTCGGCGGCGGCATCCCCATCGCGACCGGCGCGGCGCTCACGGCGAAACAGCTCGGCACCGATCAGGTCGCCGTGTCGTTCTTCGGCGACGGCGCCGCGAACCAGGGCGGCTTCCATGAGTCGGCGAACCTCGCGGCGCTCTGGAAGCTTCCGGTGATCTACGTCTGCGAGGTCAATCAGTACGCGGAGAGCCTGCCGGTGGAGCGCGAGTTCCCGATCAAGGATCTCGAGCGCCGCGCCGACGGCTACGGGATGCCGGGCGTGCGCGTGAACGGCCTCGACGTCCGCGAGGTGTACGACGCGGCCGGTGAGCTCATCGCCCGCGCGCGTCGCGGCGAGGGGCCGTCGTTCCTCGTCGCGTACGCGTACCGCCACGAGGGTCACTACTACGGCGACCCGCGGAAGTACCAGACGAAGGATCAGATCGAGGGCTGGAAGACGAAGTTCGATCCGCTGACCGAGGCGCGCGCCTGGATCCTCGGCGCGAAGCTCGCGAGCGCCGCCGAGCTCGATGCGATCGACGCCGACATCGTCCGCGAGGCCAAGGAGGCGGTCGCGTTCGCCGAGGGCTCGCCGCCCGCGTCGCCGATCAGCCTTCCCGGAGACGTCTATGCAAGCCACTGAGACGCGCGCGCCCGCCGCGACGCGCGAGATGTTCTACAACGAGGCGCTCGGCGACGCCCTGCGGCTCGAGATGGAGCGCGATGCGCGCGTGATCGTCATGGGCGAGGACATCGCCGAGCACGGCGGCGCGTTCCAGGTGACAGCGGGCCTGCTCGAGACATTCGGACCCACGCGGATCCGGCAGACGCCGATCAGCGAGCTCGGCATCGTCGGCGCGGCCGTCGGCGCCGCGCTCACCGGGCTGCGGCCGGTCGTCGAGCTCATGTACATCGACTTCTCCGGCCTCGCGATGGACCAGCTCGTGAACCAGGCCGCCCAGAACCGCTTCATGTTCGGCGGACAGGCGCGCGTGCCGATGGTCATGCGGACGCAGGGCGGGGCGGGACGCGGGAACGCGGCGCAGCACTCGAAGTCGCTCGAGGCGTGGTTCACGCACGTCGCCGGCCTCAAGGTCGTCATGCCCGCGACGCCGGCCGACGCGAAGGGTCTCCTCACCGCCGCGATACGTGACGATGACCCGGTCATCTTCCTCGAGCACAAGCTTCTCTATCGCACCAAGGGCCAAGTCCCGACCGGCGAGCATGTGGTGCCGCTCGGCCGGGCCGACGTGAAGCGGGCGGGGAAGGATCTCAGCATCGTCACGTGGTCACGGCAGGTGCTCTTCGCGCTCGAGGCCGCGAAGCAGCTCACGAACGAGGGGATCGACGCGGAGGTCGTCGACCTGCGCACGCTCGTGCCGCTGGACAAGGAGGCCGTGCTGTCGTCGGTCCGCAAGACACACCGCGTGCTGATCGTGCACGAGGCGATCAAGCGCAGTGGCTTCGGCGGCGAGATCGCGGCCATCGTCGCCGAGGAGGCGTTCGACGATCTCGATGCGCCGCCGCGCCGCGTCGCCGGCCTCGAGACGCCGATACCGTACGCGCAGCACCTCGAGAAGAGCGTGATCCCGCAGGTCGACGACATCGTGAAGGCGGCGAAGGAGCTGGTCGCGTGAGCATCACGCGCGTCATCCTCCCGAAGCTGGGCCTCACGATGGACGAAGGCCGTGTCATCGCGTGGCACAAGCAGGAGGGCGACCGCATCGAGAAAGGCGAGATCCTGTTCGAGGTCGAGACGGACAAGGCCAACATGGAGATCGAATCTCCGACGTCGGGGGTGGTGCGTCGCATCGTCGTGCCGGTCGACCGCATGGTCCCGGTGACGACGCTCATCGCGCTCATCAGCGACAGCCCCGACGAGCCCCTCCCCGCGGTGGCCGAGGCGACCGCGCCGGTCGCGCCTGCGGTTCCCTCATCCGACGGCGAGCGGGTCCGCTCATCGCCCGCGGCGCGCAAGCGCGCGCAGGACCTCGGCGTGGACATCAACGCCGTCGCCGGGACGGGTCCGGGCGGCCGCATCGGGATCGAGGATGTCGAAGCCGCGGCCGCGATGTCGGGCGCTCCATCGGGCGAGGGACGCGAGCCACTGTCGAAGATGCGGCGCGCCGTCGCCGAGGCCATGACCCGTTCGGTGCGCGAGGCGCCGCAGTTCTCGATCTCGCGCGACGTCGACATGACGAACGCCGACGCGCGGCGCAAGGCCGCCGGCGTGTCCTACACCGACGTCATCGTGTCGGCCGCCGCGACGGCGCTCCGCGCGCACCCACGGCTGCGCTCGCGCCTCGACGGCGACGCCGTCGTGACGAGCGAACGCACCGACGTCGGCATCGCGGTCGCGCTCGAGGCCGGTCTCATCGTGCCGGTGCTGCGCGACGCCGCGGGCAAGCCGCTCCGCACGTTGCGCGCCGAGCGCGAGGCCCTGGAGTCCGCGGTCGGGTCCGGACACGCGCGCGCCGACGCGTTCGGTGGCGCGGCGATCACCGTGTCGAACCTGGGCACGTTCGGCGTCGACCGCTTCACGGCGATCGTCAATCCACCGGAGGCCGCGATCCTGGCGGTGGGCCGCGTCCTCGATCGCGCCGTCGCGATGAACGGAGCGGTGGCGGTGCGTCCGATGTGCAGCCTCACCTTGACGGTCGATCACCGCGTGGCCGACGGGGCGGACGCGGCGCGTTATCTCGCCGATGTGGCCGCGGAGCTGGAGCGAGCGTGAGCGTGGCGTCGTCGGAGAACCGCGTCCGACTCGCGGCGTCGCACTGGAAGCCGCGTTTCGTCGCGAACGGGATCGATGTCAACGACTTCGAGGCGGTCCTCGCGACGACGAGCGACTGGGCGGCGTGGGGGCCGGCATGGAAGCGCATCGGCGACATGCACGCCGAGCTCGCGCAGACCGCGGAGCGCGCCCGGCGCCGCGAGACCGCGACCGCCGCGTTCCAGCGCGCCGCATGGTCGTATCACCTGGGAAAGTTCCTGTGGTTCGAGGACGTCGCGCTGCACGACGCCCTGTCGGATCTGACGGTGGCGACATACGCGCGGGCGCTCGCACGCCTCGATCCGCCCGGCGAACGCATCGAGGCGCCCTTCGAAGGCACGGTGCTCCCGGGCATCCTGCGCCGGCCGCGCGCCATCTCGCGCCCGCCGCTCGTGCTGCTCGTGCCCGGCCTCGACTCGGTAAAGGAGGAGCTCTTCACGATCGAG
>DASQIF010000247.1:0-1881 GCA_035631715.1 Candidatus Acidiferrales bacterium
GCGCGGCTCCTCGACGCGACCGCGGGCGCCGCGCACCGCGGACGATGTGGCGCCGGCCCGCTCGAGCAGCACCGTGATGCCGTGGTGGGCCAGGATGCGGCGCACCGCCGCCTCCTCGCTCGCGTCGGATGTGCCGGGGACGAAGAGGTGCGCGACCGCGAAGCGCGCGCTGCGCACGTGAGCGGCGTCGCGGCCGGCGTCGCCCAGGCGTCGGGCCCAGAGCGCGCGCGGGATGTCGGTCAGGACGCCGGCCCCGTCGCCCTCCCCGTCGACGGTGCCGGAGCGGTGCGCGAGCGCGCGCATGCCGTCGATGACCTCGCGCAGGACGGCGTCATCGGCGCGGCCGTCCTTGCGGGCGATCGCCACGAGACCGCAGGCATCGTGCTCTTCCACGTCTCTCCTACAACGAAGAAGGCCTCCCGCTTCGGGAGGCCTTGTCGTGATCGTCGCTGCGTGCGGACGCGACTAGCCTCCACCTCCGGTGGTCGATGCTGCCGCTGCCGAACGAATGGACGTCATCGCCACTGTTGTAGCGCCCGGAAGGTCGTGAAACAGTGCTGCGATGGTGACGGGACGGCGCTAGACCCGCACCTCGTCCCCCACGGCCACGTCGCCGGGACGCTCGACCCGCGCCCAGACCCCGAACGGCAGCGCCTCGGTCGTGTCGACGCCGCTGCGGTAGCGGGCCAGCGCGGCGAGGGTGTCGAGCGTCGACTCGCCGGTCTCCGGGTCGAGCGTCGTCACCGCGCAGCGCCCGACGTTGCCCGTCGGCACGATCACGGCTTGTCCGATGTGCACAAGACGCCCGATCCATTCGTCCTCGGCGTGCGCGGGGACGCCTGAGACGCCGAAGAGCATGCGGAAGCGGCGCGGGTCGACGGGACCGTCGGCCGAGGCCGCCTCGGCCATCGCGTCAAGCGACGCGACCGACAGGAGCGACGCCATCCCGCCGTCGCCGGCGCGGTCGACGCCCTCGCCGGGGTCGTCGAAGCGCACCAGGCGCGCGGTGCGCCCGTCGAGCGACGAGAGCGCCGTAGTGAACGGGCCGTCCACCTCGCGTGCGGCCACGGTCCGCCGGTAGATCGACACCGGCACCTTCGCGCCGAGCTCGATCGGGCCGCGCACCGTCCGACCGTCGGGCATGTGCAGCGTGAGCGTCCCGTCCGCGAACTCCGGCCGCACCGCGACGAACTCGGGGACGCGCTTGGCGTTGAGCCAGCGGCCGTTCTCGTCGACGATGCAGAAGCGGCGGTCCTCATCGACGCCGGCCCTGCCCAGATGCACGCGCTCGCGCTCGTGGATCTGGAGCGCCTTGATCGGCGCGACGTGGATCCAGGCGACGCGGGCGTTCATCGCTCTATGGTGCGGCACCGCCGCTAGGGAGCGAGCGCGCCCTCCGCGGCGATGAGATCGAGCACGAGCGTCGACCAGCCGAAGCTCGTCGCGCCCTGGCCTTCCGCGGTGCGCGGGTCGTAGAACTCGCGGATGCCGCCCCTGGCCTGCATCGCGATGGTGCGGCGCGCGAGCTCGTGCGCAGCGTCGGCGAAGCCGTGCTGCCGCAGGCCCCAGTACAGGTACCAGTTCGCGTTGACCCACGTCGGTCCGCGCCAGGTCGTCTGCGTGCGCCAGCCCGGATCGAAGCTCGGCTCGCTCGCCGCGACGCTGGGGATCGGGTACGCCGTCCAGAACTCCTTCTCGTTCAGGAGGTGCTCCTCCACCAGGCGGCGCGCGACCGACGCCGGCAGGTCCGGGAGCGCGAGCGGGAACAGCGACGTGAACGTGAGCACGCGCGCGGGCCGCTCGGCCGCGCCGGACAGGTCCCAGAACACGCCGGCCTTCTCGTCCCAGCACTTCGCGAGGAGCGCGTCGAGCGTGCGCCGA
>DASQIF010000248.1:0-3029 GCA_035631715.1 Candidatus Acidiferrales bacterium
GCGGGCCGCGAGCGGGAACAGCGCGCCGATCGCCCAGAGCTCGGGACGGTGGGGAAAGATCACCTGGAACGCGGGGACACCGAGAATGATCGACGCGACGAGCGTCACCTCGTACGACTCGAACAGGTCGGCCGCCATGCCCGCACAGTCGCCGACATTGTCACCGACGTTGTCGGCGATCGTCGCAGGGTTGCGGGGGTCGTCCTCGGGGATCCCGGCCTCGACCTTGCCGACGAGGTCGGCGCCCACATCGGCCGCCTTCGTGAAGATGCCCCCGCCGACGCGGAGGAACAGCGCCAGCAGCGAACCACCGAACCCGAACCCGACGAGGATCGCCGAGCTCGTGTTCTGGAAGATCATGATGATGAGCGTCGCGCCGAAGAGCCCGAGCCCGACCGTGAACATGCCGGCGATGCCGCCGGTGCGGAAGGCCACCGAGAGGGCACGCGGCATCGAACCGCTCTTCGCGGCTGCCGCGGTGCGCACGTTGCCGCGCACGGCGAGACTCATGCCGATGAAGCCGGTGAGTCCCGACATGAAGCAACCGAGGATGAACGCGCCGGTGCGAAAGATGCCGGACTGCGCGAACGAGAGTGCTTCGACTCCGCCGGCCTTCTTCACCGACGTCGACGTGATGAACACGATCACCGCGAGCGGGATCAGGATCACGGCGATCGTCTTGAACTGTCGCCGCAGATACGCCATCGCGCCTTCCTGGATCGCCTTGGCGATCTCGCGCATCTTGGGCGTTCCCTCGTCCTCGGCAAGCACGCCTTTCATGAGGTAGAGGCCCGTGAGGATCGCGAGCACCGCAGTCAGCGCGGACGCGATGAGGATCAGCCACTCACCTCCGTGCATGTGGAAAACCTGATAGCCGCCTTCGGTGGCGATTGCTTGCGTCATTGGACTTCCCTCGGTCTCTGGGCTAGGCCGATTTCTGGACGTACACCTGGTTCGCGACGGTTGCACCGAGCGTGCGCTCCTTGCCGTCGACACGAAGCACGAGCGGTCCGTCGAACGGATGCTTCTCTTTCACTTCCACGACGACGCCCGGCCGCAGACCGAGCGTGTCGAGGAAGGCGACGATGTCGGGGTCGGTGGAGCCCGGCACCGCCACAACCGCGGTATCGCCCGGCTCGAGCGCGTACAGCGGCGGCATCAGTGGCAGCTCCGCCGTCTCCTTCGCCGGGATCGGGAACCCGTGCGGGCATGCCGCCGGACGATCCAGCGCGACGAACAACCGGTCCTCGACTTCTTGCGGCAGCTCGTGCTCGAAGCTGGTCGCGAGCCGGTCGGCCTCGTTCCAGGCGTAACCCAGCATGTCGGCGAGAAACCGTTCGACGATGCGATGCCGGCGGATCGACGCGATCGCCGCACGCCGTCCCCCGTCGGTCAGCTCGACCCCCCGGTAGGGCTTGTGGTCGACGAGGCCGCGGTCGGCGAGGCGCTTCATGGTGGCGGTGATCGTGCCCGGCGAGAGGCCGAGCCGATCGGCGAGGACGCCGGTGTGGGCGCCACCGTCGCCGGACAGGCGGTAGATGGCCTTCAGCGCCTCGCGATCAGGTTTGGACAGGGCGTCTACTTCGGATTCGATGGCGGGCAAGTTAAGTTTTGCCCGCCCAAAAGTCAAGATGTCCGCGGGCTTCCCTGGTGCGGTTCCTCGAGGTGGTACGGGACCGAGGTGACGACCGTTCCCTTCCGGTACAGGAGCCGCCCCTTCAAGAACAGCGCGCTCTGGTTGTGCAGCAGGTGGCTCCACCACGACGTGACGACGACCTCGGGGATCACGACGGTGATGATGTCGTTGTCGTAGCGCGCGTCGAGCTCGTCGATGAACCGCATGATCGGCCGGGAGAGCTCGCGGTAGGGCGAGTACACGATCTCGAGCGGGACTTCGATGTGCCGCTCCGACCATGCATCCTCGATGCGCTCACGCTCCTCGTCGTCGGAGACGACGGTGACCGCGAGCAGACGGTTGGGCGCGAGTGAGCGAGCGTACGCGAGCGCTTCGAGCACACCGCGGTGCAAGTTGCCGACGAGCACGACGACGGTGTGGTTCATGCGTCGCGGGCGGAAGTCCGGCGCGACTCGGAGTGCCTCGGCGATCTGGTCGTAGTGCCGCTTGATGCCCTTGAACAACAGGACGATCAACGGGATGACGACGAGCGGCACCCATGCACCACCGGTGAACTTCGTCGTCGCGATGACGATCGCGACGATTGCGGTCGCGATCGCGCCAATCCCGTTGACCGTCGCGTGCAGGCGCCAGCGTCGCTCCCGTTCCTTCTGGTGGTGGCGGACCATGCCGGCCTGCGAGAGCGTGAACGACACGAAGACGCCCACTGCGTACAGCGGGATCAGCGCGTTCGTCTTGCCGCCGAAGACCGCGATCAGCGTGCCCGCAAGGATCGCGAGCACGAGCACGCCGTTCGAGAACACCAGGCGGTCTCCGCGATTGGCGAGCTGACGCGGCAGATAGCCGTCCCGGGCGATGATCGACGACAGTCGCGGGAAGTCGGCGTACGCAGTGTTGGCGGCGAGTGTGAGGATCCCGGCGGTGGCGAGCTGGAGGAACCAGAACACGAAGTTGTCGCCGAACACCTGCCGGCCCATCTGGGCAAAGACCGTGACCTGTTCGCTCGGGTACGGCCGCAGATGGTGGGCGAGGACCGAGACCCCGAGGAAGAGCGTGCCCAGGATCACAGCCATCCACGTGAGCGTCGTCGCCGCGTTCTTCGATTCCGGGCGACGGAACGCGGGCACGCCGTTCGAGATTGCTTCGACACCCGTGAGCGCGACCGCGCCGGACGAGAAGCCCTTGAGCAACAAGAACAGCGACAGCGCGCCACCGGTCTCTCTCACGTTCTTCAACGCCAGATGAGGATCGAACCGTATGGCGTGGACACCTCCGAACCAACCGAAATAGGTCTTGGTCAATCCGAGGAAGACAAGCGTCGTGAGGATGCTGATGTACGCGTACGTCGGGAACGCGAAGATGCGGCCCGACTCCTTCACGCCGCGCAGGTTCA
>DASQIF010000249.1:0-2748 GCA_035631715.1 Candidatus Acidiferrales bacterium
AAGACCTGGATGACGATCAGGGCGAGGGCAATGACGACAATGATGAGTGCGTACTCGGTCATGCCCTGACCCTCATCGTTCGCCCAGAATGTCCGCATCTGCACTCCTTGCTCGGCACGGCGGCCGGTCAATAGCCTGACAGATACCTAAACGGCTGTCAGTCTGCCCCGATGCGCCGCTACCGGCCTGCGACGGCGGCACGGCCCGCGGAGCGTAGGGCGGCCGTGACCCGCTCCTCCGTGGTCGCTTTGCCCACGGCGGGGGCGTTCCGCAGGGCGGCGAGCGCCTCCGCCGCCGTGTAGCCGAGGGCCTGGAGCGCGGAGGCCGCCTCGTCGTCGATCGGCGCGCCGGCTGGTTCTCGGTCGATCCCCCGGCTGACCTTGCTCTTGAGGTCGACGATGAGCCGCTCAGCCGTCTTCTTGCCGACGCCGGGCGCCTTCGAAAGCGCGGCGACGTCGCCGGACGCGATCGCCGCCGCGAGCTGCGCGGGTCGGGACACCGATAGCAGGGCGACCGCGGAGCGCGGGCCGACCCCCGACACGCCGATGAGCATCTCGAAGAGCGCGAGCTCCTCGCGCGTCTCGAAGCCGTAGAGCTGCAGCGCGTCCTCGCGCACGACCTGATGCGTGTGCAGCGTGACGATGTCCGAGGCCGGATGGCGCGGCACGAAGACCTTGTAGCCAACGCCGCGCACGTCGACGATGACGTGATCGCTGCCGCGCGCGACGATCTCGCCGCGTATGAGCGCGATCATCGGGCCAGGGCGACGCGCGCCGCGAAGCGCGCGCGGTTCGCGTAGGTCACGGCGACGGCCACGGCGTCGGCGATGTTGTCGTCGGCGATGCGCGCTTCCAGCTTCAGCACGTGGACGAGCATCTTCTGCACCGTCTTCTTGTCGGCCGCGCCCGTGCCGGTGACGCCGAGCTTGACCTCTTGCGGGGTGAACTCCGCGACCACGAGCCCGGCGCGCGCGCCGCACAGCAGCGCGATCCCGCGGGCCTCGGCCACGCTCATCGCGGTCCGCACGTTCTTATTGAAGTAGAGGCGCTCGAGCGCGAGCGCGTCGGGCGCGTGCTCGGCGATGAGCGCGTCGAGCGCGTCGGCGATGCCGAGGAGACGCTCCGCGGCGCTGCCGTCACGCGCCGTGGACACGAGGCCGCAGCGCAGGAGGCGCGGCGGATCGACGTCCAGAGAAAGGACCGCGTATCCCATCCCGGTCGTCCCCGGGTCGATGCCCAGGACCGTGGAGGGGCTAGGCGTGCTGGAGCACCTCGTCGGGGATGTCGAAGTTCGCGTGGACCTTCTGGACGTCGTCCAGATCCTCGAGCGACTCGACCAGTTTGAGCACGCCCTGCGCCTTGTCGCCCTCGACGCGCACCGTGGTCGTCGGGCGCATCGAGATCTCCGCGGACGCGATCGGGATCGCTGCGGCCTCGATGGCCTTCTTCACCCTCTCGAACGCCGGTGGCGTGGTGTAGACGACGACGAGCGAGCCGTCGACCTCGACGTCCTCGGCCCCGCCGTCGATCGCGATGAGCTGGATGTCGTCGGTCGAGCGCCCGTGGGCGTCTATCTCGATGATGCCCTTCTGCTCGAAGAGCCACTGGACCGACCCCGATTCACCGAGCTTCCCGCCGTGCCTTGTGAACGCGGCGCGCACCTCGGACGCGGTGCGGTTCCGGTTGTCGGTGGCGGCCTCGACCATGACCGAGACACCGCCCTGCGCGTAGCCCTCGTACACGACGCTCTCGATCTGCGCGCCCTCGCCGCCGCCGGTGGCGCGCTCGATGGCACGATCGATGTTCGCGTGCGGCATGTTCACGGCGCGCGCGCGGTCCACGGCCAGCCGCAGCCGGAAGTTCGCCTCGGGATTGGGGCCGCCTTCCTTGGCGGCGAGCATGATCTCGCGGGTCATCTTCGTGAAGACGACCCCCCGCTTGACATCAGCGGCGCCCTTCTGCCGCTTGATCGTCGACCACTTTGAGTGCCCTGACATCGGCTGAATAGTATGTCCGAGGACAGTCCGGGCGGACCACCACGAGGGGAGAACTGATGGCATCCGTCACACCAGAGAACATCCGCAACGTGGCCGTTGTGGGTCACGGTGGCTCCGGCAAGACCAGTCTCGTGGAAAACCTTCTCTTCGCAGCCGGCGCGACGACGCGCCTCGGCAAGGTCGACGACGGCACGAGCATCCTCGACACCGATCCTGAGGAGCACAAGCGCAAGATCACCATCAACGTCGCCATCGCGTCGTTCCAAAGCGACGGCGTCAAGATCAATCTCCTCGACACGCCCGGGTTCGCGGACTTCGCGGGCGACCAGCGCGCGGCGCTCCGCGTCGCCGACGCCGCGATCGTCGTCGTCGATGCCTCCGCCGGCGTGCAGGTCGGCACGCAGCTCGTGTGGTCCGACCTTGAGAAGTCAAAGACGCCGCGTGCCGTCGTCGTCGGTCGCCTCGACCGCGAGAACGCGGACTTCGACAAGGTCCTGGCGCAGCTGCGCGACGCCTATGGCATTCGGGTCGTGCCGCTCCACGTCCCCGTCGGCACGCACCAGGGCCTCTCGGCGACCATCGACCTGCTGCAGGGCAACGTCCTGAAGGGGCCGAAGGACCCGATCGCGGACATACCGGAGGATGAGAAGGAGCGCGTCGGTCAATACCGGCAGCAGCTGGTGGAGGCGATCGTCGAGACGAACGAGGACCTCCTCACGCGGTACCTCGACGGCAAGGAGATGTCGTACGAC
>DASQIF010000250.1:0-3548 GCA_035631715.1 Candidatus Acidiferrales bacterium
TCGCGATCGACGCGGAGCGACTCCTGCCTCGCCTCATGCACAACGGCCTGCCATCCGCCGAAGCGTTCAAGAACGTCGTCGAGGCGCCGGTCGCTGAGCTCGGCGGCCGTTACGGCCAGGTGCGCGCCTTCGGCGAGCTCGTGCAGCTGCTATGGCGCGAGGGTAAGAGCACCGCGGCCCTCCACCTCGAGGACCTGTGGAACGAGCTGCTCGGATACGCGCCGCTGTCGCTCATCTGCGGTTATCGCGTCCGGACGATCGGCGGCCACGAGGGCCCGCGGGTCGACGAGATCGTTCGCCGCCATCGGACGAGCCCTCCGCGCGACTAGGGCACGTCCTCGCAGCACCGGTCGATATGTGAATCCATGAACGCGCGCACGCGTGAGTCGTCGTAGGCGCTCATATCGTCGATCCAGTTCCATGCCGTGAGGACGATCGTCCCGGGCGCGATCTTGTCGTACGGACGGATCAGCAGCTTCACCTCGCCGAACTTGTCGCGCGCGTAGGACGTCAGGAGACCCTGCAGCCGCGCGAGGTCCGTCGCCGAGACGTTGTTATAGGAGGCGACGACGCCGCCGTGCTCGAGGTTGTGGACCGCGTATTCATCCGCGACGGGATCGGTGTGGAGGCCCCATGACGCCGGCGTCTCCCAGTGCGTGCCTGACGTCGGCGGATACGAGGCGTACGCGATCGGCTGGCCGACCGGCCGATGATCGCCCACGCCGCCGCCCGCGACGTAGCGCCCGGCCGCTCCGATGAGGCCGACCTGCCTCGCGATGAGCAGCGCGGCGACGAGCACCACCGCAGCGGCGACGATCGCGGGCCACGGCACGCGGCGATGCCAGGCGTAGTTCGAGCGGCGCTTCGTCGCGCGCGTCCTCTCGGCGCGTCCGCGCTTCGTCACCTCGGCATCGTACGGTCGGCGACGCGCGATGCACCGACGTATGCTCAGCCGCCGTGGCCGACCCGCTCATCGTCGTCACGCGTCCGGTCCCCGAAGAGGCGCTCGAGATGCTCCGGCCGCGCGCGACCCTGCGGGTCGGACCCGGTGACCCCCCGCTGCCGACCGCGGACGAGGTCACGAAGATGGTCCGCGACGCCGACATCATCTACACGCTCCCCGCGAACCCGCTGAACGGCGACGCCATTCGCGGCGCGTCGAAGCTCCGCATGATCGCCACGATGGGCACGGGCTTCGACAACATCGATCTCGCCGCGGCGCGCGAGCGCAAGATCCCGGTCACCTTCGCGCCGGGCATCCTCGACGAGACGACCGCCGATGGGATCTTCGCGATCATGATGGCCGCCGCGCGCCGTGTGTCCGAGGCGGAGCGCTACCTGCGGGCCGGCAAGTACCGCGGCTGGACGCCGTTCCTCTTCCTCGGCACCGACGTGTACGAGGCGACGCTCGGCATCGTCGGGATGGGCCGCATCGGGCGCGCCATGGCCCGGCGCGCGACCGGCTTCCACATGAAGATCCTCTACACCGACGCGGTCCGGAACGAGGCCGCCGAGAAAGAGTTCGGCGCGGCCTATGTGTCCATCGACGAGCTTCTCGCTCAGAGCGACTTCGTCACGCTGCACGTCCCGCTCATGGCCGAGACCCGCCACCTCATCGACGCACGGCGTCTCCGACAAATGAAGCGCACCGCCATCCTCGTGAACGGTTCACGCGGGCCGGTGGTCGATGAGCGCGCCCTGGCCGAGGCCCTGCGCGACAAGGTCATCGCCGCCGCCGCGCTCGACGTCTACGAGAAGGAGCCGCAGGTCGAGCCGCTGCTGGTCGAGCTCGACAACGTCGTGCTCGTGCCACACATCGCATCCGCTTCGGAACGCACGCGCGTGCGGATGGCCGTCCGCGCGTCGGAGAACATCCTCGCGTTCCTCGACGGCAAGCCCCTTCGCGATCCCGTCCCGTGAGCCGCACGCTCACGATCACGAGCGAGGGGGAGACGCTGCAGGCCGACCTGTACGGCGACCTCCCCGCGACACGCGCCGTGGTGCTGGTGCACGGCCAGAACTGGGACGGCAGCGGATGGCGTGAGGTCGCGCCGCGTTTCGTCTCGCGCGGAGTTCCGGCGCTCGCGCTCAACCTGCGCGGCTACGACGGTTCGACCGGCAAGACGAACGACTGGGCGCCGCCCGCGCCGTGGTCGCCGGTGGCCGACCTGCGCGCGACGAAGGAGCTCCTGCGCCGGAGCGGCGCGACGCAGATCGCGCTCGTCGGTGCGTCGATGGGCGGACACGCGGTGCTCGCCTCGAGCTTCGACGGTGACGTCGAGTGCGTCGTGTCGATCTCGGCGCCGGTGGTCGCCACGCCCGACGATCTCCTGCGCAGGATCTCGGGCCGCAAGCTCTTCGTGTGCGCGGATCAGGACGCGAGCGGCGCGATGCCGCACGTGCTCCACGCATTCGGGGTCGCGGCCACGCCGAAGACGCTCCTCGGGTTCGGCGGCAAGGAGCACTCGCGCGGGATGTTCGCCGCGCCATATGGCGCCGACGCCATCGGCGCGATCGTCGACTTCGTGGCGAAGGGCCTCTAGGTGCCTGTGCGCGTGCATCCCGACGTGCCCGGCGAGGCCGTCCTTGCGAAGAAGGTGGGCAAACGCATCCGCGATCTCCGCAAGAAGAAGGGGCTCACCATGGCCGAGCTCGGCGCGGACCGCCGCGGCCGGATCTACTTCGAGAAGCAATACGTGTGGAAGATGGAGACCGGCCGCGTGACGCCATCGCTCGCCGCGCTCGCGCACATCGCGCGGCGCCTCGGCACTACGCTCGCGTCGCTCCTGCGGGGGATGTAGCCGGCGCCGTCGGCGTGGCGTGCTCGGCGAGCGGCAGGCTGACATGGAAGGTGCTCCCGCCGGTCGCGGCGCTCTCCGCCCAGAGACGGCCCCCGAGGCGCGTCACGATCTCACGGCTGATGTACAGACCGAGCCCCAGGCCGCCGACGTGCCCGGCGCGTGGATCGGGGGAGCGGTAGAAGATGTTGAAGATCCGGTCGAGCTCGTCGCGATCGATACCGATGCCCTGGTCGGTGATGGCGATGTGCACGTCGTCTCCGGCTCGTCGCAGGATGACGCCGATCCGACTCCCCGACGGTGAGTACTTCACGGCGTTGCCGATGAGGTTCTCGAAGACCTGATCGACCCGGTCCGCGTCGGCGCGGACCGTCGCGCTCGTCGCCTCGGTCTCGAACTCGAATTGATGGGTGGACGTCAGGAGGCGCATGCGGTCGATCGTGTCGCGCAGCGTCGTGACGAGGTCCATCTCGCCCAGATGGAGCTCGACCCGGCCGAGTTGAAGCCGCGACACGTCGAGCAGCTCGTCCACGAGGCGCGCGAGGCGCCGCGACTGGCGCTGGGCCAGCTCGAGGGTCTCGCTGGCCTTGGCCGTCTCGGCCTTCCAGTCGACGTTCGGGTCGGTCTGGTCCGTGACCTTCTGGATGCGCCGCTTCGCGACCTGGATGAAGCCGCTCACCGCGGTGAGCGGCGTGCGCAGCTCGTGCGAGGCCATCGAGAGGAACTGCGTCTTGAGCCGGTCGACCTCCT
>DASQIF010000251.1:0-2319 GCA_035631715.1 Candidatus Acidiferrales bacterium
GGTCTTCTCGCCGTTCGTCGCGACGGATGTCGTGAGGCCGTTCGCGACGCCCGAGGGGGACGCGGTCACGGCGGTCCACTGGGGACCGTATGCCGAGATACGCGACGCCTACGCGGCGATCGAGGCGTGGCTCGCCGCCAACGGTCGACGCGCGGCGGGTCCGAGCTGGGAGGTCTACGGCGACTCGAGTGACGACCCCGCGAAACTGCGGACCGACGTCTTCTTCTTGCTCGGCACTGAGCCCGGCTCAGCGCGGTAGCGAGCGCACGAACGCGACGACCTCATGCGCTACGAGAGTGGGGGAGGCGAGCGGCAGGAAATGCCCGCCGCGCACGACCTTGAGCTCGGCTCCGAGGTCGCGGGCAAGGGGCTCGCCGACCTCAGTGAGGCTGAGGTAGCGGTCGGCGTCGCCCCACAGGACGAGCGAGCGGATCGCGGCCCGACGCACGCGAACGGCGTATCCGACCGTCTGCGTCGGGTCGAGCGCGCGCGCCGCGCGAATGAGGCGCGACCCGCCCTCGCTGCCCTCGTACGGACGAAGCAGCCCACTCAGCGCCTCGCGCGAGAGCCCCGGCTCGCGGAGCGTCCGCGAGAGCAGTGGCGCGAGGCGCGCGGCGTCCGCCGGGTCCCAGCCGCGGATGCTCTCGATCGCCTCGATCGCCCACCGATCCTCGTGAACGCCGTCGATCAGCGCGAGGCCGCGCACCTGGTTGGGTGCCTGCGCGGCGATGATGAGCGCGGCCGCCGTGCCCACGTCGTGCGCGACCACGACCACGCGCGGGATCGCGAGCGCGTCGAGCAGCTCGACCGTACAGTCCGCCTGCGACGCCATGTCCAGCCCCTGCGCCGGCGCATCCGATGCGCCGTAGCCGAGGAGATCGGGAACGAGCACGCGAAAGCCGGCGCCGACCAGGCGCGGTGCCACGCCGGTCCAGAGCTCTCCGGACGTCGGGAATCCGTGAATGAGGAGCAGCGGCGGCCCCGACCCCTCGGCGCGCAGCGCGAGCGTGACCGCGCCGACGCGCATCGCCACCACGCGTTCGACTCTACGGGCGGACGCCAATCGTCGTGTGCCCATAGCCTCGGCCGTCCTGGTGCCGATCTACCGCGACCGCGCGGGCGACCTGCAGGTCGTTCTCGTCGTGCGCGCAGAACATGGTGTGCACGGAGGGCAGATCGCGCTCCCCGGGGGAGTGCGGGCCGAGACCGACGCGAGTCTGCGCGACACGGCGCTGCGGGAGGCCGAGGAAGAGGTCGGCCTGCCGCGCACGGCGGTGGAGGTGATCGACACGCTGCCTGAGGTGCTCGTGCCGACCGGGTTCCTCATCACGCCGTTCCTCGCGCGGCTTCTCGTCGAGCCGCCGGTGTGGCGCCTTCAGGAGCGGGAGATCACCGAAGTGCTGACGGTGGCCGTGCGAGACCTCGCCCGCGAGGACCTACAAGGCGAGGAGCTGTGGGCGCGCCCGCTCTGGCCGGCGCCGCTGCGCGTCCGCTTCGTGCGGCTCGGGCCGCACAAGCTCTGGGGCGCGACGTACCGCATCCTCGAGCCTCTCGTGCCGCGGCTCCTCGCGGGGGAGTGGGAGATCCATCGGGCATGATGGTCCGGTGCGCGTCGGCATCCTGACCGGCGGCGGCGACGTCCCCGGACTCAACTCGGTGATCAAGAGCCTCGTCTATCGGTCGACGGTCAGCGGCCACACCGTCGTCGGCATCCGGCGTGGTTGGGAGGGGTTGACGCACGTGCGCGTCGGCTCCGACGTCGAGGGCGAGTACATCCAGCCGCTCGACCGGCTTAACACCCGCACGATCGAGCGGACCGGCGGCACCGTCCTCCATACCTCCCGCGTGAATCCGCGACGCGTGCGACCCGACCGGCTCCCGCAGAACCTCACGACGGAGGGGCTCGTCGGGGTTGCGCAACCGGACGGGACCTATGACCTGACGTCCGTCGTCCTCTCGAACATACGGGCGCTGAAGCTCGATCACCTGTTCGTGATCGGCGGCGATGACACGCTGAGCTTTGCCCACGTACTGGCGGCACACGGCGTCAGCCTCATCGCCATCCCGAAGACCATGGACAACGACGTTCCGGGCACCGAGTACTGCATCGGGTTCTCGACCGCGATCACGCGTGCGAAGGACGCGATCGATCGTCAACGGACCACGCTCGGCTCCCATGAGCGGATCGGCGTCTTCCGGATCTTCGGGCGCGACTCGGGATTCACGGCGCTCCACACCGCGTACGTCACGTCCGGTCGCTGCCTCATCCCGGAGGCGCCGTTCGACCTCGAGGTGCTGATCCGCCTGCTCGTCGAGGAC
>DASQIF010000252.1:0-8185 GCA_035631715.1 Candidatus Acidiferrales bacterium
CTACGTGAGCTGGGTGTGGAGCACGCCGCGGTACTCGACCGACTCGATCTGGAACGTGTCGTTCCCGATCTCCAAGGCGGAGCTCCTGCCGGGCGACGCGCTCAACCTCACGACCGGCCGCGACCCGCGGCACCTCGGGCACATCCGCCTCTTCGAGGCCTGGGCCAACGCTGCCCACACTGCGATGTGGGTCTACGAGGAGACGCCCCCGCGCGTCGTGCACCGCGTGGTCACGTATGACGACCGTTACCAGCCGATCCGGCTCGCCGGACTGTCCGGAGCCGGGGAGGCGCGTCTCATCCCGGCGACGCCGGCGCCCGAGACGCCCGCGCCGACGCGCCGACCGACCGCGGTCCCCACGCGCACCCCGTTCCGCAGCGGGACGCCGCGACCGACCGCGCGCACGAGCGCCCTACCGTCGCCGACTCCGACCGGGAGCGCGTCGCCTCTTCCGCAGTCGACGACCGCTCCCTCGCCTAGTCACACACCGGGGCCGACCGTCGAGCGCAACTAGCGAGCGTTCGACCGCTCGAACCGCGCTTTTCCCGCGAAACCACCGTTATCCTTCGGGTGACTCGGCCTGCGCATTCGGAAGGGACACAACAGCCCGTGCTCGATGGCCTTTTCGGCCTGTTCTCACGCGACATCGGCATCGACCTTGGGACCGCCAACACGCTTGTCTGGGTGCGCGGACGCGGGATCGTGATCGCCGAGCCCTCGGTCGTCGCGAAGGACCTGCGCACCGGCGCGCCGCTCGCGATTGGCGCAGAGGCCAAGCGCATGGTCGGTCGCACACCGGCCTCGATCGTCGCGGTCCGTCCCTTGAAGGACGGCGTCATCAGTGATTTCGAGATGACCGAGCTGATGCTCAAGCACTACATCGACAAGGTGCACGATCGCGCCCTTCTCTTCCCGCGTCCGCGCGTCGTCGTCGGCATCCCCTCGGGCGTCACCGAGGTCGAGAAGCGCGCGGTGCAGGACGCGGCGGTGTCCGCGGGTGCGCGTTGGGCGGGTCTGGTGGAAGAGCCGATGGCCGCCGCGATCGGCGCGGGTCTTCCGGTGAACGAGCCGAGCGGCTCGATGATCGTCGACATCGGTGGTGGCACGACCGAGGTCGCGGTCACGTCGCTCGGCGGCATCGTGATCTCGCGATCGATCCGCGTCGGCGGCGACGAGATCGACCAGGACATCGTGTCGTACGCGCGTCGCGAGTTCAACCTGCTCATGGGCGAGCGGACCGCCGAAGACATCAAGATCGCGATCGGCTCCGCGTATCCGCTCGACGAAGAGGTCTCGACGTTCTTCCGCGGCCGTGACCTGCTCACCGGTCTGCCGCGATCGATCGAAGTCACGAGCGCGCAGATCCGCGAGGCCATCGAGCCGTCGGTCGAGCAGATCGTCGACGCGATCAAGCTCACGATCGAGGAGACGCCGCCTGAGCTCATCGCTGACGTGATGGATCAGGGCATCTATCTCGCCGGTGGCGGCGCTCTGCTGCGCGGTCTCGAGACACGCGTGGCCGAGGCGACGCAGATGGTGGTGCACGTCGCGGAGGATCCGCTCACGTGCGTGGTGCGCGGGTGCGGAATGATCCTCGAGGATCTCGCGCGCTATGACCGCAGTCTCGTCGTGGAGACCTACGCTGCAGTCCCGCGCTAGGCGGACCGAAGGCGGATTCCTCCGCCCGCTCGCCGTGCTGTTCGTCGTGTCGACGCTGCTCCTCGCCGCGCGCAACACCGATCCGGTGCGAAGCGTCGCGACGTTCGGCACCGAGCTCCTCGTGCCGGTGCAGCGCGTGCTCGCCGACCTGGGGTCGGGCATCTCATCGTTCACCGACGCGATCTCGCAGATCCAGACGCTGCGCGCCGACAACGCGAAGCTCCGCGATCAGGTCGACGCGCTCACGCTCGAGAACGTTCGTCTGCGCGAGGCGGCGTTCGCCGCGCAGCAGGCCGCGCAGCTGAACGACGTCGCGAAGACGATCCCGTTCCAAACGATCCCGGCGACGGTGATCGCGCGCGACCCGAGCAACGTGCTCGCGTCGGTCGTGCTCGGCGCCGGCGCGAACGACGGCGTGAAGGTCGGGCACATCGTCGTTTCGGACGAGGGTCTCGTGGGCCGCGTCTCCGAGGTCGGCCCCTCGTACGCCAAGGTGCTGCTCATCACCGACCCGTCGTCCACGCTGTCGGCGCTGGTCGAGGGCTCGCGGGCCACCGGCATCGTGCGCGGCCAGTTCGGCGACTCGCTGATCATGGACTGGATCCTCCAGACCGAGCCGGTGAAGCCGGGCGACACGGTCGTCACGGCCGGTCTCGGCCTGGGCGATGAGGTCCGCTCCCTCTATCCCAAGGGCCTGGTGGTCGGCCGTGTCCTCCAGCTCCAGCAGGCCGAGGCGGCCGCCTACCAGCGAGCCATCATCGCCCCGGCCGTGGACCTCCGGAGGCTCGAGAACGTCCTGGTGGTGATGACCACGCCGTAACCGGTCGTCGCACGGTCGTTAGCCTTGCCGTGAGGAAGCAAGGCCTTCGCCTCGCCGTACTTCTAAGGAGCATCGCCCTCGCGGCGCTCCTCGTCGCCGTCCCTTCGCCGACCGCGAACGCCGCGGCGACCGCGCGGGCGGCCTTCGTCCCGTTCGAAGCCTTCCAGGACGCCGACCCGACCATCGAGACCGGCCAATCGGCCTGGCGTCTCACGCAGATCGACGGCGCGTGGGCGAGCCAGCGCGGCTCGCCCGCGATCGTTGTCGCGACGATCGACACGGGCGTCGATCGCGGTCATCCCGACCTCGCGGGCGCCCTGCTCTCGGGTGCGTCGTTCGTGAGCGCGCCGGCGTCCGTCTGTCCCGAGGGCGATGGAGAGGACGACAACTCGCACGGGACGCACATCGCTGGGATCATCGCCGCCGCCGGCGGCGAGAGCGCCGGAATGGCCGGCGTCGCATCCGGCGTGCGCATCCTGCCCGTGAAAGCGCTCGATTGCGCCGGATTCGGCGCGGTCTCCGACGTCGCGTCCGCCATCGTGTGGGCCACCGATCAGGGCGCGAGGATCGTGAACGTGTCCCTCGGGACGACCACGGACTCGCCCGCGCTCGAGGCCGCCGTCCGCTATGCGGTCGACCGCGATGTGCTCGTGGTCGCGGCGGCCGGAAACTGCGGCACGCTCACTGGGCGCTGCCGGCAGCAGGACCAGCGCGAGTACCCGGCGGCACTTCCCGGCGTGCTCGCGGTCGGCGCCACCGACTCATCCGACGAGGTCGCGGCGTTCTCGACGCGCGGTCCGCAGGTCGCGCTGACCGCGCCCGGCGTGCGGATCGTGAGCACCGTTCCGTCCTATGGCACGTATCAGTCGTTCCACGGCGGGAGCCTCGGCTACGGCGAGCTCACCGGCACGTCGCAGGCCTCGGCGTTCGTCGCCGGCGTGGCCGCGCTGGTGTGGAGCGCGCGGCCGTCGCTCACGGCGCGCGAGGTCTTCGCCGTGCTCACCGCGACGGCCGACGATCTCGGCGTGCCGGGCCGCGACGATGTGTACGGATACGGTCGCGTCAACGCGCTCCGCGCCGTGCGATACGCGCAGGTCGAGAGGCGCCCGGTCCGGCCCGACTGAGCCGAGGCGCTTCAGCAACAGACACACAAGCGCCGCCGCGACCCACGGTCCGCAGCCAAAGACAAGGAGTGACGGCACGGTCGTCGGCAGCCGGCGCCGGGTCTCCAGGCGGATCTGGCGCCGCTGCCGCGATGCCATCAGGACGGGTCCGCGCTCGCGGCAGGCACGGCGCCGAGCTGCTCGGCCGCGTGTGGGCCGGCACGACCGAGGTGCGCCGCGGCGTCACGGGAACGAGAACTGACACGCACCCGCTACCGTCGCTGCATATGCAGGAGCGCCCGCTCACGATTCAGTTGCGACGTGTTGGCTCGACCCATCGAGAGCCGCCAGAGAGCGGGCCTCGTCCTCGTGGTCGAGGACGACGCCTCTGTCAGCACCATGCTGCGGCGCCATCTCGTGCGGGCCGGGTTCGAGGTGCTCGTGGCCGCGAAGGTCCAAGATGCGATACGTCTCGCGACCGAGAGCTCACCGAGCGTCGTCGTCCTCGATCTCGCGCTCGCCGACGGTGATGGCGCCGTCGTGTGTCAGCGCATCCGCGAGACGTCGGCGAGCCGCGACGCCCCGATCCTCGTGCTGAGCGCCCGAGACGAGACGGGAACGAAGCTGCAGCTCTTCGCTCTCGGCGCGGACGACTACGTCGTGAAACCGTGCGAGCCGAGCGAGATCATCGCGCGCATACATGCGCTGGTGCGACGCCGGGTCGACCCGCGCGGCATGCTGCGCGTCGGACCGCTGCGCGTCGGGCTCGAGACGGGCGATGCGTGGATCCAGGATCGGCAGCTCGACCTCACGGCCGGCGAGCGGGCCGTGCTCGTCGCGCTGGCGCGCGCGTATCCCGCGCTCACGCCGCGCGCGGTGCTCGAGCGGCAACCCTGGCGGAGGGGCGCCGCCGCGTCGAACGTGGTCGAGGTGCTCATTGGTCGGCTCCGTCAGAAGATCGCCGGGGCCGGTGGTGGCATCGAGATCCGTGCGGTGCGTGGCACGGGTTACGTGATCAGGCCGTTGGACCTAAAGATGGGGGTGTTGTCATGAGGCGTCTCGTCCTGATTCCGGTCGTCGCGTGCATCCTCGTCGCGAGCGGCAGCGAGGCGATCGCCGGCCCAGAGTGGTGCGACAGTGGCAGCCCGCCGCCGAACGACTTCCGCTTCCGCCCCACCGGCACCGGCAGCGTCGACTCGTCCACGAGCTGGCGCGGGAGCACCACCGGCGGCGTGATCGACCTCGCGAGCGGCGTGAACACGCTCTCCGGCGGGGTCGCGCACGGCATGGCCCAGGCGCTCGAGAACGCGCGGCCGTACGACACACTCCCCTCCGCCGGCAAGTAGGGCACGCGCTGAGGTGATCGCGGCCGCGACCGCCCGGCGATCCGTATGGCTACCGGCCGCGGCGGTCGTGGCGCCGTATCTGGCGCTCTCCCTCATCGTCGCGGCGAGCGACACCGGGTCGGCAGCGACACTGCCCCTGGCGCTCGGCGTCATGCTGCTCTCGCTTGGCGCCTTGCTCCGACCCTTCGAGCCGGCGCCTGGGGAGAAATTCAGCCTCGCGGCATCGCTGGCGTTCTTCGCGGCCCAGGTCCTACCGGCCGGCCAGGCCATCGGCGCGATCGCCCTCGCCGAGACGGCCGCGCGCGTGGCGCGACGCACCAGCCGAGTGAGCGCGGCGGTGAACGTGTCGAAGGCCGCCGGCGCCGCAGCCGGCGCGTGCGCCGTCCTCACCACACTCCGCGCCGCGGGCGTTGGAGCGTACGACCCGCGAGGCCCTGCGCTCGGAGGTCTGGTCTACCTCCTGCTCACCCTCGTACCGATCGCCGCGATGATCGGCTGGTCGAGCGGCGAGGGCGCCGCGCGCGCGTTCCTGGCGCGCGAAATCTTGCCCACAGCGACGCTCGTCGCGATCGGCGCGCTCGCCGCGGCCATCTGGCTCGCATCACCCCCGCTCATCGTCCTGATCGTCCCGCCGCTCGCGATGGTCGAGATCGCCGGCCGTGCGTCCGCGCGTACGCGTGTTGCGCAGACCGAGCTGGCGAGGTCACTCGAGACGCAGCGTGCGTTCGTCTCCGACGCGGCCCACGAGCTGCGCAATCCGCTCGCGGCCATCCGCGGCAACCTCGCGTTCGTGGAGGGGGCCGGTCTCAGCGTCCAGGAGAAGGCCGCTCTCGACGACGCGCGCGCGGACCTCGCGCGGCTCGCGGTCCTCGTCGATCGACTGCTGCTGCTCTCACGCAGCGACGACGGACCGAGCGGCGCCCCGAGCACCGATCTCTCCGCGATCGCGCGCCGCGTGGCGGACACCGTTGCCCGTCGCCCCGACGTCGCGCTGGCCGTCGTGGCGAGCGACGTGGCGCCGGTCGCGATGCCGGCCGAGCTCGTGGAGGCGCTTGTGCGCGACGTCGTCGCGAATGCCGCCGCGTACACCGAGCGCGGAACGATCGGTGTCTCGGTGTCGACCTCGCGCGAGCTTGTGACGCTCGAGGTGCGCGACACCGGGGTCGGGATCGCCGACGAAGATCTGCCCCGTGTATTCGACCGCTTCTTTCGCGGTCCGACCGCGCGCGATCTCGCGCCTGGCAGCGGGCTCGGCCTTGCGATCGTGCGCCGCATCGCCGAGTCATACGGTGGATCGGTCAGCCTTGAGTCTCGAGCAGGCGAAGGCACGACGGTCCGCGTGTTACTGCCACTCGCTCCGATCTCGGCCTAGCGCATTCGTACTGGTCCCGTTCAGCCACCGTTCAGCACCGGTCCCTAGCCTTTTGGCAATGGGGAGCGCGAGCGTCCGATCATCGCCCCACACCCCGTGCGACGAGTGCGGGCAGTCGCTCGTCGAGTTCGCCTTGCTGCTCCCCGTGGTCATGCTCATCGTCGTCGGCATCTTCGAGTTCGGCATGATGCTGAACTCGCGTAATTCGGTCGAGTTCGCGAGCCGCGACGCTTCGGTGCTCGCGTCGGAAGGTGGGAACCTCGTCGGCACGGACTGCGTCGTGCTCGACAAGGTCGAACGCGACATCGTGTCGCCGGCGCGCAACATCCGCATCACCAGCATCTCTGTCTACTGGTCGGACAAGAATGGCGACCAGATCGGGAACAACGTCAACGTCTACACGCGGAGCGGCAGCATGACCTGCAGCTACGGCAACGGCGCGTCGCTCACGGTCCCGTACACACTCACGACCCCGAACTATCTCGAGGGCGCACGCTGCGACGTGCTCGCGGGCTGCGGCGGCTCGCATCCGGGGCTCGATATCGTTGGCGTTCGCATCACCTATCAGCACAGCTGGATCACGACGCTCGTCCAGCAGACCGGGACGATCACCTTCAGCGTCGCGACCGCGACGCGGATCGAGCCGCAGCAGTGAGCCGGCTCGCGCGCGGCGAGCACGGGCAGGCGTCGGTCGAGCTCGCGCTCGCGCTCGCGCTCGTGCTGCTGCCGCTCCTCGTGTCGCTCCTGGAGTTCGGATACCTCTTCAGCCAGGCGCAGACAGTGAGCACCGCGACGCGGGAGGGCGCTCGCACGGGCGGGAACCTCGCGAACGGCGGGCAGCCCCTCGGCTGTGGTGCGGGCCAATCGCCCGGCGCCGCGAGCGTCGACCCGCAGATCGTCGCGGCGGTCGAGCGCGCGCTCACGGCGAACGGCGCGCTCGTGACGCTGGCTGACGTCAGCGAGATCCGTATCTTCAAGGCGACCGCGACGGGCGCCGAGACGCCGGGCGTGGTGAATGTCTGGACGTACTCGCTCAACGGCGGACCGACGATCGACGGACAGCCGATCGACTTCGTGCAGCAGTCCATCGGGTGGCAGGCGTGCTCGCGGCTGAACACGCTCCCTGCGGACAGCCTCGGCGTCACGCTCCGATACACGTACCGGGCGCGCACGCCGCTCCGCTACGTCTTCGCCGGACTGGCGGTCCTCAACCTCAGCGACACCACCGTGATGACGCTGAATGCGACGAACTAGCGCGCTGCGCAGCGAGGAGCACGGTCAGATGACGATCGTGGTCGCCCTGCTGCTGACGGTGCTGCTCGGTTTTCTCGGCCTCGTCGCGGACGTCGGCTGGCTCCAGCTAAGCCTCTCGCGCACGCAGAAGGCCGCCGACGCAGCGGCCCTCGCCGGTGCGCCGTATCTGCCTGGCAACGTCGCCGGCGCGGTGACCGCGGCTCGCGACGAGGCATCCAAGAACGGCTACACCGACGGCGCGAACGGCGTCACCGTCGCCGCGTCGCAGGATGCGGCCAACCCCAATCTGCTCGACGTGACGATCGGTGCTCCCGTGCGGACGTTCTTCGCGCGTCTGTTCGGGGTGACCCAGTTCGCGAGCAGCCGAAATGCCAAGGCCGAGTTCATCCTCCCCGTCCCGATGGGCAGCCCGCAGGCGTACTACGGCATCTACAGGCTGTGCACGAACGGTGGCAGCTGCAGCAGCGTGACCGACCCGAGCGGCTCCGCTATCGCGTCGCAGGGATTCTGGGGCGCGGTCATCACCTACGGCGGCAACCGGCAGAACGGCGACCTCTACTCCACGCGCTACAACGGCAACCCCACGCTGAACACGTACTACGACGCGAGCGGCTATCAGTACATCGTCGAT
>DASQIF010000253.1:0-2670 GCA_035631715.1 Candidatus Acidiferrales bacterium
CGTCGCGGCACCGGCCGCGACGCCCAGCGCAACTGCGTTCCTGGACACGGTCGAACGGCACGCGGTCATCGACGAGGTGGGGATGGACGTCCAGGTGATCCTCGCCACGCCGCAGTATTTCCGTATCACCGGACAGCCCGCGATCGCCGAGCGCGTCGCGGCATCCGGCGAGGTCGACGTCATCGTGGCCGAGGACATCCACTTCGGCTCGCTGCCCTCGCAGCCCGCGCTGGTGATGCTGATCGACGGGCGCGCGTACGTGCCGACGAAGATCGACACGGTGTTCACAAGCGACCACCACCGCACGACCGTCCTCACATACACCGACCCGAACATCGCCCTGGCGAGCGCGGTCGCCACGGCCGAGCTGCAGCTGCCGAACGCGGTCGGCGACCTGCGATGGGACAACCCCTATCGAGAGGGCGGCGCGACGACGTCGGGCGGCCTCTCGGTCCCGCTCATCCTCGCGCTCATGGGCGGGATGCTCGCGTCCATGTGGCCGTGCCTCTTCCAGCTCACCGCGTACTTCCTGCCGAGCGTCGCGGGTCTGTCGATGGAGGAGGCGCGGAGCGGTCGCGCCGACCGCGCCGTCCTCCGGACGGCGATCCTCTTCGTCTCGGGAATCGTCATCGTCTACACCCTCGCCGGACTCTTCGCTGGGTTCGCGGCGCAGTCGGTGTCGGGGACAGCGCTCTTCCAGCAGGCCAAGCAGCCGCTCACGTTCGTTGCGGGCCTCCTCATCATCGGGATGGCCATCCGCCTCGCGTCGCGTGCGCGCCGACCTCTGGTCTGCCACAAGCCGACGCGGGCGCCGAGCCGCCGCGAGGGGCTTGGGACCGTCGCGCTCGGGCTCGCGTTCGCGACCGGGTGCATGTCGTGCTTCGGCGCGGCCGTCGTGCTCGGCATGTTCACGTACGTCGTCACCACGGCCTCGCCGTTCGTTGGCGCCGTGATCCTGTTCCTCTTCTCGCTCGGGATCGCGGTGCCGCTCGTGTTCGCCGCGATGGCCATGGCGCGCGTGCTGCCACTGCTCACGCGACTGCAGACCGCGATGCCCGTCATGACCGTGGTGAGCGCGGTCATCATGGGCGCCTACGGCGTGTTGCTCCTGACGGGGACCTCGCACGTCATGAGCGACGCGATCGCGCGGTTCGCGACGAGCGTCCGATGAAGAAGCTCCTCGTGGCGCTCATTGGCCTTCTGCTCGTGGCGTGCTCGACGGCCAGCGCCCAGACGGCCACGGCCATGCCGCGCGCCTCCGCCGCCGCCGTTCCGGACGCGCCGCTCCTCACGAGCGAGGGCGGCGTGCTACGCCCGATCGAGAACGGCAGCCGGCTCCCGATGCGCAGCGGCTACGCGACCGTGCGGCTCACACCCGGCCCGCAGTCCATGGACCCCGATGTCGACCTGACGCTGTTCGACAACTCGGGTCAGCCGGTGACGGCCGATGTGTTCGCCGAGTACGAGTCGCTCGACATGGACCACGGCGTCGAGAAGGTTCAGGCGCGTCAGGTGGACGGGTGTTACCGCATGCGGTTCTCGTTCTCCATGCAGGGCATGTGGCGGATCGTCGTCCACGTCGCGCGCGGCGCGACCGAGGAGAAGCTCACCCTCGTTCTGCCGTGGGTCGGCCTGTGAGCTACGCGCCCGACCTGGTCGCGACGGCGCGCGTCGCGTTCGGTCACGGCGCGCTCGCGTCGCCGACGCACACCGCTCGTGCCGACAACCCGAGGTGCGGCGACGACATCGAGCTCGACGTCGCCGACGACGGTGCGCAGGTGCGGGCCGTCGCGCACCGCACGCGGGGCTGCACCTTCACCCTCGCCTCCGCGTCGATCCTCGCACAGACCGTTCCCACGATGAGCGTGGCCGCCGCACGCGCCCTCGCCTTCGAGCTGCGCCGCGATCTCGCCGGGACGGCGCCGCTCCCGCAGAGCGTCGCGATGCTCGCCGGCGTGCGCATCTATCCGGCGCGGGTGCGATGCGCGCTCCTGCCGTGGGAGGCTTTGCTCCGCGCGCTCGCCGAGGTGTGACCCGCGCCGCGCGCGCGTATCTCGCGGTCTTCGCCGCGAATGTGGTCGCCGTCGTCGCGTTCTGGTGGGTGGGACTCGATCGCACCGAGCTCGGCACCGCGGCCGACGCCCTGAACGCGGCCGGGCGTCTCGCGGCGCTCGTCGGCACGTACCTGCTTCTCGTGCAGCTCATCCTGCGGACCCACGTCCCGTGGTTGGCCTCGGCGTTCGGCAACGACGGGCTGAAGCGGGTGCACGTCTGGAACGCGTATCTCGCGGTCGCGCTCATCGGCGCGCACGTCGTCTTCCAGGTCGTCGGCTACGCGCTCCAGGAGCGCATCGGCATCCTCGACGAGCTGGCGGTCATGCTCGCGCAGTACGAGGGCATGCTTCCGGCAGTCGCGGGCGCTCTGCTGCTCGGCGCGCTGACGCTCCTCGCGATCGACCGCTTCCGCCACCAGCTCGCGTGGCCGACATGGCGCGCGCTCCACTTCTATACCTACGCGGCCGTCGCGCTCTCGCTCCCGCACATCATCGCCACCGGCAGCGACTTCATCGGCGCACCGGCGTGGAGCGTCTACTGGGTGGCGCTCGAGACCGTGGTCATCGCGGTGCTCGTCATCGCGCGCGTTCCGCCGATCTGGCGCGCCCCCCCCCC
>DASQIF010000254.1:0-4128 GCA_035631715.1 Candidatus Acidiferrales bacterium
CCGTAGCCGAGCTGGCGGCGGTGGAGATCCGGGTCGATGTCGTGCGGGCCGAGCTCGAGCGCGGCGGGCACACCGTCGACGAGCGCGACGAGCCCCGGGCCGTGGGACTCGCCGGCGGTGAGGAACCTCATCTCATGCCGGGCGCGGCAGCGCCGCGCGCATCGCGGCGACCGGCGCGGCGACGCCGGTCCACAGCTCGAACGAGCGCGCGGCCTGATGCAGCAGCATCGCGAGTCCGTCCACGACGACGACATGTTGAGCCTCGCGCGCGCGTCTGACGAGCGGCGTCTCTTTCGCGGTGGGCACGATGTCCACGACGATCGCGGGCAGCTCCATGCCCGCGAGGGGGTCCTCGCCGTTCATGCCGAGCGGCGTCGCGTTCACGACCGCGTCGGCCTCGAGCGCCGCGCCCGCGCCGGGCCACGCCACCGCCTCGGCGTGACGGCCCTCGATCTCGACCTGCGCCGCGAAGTCGCGCGCCCGTTCGGGGGTGCGATTCGCGACGAGGACGCGGTTCGTGGGCAGGAGCACGTATGCGCACGCGCGCGCGGCGCCGCCCGCGCCGAGCAGCAGCACCGTGCGACCGGAGAGGAGCGGGCCGCCGTCGGCCGCGGTGACCGCGCGCGCGAAGCCCTCGACGTCGGTGTTCGCCCCGAGGACGCGCGTGCCGCGCCGGATGAGCGTGTTCACCGCCCCGATCTCGCGCGACTCGGCCGTCGCGTCGTCCACGAGGCGCAGCGCGGCCTCCTTGTGTGGGATGGTCACGTTCGCGCCGAGCACGTCGTCGCGTCGGAGACCTCCGACCGCGGACGCGAGGTCGGCCGCGTCGACGTCGCGGGTCTCGTAGCGGTGCGGAAGGCCGAGCGCGGCGAAGGCCGCGTTGTGCATGGCCGGCGAGAGGGAGTGCGACACGGGGTGGCCGAAGAGAAAGACGCGGGCCACTTACTTGTTCCCGTACTTGATCCGGTTCGCCTCCTGCTCCTCGATCGTCTTGGCGAAGGCGTGATCGCCGGTCCCGTCGTTCTTCGCGACGAAGTAGAAGAACTGATGGTCGGCTGGATGCGCGGCCGCCTCGAGCGCCGCCTGCCCCGGACTGCAGATCGGCGTCGGCGGCAGACCCGCGACGAGATACGTGTTGTACGGCGACGCGAGCTTGAGATCGTCGAGCGACAGCTCGCCCCAGTCACCCTTCGCGTACTGGATCGTCGGGTCGGCGTCGAGCTTCATGCCGATGTCGAGGCGGTTCTGGTAGACGCCGGCGATGGTCGCGCTCTCGTTCGGGTCTCGCGCCTCGCGCTCCACGATCGACGCGAGCTTCACCAGGTCGTAGACGGTCATCTTGCGCGCACTGGCCGCGGTCAGCAGCGTCGCGCCGGCGCGCGTCTCGAACTGCGCGAGCAGCGTGTCGACGATCTGCGGCGCGGTCGCGTCGGTGCGGAAGAAGTAGGTCTCCGGGAAGAGGAATCCCTCGAGCGGCTGCTTCGCGGTCATCCCGCCGAGGAGCCCGTTCGTCCGCGCGCCCACGACGGCGGCGTCGAGGAAGTCCTGCTTCGAGATCTTGGGGAAGGCCTTCGCCACCGCCGTCGCGATCTCGCTGAGCCGCCAGCCCGGGATCACCGTGAGCACGACCTGCTCGCCGGGCGCCTTCTGGAACAGCGTGACCAGCTGCCGCGGGGAGATCGCGGACGACACCTGATACGTCCCGGACTGCAGTGCGTCCTCCTTCTGCTCGTCGTAGAGGACGTACTCGAAGGTCAGCGCCGAACGGACGATGCCCTGATCCTGGAGATGCTGTCCGATGGAGCCCGCGGTCTCGCCGCGCGCGATGACGAACGGCTTCGTCTCGCCGCGCACGTCGAGCGCGACGTCGATGTCGCTCGCGACGCGGTCCGCGATGAGCGCGCGCACGAAATCCTGCTTCAGCAGCGTGTCGTGCTGCGAGACGAACCCGACCGTCGCGTCGGCGACCATCGGGCGGACGACGACGAAGGCGCCGACCACGAGGATCGCGACGATGAGCAGGAACACCACTGGGCCGGCCGTGGACTGCGTCGGCTTGGGCGGAGGCCGCCGAATCCTCGTCTGCGGGCCACGCGCGTCCCTCATGAGCGGCGGCGGCGCTCCGAGAAGAAGTCCTCGAGCAGCACCACCGCGGCACCGGCGTCGAGGTCATCCGCGCCCCGGCGCGCGGCCTCGGCCGTCGTGAAGCGCTCGTCGACGAGCTCGAGCGGCAGGCCGAGCGAGCGCGCCGATTCGGCGAAGCCGCGCACGCGCTGGGCCTGATACGCGACCTCGCCTTGCAGGTTGAGCGGCAGCCCGACGACCAGGGCGGCCACTTCTTCGGTCGACACGATGTCTCGGAGAGTAGCGAGGTCCGCCGCGATGCCGCGCCGGCGCACCGTTTTCAGTGGCCGAACGAGGCCGAAGGTGTCGTCGCCCACGGCGAGACCGATGGTGCGGTCGCCCACGTCGAGCGCCAGGTAGCGCACCGCTAGGGCGATGCCGCGGGGGGCGCTTCCTTCTGTATCTGGATGCGCGAGTCGAGGAGCGGCATGCGCGGCCAGAAGCCCGGCCACTCGAGGGCACGGCGGAACTGCACGCCATGCGCTTCCACGACGCGGGTGATCTCGCCGAGCTCGAGCGGACGACCGACGAGCGCGGAACGGATCGCGGCCTCGTCGAGGGTGCGGAACTGCGAGGCACGTGCTCGCACGCGCCAATGCACCCCGTCCTTGTCGACGGTCGGCGTGCCGACCTGGTCGACGGCAGCGCCCTGAGGATCGATGTCGTAGCCGCTATCGGCCGCGGCCAGCAGCTTCTTCAGCGTCGTCGCGCGCGGCTCGGCCGTGGCGACGCTGTACGCGGTCGCCGTCCCTGTCACGGTGAGGTCGAAGGTGCCGCTCGCCTCGGCGTCGTGGTTCACGATGTCCGCGAGACCCGGCGCGACGGCCGTCTGCGCCACCAGCACGCCGTACACCGTCTGGTCCTTCGCGGCGCTCTTCGTCCACGTCGCGACCTGCGCGTCGGCCTGCTTGCGAAGCTCCGCGTCGGCCTTCGAGGCGGCGAGCTGATAGTCGGGCACCGTGATGACGGCGAACTTCTTCGAGTCGCCGCCGCTCGTCGGGCTGGGATTCGTCACGCTGTAGCTCGACGACACCGGGTTCGCCTGATTGATGCGACCGGCTCCGACGTTGCCCTTCGTGCCGACGTCCACTGCCTCGATCGCGATGTCCACCGTCCCGAACGAGACGTTCGGCGGAAAGATCTGGATCTGGCTCTTCGGCATCGTCTTGTCCTCGGTCGTGACGAAGCGGACGCCGTCGCCGGTCTGCACGACCGTCCCCTTGGGTATGCGCATGTCGAAGGTCGTCGAGTTCGTGAAGCGCTCGACACCGGTCGCCTTCGTCTCCTCGGTGCGGCTGCCGGTCGCGGTGCCGGTGATCTTCGCGCTGAGCGGCGCGGGGCCGAGCGTGAGCGCGTTGATGTCGGCGTTGTTCGGTCCGGCGCGGAGGTCGAACTCCAGCGGGCCGAGCGGCTCCGCCACCGGCGCGACGACGACGGTCGCGCTGGGTCCGACGATCGCGAGGAGCACGAGCAGCACGCCAACGAGCGCGCCGCCGATGCCGGCGACACGGACCGGCGACGTTCCGGCGCGCGGCTGCGTCTGCGTCGCGACGATCGCCGCGCGGCGCGCCGGGCCGAGGGGTTCGGTGATGTCGAGCTCGTGCCGCTCCAGCGCGGCCACGCTCGCGAACGCGGGCTTGTGCACGGCGGCCGCCAGCGATCGCGCGCGAGCATCGGGCGTCACGAGCGCGATGCGCCGCGCGCCAGCGGCGCGTCGCGCGACCTCGAGGAACACCGGGCTGCGCAGGACCGGCGCGCCTGGGGCGACGCTCAACACGAGCTCGTCCGCGGTCGGGACCGCCGCGATGCGGTCCACCGCGTCGAGCACGCTCGCGCGCGCTCCGAGATCGAGCACCGCTCGTCCCGCGACGGTGACGGTCATGACTCGTACAGCCCGGCGGCGAGCGCCGCGGCGCCAGCGGCAACGAGGTCGTCGGGCCGCAGCGGGATGTCGCCGAAGATGCGCGACACGAGCGGTATCGACAGCGGCGCGATGTCGACGCT
>DASQIF010000255.1:0-5606 GCA_035631715.1 Candidatus Acidiferrales bacterium
CGGATCTTCCTCGCGACCTGCATCCCGCTCTCGGCCATCTTCTTCCTCGTCGCATCGGCGTCGACCGAGGCGCTCGTGCCGCTCGCGATCGCGATCTTCCTCTTCTCGATCTTCTTCAATGCTGCGATCGATCCCTACAACGCGCTCCTCGCGGACATCACCTCGCTCGACCAGCGTTCGCTCCTGTCCGGCGTCTCGCAGGGGATCCAGCTCATCGGCCAGGTCGCCTTCCTCGCGCTCGCCGCGTTCGCGACGTCGGGGTCGGCGGTCCCGCCCTGGACCTACCTCGCGGTCGCGGTGCTGATGCTCGGCACGTTCGCGGTCACGGTCTTCGGGATCCAGGAGCGCCGCGAGGTCGGCGAGCGGGCCGAGCACGTCCCGCTCGGCACCTACCTCCGGACCGCGATCAGCCACGGACAGGCGCTGCGCTACCTCGCGACGCTCTTCGTCTTCTTCTTCGGCTTCTCCGCGGTGCTGCCCTACCTCACGCTCTTCCTCGTCCAGGACATCCACCTCAGCGACCAGGTCGCGCTCGGGCTGGACGCCCTGGCGCTGCTGGTGACGGCGTTCTCGGCGATCGGCTTCGGCCGGCTCGCCCAGCGCCTCGGCCCGAAGACCGTGCTGGTCATCGGGTGGCTCGTCCTCATCGTCGCGGCCGTCGGCGGCACGATCATCCGCGAGCTGCCCGAGACCGTCGTGGTCGTCGTGCTCGCCGGGATCGGGAACGGCGCGCAGACCGCGGTGTCGTGGCCGCTCCTCACCGCGCTCATCTCTCCGGACGAGACCGGCATCTTCGCCGGCCTCAAAGCCGCCGCGGAGTCGGTGGCGATCCCCCTCTCGGTCTTCGTCGCGGCGGAGCTCTTCCTCAACCCGCACGCGCTGAACCTCGGCTACCGCGGCATCTTCTTCATGCTCGCGATCAACATGGTCATCGCCGTCGTCCTGCTCGTCGCGATCGTCCGCGTACCCAAGACGGGGTCAGAGGTCGCGACCGCGCCGTCCTGACTCTGCGTAAAGACGAGATACCTAAATTGATATCGTCTGTGTGCAGATACGAAAAGCGGGTTCAGTCGCGGACCGTGAGCGAGCTCGGACAGATCTGGTGGTAGGGACACTCGCGACACGTGCGCACGCCCTTCGCGGGGTTCGGCGCGAAGTCGCGCTCGCGGATGCGTGACGCGGTCGAGGTGATCCATGCGCGCACCGCGCTCACGCTCTCATCGGTCGGGGCGATCGAACCGCGCTCACCCGTCTCGAGGAAGTGCAGCGCGACGCTTGCCGGCCGTGACCCGTACATCCGCTCGTGGGCGAGCGCGTAGAGGCGGAGCTGGAAGCTCTCCTGCGCGGTGCGCTGTGGCTTGTCGCTGCCCTCCTCGATGGCCGTCGACTTGTAGTCGATGACGGTCGCGCCCTCGGCACCGGCGTCGACACGATCCCAGCGACCGACGACGCGGTCGCGACCGAGCATGAACGAGAACCGCTGTTCGACCAGCTCCGGCGCCGGCGCGCTCTTCTCGCCCTCGAAGAACCGTTTGAGCGAATCGAGCCCGGCTTGGAATCGCTCCGTCTCGTGCTCCGGGCTGATGAAGCCCTCGGCCAGCCACGCCGCGCGGAAGGTCGCCTGAAGATCGGCGAGCGTCGGCTTCTCGCCCTCGCGCTTTCGACGGAGGTAGTCCTTCACCGCCTCGTGCAGTGCGAGGCCGTAGGTCATCTGCGGCGTCGGCGTCACCGGTATCTGCAGGACGTGCTTGAAGCGATAGAGCAGCGGGCAGCGGCGGTAGTCGTCGATGTCGCTGAACGACACGGTGAGGATGTCGTCGGCGCCGAGCGCCGGGAGCGGCGCGTCGGCCTCGGGCGGTGCGACCTGGAAGCGCTGTAGCTCCTCGTACGCGGCGAGCCGCGCCGAGAGCCGCTCGGGCTGCCGGCCGAGCGCCTCGCCGATGAAGCGGCTCGGGCGGAACGCGCGCGTGCCGCCGTAGTCGACCGCGTTCACGAAGAAGAAGGAGTCCTTCGCGCGGGTCATGGCGACGTAGGCGAGGCGGCGCTCCTCGGCGATGTGGGTCTCGCGGGTCGGCGGTGGCGACTTCGCGAGCGCCTCGGGGAGCGGGAGCTCGTCGCCGCGCGACGAGCCCGGCATGCGCTCGTCGGTGCAGTGCACCAGGAAGACGACGCCGAACTCGAGGCCCTTCGCCTTGTGGATCGAGAGCACGTTCACGCGCTCCGACGATGTCTCGAAGTCGGCGGCCACTGGATCGTCCCCCGCCTCGCGCAGCAGCTCGAGGTACGGGACGAAGAACGAGGCGCGGTCGGTGGGGAGTGTCCGGGATGCCGACTGCACGAGCCGGAAGAACTTCGCGACGTTCTGCGCCTGCTCCTCGGCGAGCGCCGACTCTGGCTCGAGGTAGCGCGCGAGCAGCTTCGACCGCTCGAGGAACTCGTAGAGCAGCTCGGCCGTGGTGAGCTCGGCGGCGCGGCCGGCGTAGTACGCCAGGTCCTCCACCAGCTGCTTCGCCGACGCGACGGCCTGATCCGAGAAAGCGCCCTGCGATGCCGCGATCTCCTCGAAGACCTCGCGCAGCGGCTTGCCGCGCCGGCCACTCGCCTCCATCGCGCGCGCGACATCGACCGGCGGGAAACCGTAGAGCGGCGAGACCGCGAGGAAGTAGACGTGCCGCGAGTCCGAGGGCAGCGCGACGGCGGAGAGGAACGAGATGAGAAGCCGGATCTCCTCGCGCTCGTACAGCTGTCCCCCGCCGGAGAAGTGCGCGGGGATCTGTCGCCGGGCCAGGGCGTTGAGGAACGGCGTGGCATCGCCGTTGTTCCGGACGAGGATCGCGAAGTCGCCATAGCGCCGCTGATGCGCGAGCGCGTCACGCGCGATGCGGTCCGCGACCTCCTCGGCCTCGTCGGCGCTGTGCGCGAACTGAAGGTGGTCGACCTCGACGATGTCGGTCGACGGCCGGCCGCGCAGATGTTTGTCGACGGCGAGGGCGGCCTCGAGACGGTCGGGGTTCTTGGTGATGAGCGAGTACGCGGCGTCGAGAATGCCCTGCGACGAGCGCCGGTTCTCCACGAGGGTCACGATCGCCGCCTCAGGGAAGGCCTCCCGGAATGCGGCGAAGTTGCCGAGCGTCGCGCCCCGCCACGCGAAGATCGACTGGTCGTCGTCGCCGACGACGGTGAGGTTCCGGTGCGGCTTCACGAGCTCGCGCAGGAGCGTGAACTGCGCCGCGTTGGTGTCCTGGAACTCGTCGACCAGGACGTACTTGAAGCGGTTCTGGAGCCGGCGGGCCGCGGCGGGATGCTCGCGCAGGAGCCCGAGGCAGAGCGCGATCTGGTCCCCGAAGTCGATGACGCCCTTGTCTTCCTTGAGCTTGGTGTATGCGGCGTAGACCGCGGCGAGCTCCTCCTGCGTCGCGGCATCGTCGGCCCGGACGTCGGCGTCGATGCCGTCCCCCGCCTCTGCGCGCAGCTTCGCGGCGTACGCGGCGTACGCCTCGGGCGCGACGTCCTCGTCGCGGGCGCGGCCGAACAGATCGAGGAGCGCGCGCACGTAGCGGAGTGGATCGCCCGCGGGTCTGTATCTGCGCAAGGGCAGGTCGTACAGATGCTCGCGGACGAAGATCACCTGCTCTGCCGAGGAGAGCACGCGCAGCTCGCCGCTGCGTCCGAGCTCCAGCGCGAACTCGCGGAAGACCTCGTCGCCGAAGCCGTGGAAGGTCTTGATCGCGGCGTCGTTGAGGCCGATCGGCGTGTTGAGGTCGACGCGCTCCTGCATCTGCGCCGCCGCCTTCTCGGTGAAGGTGACCGCCAGTATCTCGTGCGGCCTCGCCGCGCCAGCCTCGATGAGGTGGACGATCCGCGCCGTGAGGACGTGGGTCTTCCCCGTCCCCGCGCCGGCGACGACGAGGAGTGGCCCGGCGCCGTGCTCGACGGCGCGACGCTGCTCGGCCGTGAGCGAGCCGAGGATGTCCGGGGGCGGGACCTGCCCGAGCCCGAACTCCAGCTGCTCGGTCACGGAACCGGCTGTTGGTGCAGTTCGACCATCCGTTCTATCTTAGTCGGCAAGGCTCTCGGCGAGCGCGACCAGGGTGCGGACCGACGGACCCTGCGGTCCGCGCGGCGCGTAGGGGCGGTCACGATCGGACCAGTCCACGCCGGCGATGTCGAGGTGCGCCCAGTCGGTGCCGTCCTCGACCGCCGCCCAGAGGAACGCCGCCGCCTTGATGGCGCCGCCCTCGCGGCCGGCGCTGTTGCGGATGTCGGCGACCTCGCCCTTGATCTCGTCCTTGTATTCGGCGGTGAGCGGCATCGGCCACACGCGATCCCCCGCCGCGGTCGCGACGCGCTCGACCGTGTCGACGAAAGAGCGTGGCTGGCCGAAGAGCCCGATGAAGAACGGACCGATGGCCACGCTGATCGCGCCGGTGAGCGTCGCGACGTCGACGACCCGCTTCGCGCCCTCGCGCTGCGCGTAGGTGATGCCGTCGATGAGCACCAGCCGCCCCTCGGCGTCCGTGTTGATGACCTCGACGGTCTTGCCGCTCATGCTGGTGAAGACGTCGCCCGGCTTGGTCGCGCCACCACCCGGAAGGTTCTCGGTGCACGGCGCGACCGAAATGACGTTGACCGGGAGCCCGAGCTTCGCGATCGCGACGATGGCGGCGATGACCGACGCGGCGCCGGTCATGTCGGCCTTCATGTGGTGCATGTTGTCGGCGGGCTTGATCGAGATGCCGCCCGAGTCGAAGGTGATGCCCTTCCCGACGAGCCCGAGGTCGAAGCCCTTGGCATTCTTGCGGCCGCGGTAGCGCATCACGACGAAGCGCGGCTCCTGATGGCTGCCCTGCGCGACCGAGAGATAGCTCCCCATCCCGAGCTTTCGGCACTGCTCCCGGTCGAGGACCTCGACCTGCACGCCGGTGCCGGCCGCCGCGGCCCGTGCCTCGCTCGCCACGACCGTCGGCGTCATCTTGTTGGCCGGCTCGTTCGCCATGCGCCGCTGGAGATTCACGGCCTCACCCACGGCTTCGCCGCGCGCGATGGCCTTCGTCTGCGGCTTGGCGGTGACGAGGAGCACCGAGTCGAGCGGCGCGGTGCGGCGCTCCTCCTCGCGCGTGCGGTGCACCTCCGGCCGCCAGGACGCGTAGATCGCGCCCTCCACCGCGGACTGGGTGGCGCGGTCCTCGTCCACGGCGCCGCCCGCCGGGACGACGATCGCGATCTTCTTGGCATTCGAGCGCCACAGGGACTTCACGCCCGCGGCGGCGAAGTTGCGGGCGCGCTCCGCGTCGAGCTCGCCGGCCTTGCCGATGCCGACGACGGTGACGCGCGTGTCGCCGGCGTAGGACGGTGTGACACCGTAGGTGCGGCCCGCGCCTCTCTCGGACTTGGCGATGCGGTCGACGATCGTCTTCGTGCCTCGGGGCAGCCCGGCCGGTGTGGTGCCGTCGCTCGCGAGCGGGACGATGATCGCGTCCACGGCGCCGATGGCGGCGGGACGAACAGCGCGGAACTTCACGTGTCTCCTCCTATTGGTGAGTGAGCGCGCGGATGCGGGCCCGGGCCGCGTCTGGAGCGATCACGAGGATGCGGTCGTCCCCCTG
>DASQIF010000256.1:0-2176 GCA_035631715.1 Candidatus Acidiferrales bacterium
GCCGACGTCGGCGTCCTTCGCCTCGCCCGGACCGTTCACCTCGCAGCCCATGACCGCGACCATCATCGGCGTGGGCAGGGCGCGCAGGCGCTCCTCGTCACCCCAGTTCATCCGCGGTCGACCAAGAGAGCCTCCGCGGACATCGACGTCCAGTTAGAGAGGGCGCTCCAGGACCGTCCACACGCGTACCTGGATGCGTGCCGACGGACCTCGCTTGGAGACGCGCGGCGAGATGATCTCGTCCTGTTCGCGGTAGCGCAGGTCGAGCGCCCGCAGCATCTCAAGGCCGCCGGCGCGCTCGGTCTCGTCGTCCCAGCGGCGGATCTCGGAGCGCGCCGACGAGATCCGCTCGCGGAGGCGATCGAGACGCACCAGCGTGTCGTCTGGCGGCGGCAGGCGCTGTGCCGCGAGGTCGACGCCGCGCGCGAACGTGATGCCGTCGAGCTCAGCCTCGCTGAAGTCGTTCCCGCGGAACTCGTTCAACACGCGACCGCGCGGGCGATGGGCGCCGCCGGCGCGCCCGTAGAAGGTCACGCTGCCGAGCGAGCCCGCGAAACGGCAATCGATGAACTCCGCGGCCTCCGCCTTCCAGCCGTCGAGGAGCGCGTCGTCGAACGTGCAGCGCTCGAAGCGCGACTGATCCGGACGGATCCGCCGAAGGTCCGCTCCGTCGAAGTGGCAGTCACGGAACAGACTCGGCGGTACGGCGGCGAACAGCGCCTGATAACGACGGTCCATACGAACGCCGCGGAAGTCGCACGCGAGGAACAGGCAGCCGGTGAGGACGAAGCGGTCGAATCGCGCTTTGCGGAAGTTAACGTTCCGAAGCGTCGCGCGCCCGATCGCGATGACGCGATCGGCCGACTCGAGCGGTGAGTTAGGTTCGCTGTCCCGCTGGGACACTGCGCCCTGGTGTGAGTTGTCCCTCGTGCGACAGCTTCGGGGCCTTCTCCGAGTACGGCTCCTTGCCGTTCTCGACGAGGATCTTGTCGATCTCGGCCATGAGCGCGTCCATGAGCTCGTCCTCGGGATATGTGCCGACGACCTTGCCCTTGCGGAAGATCGCGCCCTTCCCCACGCCGCCGGCGATGCCGACGTCGGCGTCCTTCGCCTCGCCCGGACCGTTCACCTCGCAGCCCATGACCGCGACCTTCATCGGCGTGGGCAGGGCGCGCAGGCGCTCCTCGGCGACCTTCGCCAGCGGGATGAGGTCGATGTCCGCGCGGCCGCACGACGGGCACGCGACCAGCGTCAGCCCCTGATCGCGCATGCCGAGCGACTTCAGGATATCGAAGCCGGCCTTCACTTCCATGACCGGGTCTTCCGAGAGCGACACGCGAATGGTGTCGCCGATGCCCTCGTAGAGGAGCACGCTCATGCCGGCGGTCGAGCGGATCGAGCCGGCGAGCGCGGTGCCCGCTTCGGTCACGCCCAGGTGCAGCGGGTACGGCACGAGCTTCGCGAGCCTGCGGTACGCCGCGACCATGACCGGGACCTCGAAAGCCTTGACGCTGATGACGATGTTGTCGAAGTCGAGGTCCTCGAGGATCTTGATCTCGCTCATCGCGAGGTCGACCATGCGCTGCGCCTCGTCGCGCATGTCGCCGGGCTGGCGGTCACCGATCGAGCCGTGGTTCACCCCGATCCGAATGGGCGTCCCCTGCTCCTTGGCCTTCCTCACGACCTCGCGCACCCCGTCCTTGTTGTGGATGTTGCCGGGGTTGAGACGGAGCTTGTGGACCCTCGCCTCGAGCGCCATGAGCGCGAGCCGGTAGTCGAAGTGGATATCGGCGACGACGGGGAGGATCGAGCGGCGCACGATCTCTTTGAGCGCCTCGCCGCCGCGCTTGTCCGGAACGGCGACGCGGGCTATCTCGCAGCCCGCTTCCTGCAGGCGCTCGATCTGGCGGATGGTCGCGTCGACGTCGTGCGTGAGGGTCGTGCACATCGACTGCACCGCGATCGGCGCGCCGTCCCCGATGGCCGTCCCGCCGACCCAGACGCGCTTCGAACGCCGCCGCGGGCGCGGTCCGACGCGGTCTTCGGGAAGGTTCAGGTCGACGTTGAGATGGGCGTCCACGACCTCAAGTGTACGGTCGTGGAACCGCGGCTCATTCTGTGCTGTATGTGGTGCGGATGAGACTTCTCTGCGGCCTCGCTTTGTTCATCAGCGCCT
>DASQIF010000257.1:0-19916 GCA_035631715.1 Candidatus Acidiferrales bacterium
GGAAAAGGGCAAGGACGCCGCGAAGGCCGTCTTCATCCAGCACAACGAGACCTCCGTCGGGGTGCTCAACCCGATGAAGGAGATCGCCGAGGTCGTCCGCGAGTCGGGGAAGCTCCTCATCGTCGACAGCATCTCCGGCGCGGGCGCCGCCGAGCTCGAGATCGACGAATGGGGCATCGACTGCTGCATCACCGGATCGCAGAAGGCCTGGGGCGCGCCTCCCGGCATCGCGATGATCACGATGAGCGAGAAGGCATGGAAGGCGTACGAGCGCTCGAACCTGCCGAAGGCGTACTTCGACCTGATGTCGTACAAGACCGCGCTCGAGAAGGGCGCGACGCCGGCGACGCCCGCGGTCAGCGTGATCATCGCGCTCCAGGAGAGCCTGCGGCTCATGGCCGAGGAAGGTCTGGAGTCGATCCTCCGCCGGCATCGCGATATCGCGCGCGCGACGCGGCGCGGCCTGCAGGCCGTGAACCTGTCGCTCTTCGCCGACGAGGCGTACGCGTCGCCGTCCGTGAGCGCGTTCCGGCCACCGACGCGCGTCGACGCGCGCAACCTCATCCGCGTGCTGCGCGAGGACTACGACACGATCGTCGCGGGCGGTCAGGGCAAGCTCGAAGGACAGCTGGTCCGCGTCGGCCACATGGGCTTCGTGACCATGACCGACATGGTCGCGTTCTTCAGCGCGCTCGAGCTCGCGCTGCGCGACTTCAACCAGCCGGTCGAGCCGGGCCAGGCCATCGCGGCCGCGCTCCGCTCGTACCAGGAGTCGACGGCGCAGCCTGCGCGACCCGGCGCGCGTGGTGCGGCGCGGACCGAGCCCGTTGGGAGCCGTCGCTAACGCCGACCTCGCGAAGTTAGGTACGCGGCGCAGCCTGCCCGTCGTCCACGTGGCCGATCCTCTGGCCGAGGATGGCCTCGTGTTGCTGCGCGATCGGTGCGACGTGCGAGTGACGCAGGGGCTGAAGGAAGCCGACCTCGGGCCGCTGCTGGCCGATGTCGACGCGCTCATCGTGCGCAGCGAGACGAAGGTCACGGCGTCGCTCATGGATCGCGCCCCGCGTCTCGCGGTCGTCGGACGCGCCGGCGTCGGGGTCGACAACATCGACGTCCCCGCGGCGACCGAGCGCGGCGTCTACGTGGTGAATGCGCCGCTCGGCAACATCGTCGCCGCGGCGGAGCACGCCATCGCGCTCGCGCTCGCGCTGCTGCGCAAGATCCCGGAAGCGGACCGCAGCGTGCGCGCCGGCGAGTGGACGCGGTCGAAGCTCATGGGCCGAGAGCTTCGCGGGAAGACGCTCGGGCTGATCGGCATCGGCCGAGTCGGCTCGGAGGTCGCGCGCCGGTGCGCTGCGTTCGAGATGAAGGTGATCGCGTTCGACCCGTTCGCGAGCGAGGCGGGCGCACGGGCGGCCGGCGCGCAGCTCGTGGAGCTCGACGAGCTGTTCGCGCGCGCCGACGTCATCTCGCTGCACACGCCCCTGACCGACCAGACGCGCGGGATGATCAACGCGACGACGCTCGCGAAGATGAAGCCGACGACGATCCTCGTGAACGCGTCGCGCGGCGAGGTCGTCGATCCGCAGGATCTGGCCGACGCCCTCGCGAAGGGCACGATCGCTGGCGCGGCCCTCGATGTCTTCCCGACCGAGCCGCTCGCAGCCGACTCCCCCCTTCGCGGCGCGCCGCGCACCGTTCTGACGCCGCACATCGCCGGCTCGACCAGCGAGGCGCAGGTGAACGTCGCGGTCGACGTGGTGAAGCAGGTGCTGGACATCCTCGACGGCAAGCCCGCGCGCTTCGCCGTGAACGCGCCGCGGCCTCCCGCCGACGAGGCCGGCGGCAGCGCCTGGGTGCGCCTGGCGGAGCGTCTTGGCTCGCTCGCGGCGCAGCTGCTCGACGAGCGCCCCGGCGGGATCGAGTTGCACTACGCCGGTGCGCTGCTCGAGATCGATCCCGAGCCACTGCGCGCCGCTGTGGTCAAGGGACTCCTCGAGACGTTCAGCGAGCAGCGCGTGAACCTGGTCAACGCGCTCGCGATCGCACGCGCGCGCGGGCTCGACATCAGCGAGCGCCGCGAGACCGAGGCGCCGCGCTACCGCGCGCTGCTGCAGGTCCGGGTCGGGAAGACCGAGGTCGGCGGCACGCTCGTGCAGGGCGAGCCACGCATCGTGTCCATCGACGGCTTCTGGGTCGACGTGCCGGTCGACGGCCATCTCCTGCTGACGAAGCACCAGGACAAGCCCGGGCTGGTCGGTCGTGTGGGCACGCTCCTCGGGGAGCACGACGTGAACATCTCGTCGATGCAGGTCGGTCGCGCCTCACCCCGCGGCGAGGCGCTGATGATCCTTACGCTCGACGATCCCGTTCCCGATGACGTTCGCGCCCGTATCGGCGCGTTCAGCGACGTCGACCGCGTGAGGACGGCGAAGCTCGGCTAGAGCGCTACGAAATACGTCTCGCAGGCGAGCTGCACGAGCTCGGGTGTGATCTCCGGCTTCTTCTGAAGGAAGCGTGCCGCGGCCGTGAGATGACCCATGAGGTCGCGCGGCTGGCACGAACGCAGCGCGATGTTGCGCTGGCGTGCGTACTGCGCGATCCACGCCGCAGCCTGCGGGTGGTACGTGAGACCGCTCTTCTCGCACACCCGGCGGAGGATCTCGGCGAACTCCTCGTCCGTCGGAGGCTTCAGCTCGATCTTGTACTGGATGCGGCGCAGGAACGCCTCGTCGACGAGCGACGCCGGCGAACGGTTCGTCGAGAAGATGATCAGCGCGTCGAAGGGGATCTCGAGTTTCCGTCCGTCATTCAGCGTGAGGTAGTCCAGGTCGCGGTCGAGCGGAACGATCCAGCGGTTGAGGAGATCCTCGGCCGACACGCGCTGGCGGCCGAAGTCATCGATGACCAGCATGCCGCCGGTGGCCTTCATCTGGAACGGCGCCTCGTGGACCTTCGTGGTCGCGTCGACGCGGAAGTCGAGGTCCTCGAGCGTCAGCTCGCCACCGACCTCGATGAACGGCCGCGCGACCGGGACCCAGCGACGGTCGTAGCGCGCGTCGAGCGCGATGAGCGAGTGGTGACGCGTGACGTCGAAGACGCGGATGACCTGCTGCCCGACGAGGATCGCGTACGGGAGCACCATGCCGCCCTGGAGCAGGGTGGCGAGCGCACTCGCGACCGATGACTTTCCGGTGCCGGGTGGCCCGAAGAGGAAGATCGAGCGGCCGCTGTTGATCGCGGGGCCGAGCTGTCGGATGGTGTTGTCCGGCAGCACGAGATTCCCGAGCGCCTTGCGCAGGTGGTCGAGGGTGATCTGGAGATCGCCGAGCCGCTGCTTGCGGACGCGCGCGACGTACTGCGCGAGCGTCACCGGTGCCGCGCCGACGTAGCCATTGCGCACGAGCGCATCACGCGCGCGCTCGGTGCCCTTGCTGCTCATGACGTACAGGTAGGTCGCGGCGTTCACGCCGGAGCCGCCCTTGACCTCGACGAGGTGTTCGCTCTTCAGGTAGTCGAGGACCGGCTGGAGGACCTGTGGGAGCGGGAGGCACAGGGTGTCGGCGAGCTCCTGCGCGGTCGACTGGCCCTTCTCGTACAGGACCTTGAGCGCGAGCTCCGCGATGAACGCACTGGTGAGCCCCGTCTCTTCGATGTTCGCGGGGGCGATCGGCGCCGCGCTCTCGGGCTGCTTCGGAGCCCACACGTTCTCGATGGCTGGCGTCCTCTCCATGGTCGCTGTGTTCGTCGCGGTCGGCACGGCCTTCCCCTTACTTCCGGTCGGAGTTTGTGCGGCGAGTCTATGCGGCAAGACGGTTACCCATTTAGGTGATTCCGCACTGTAGCAACGCGAATGACACGGTCTGCAGGACCATAGTCATGGCGGTGGGGGTTACCCGACCGGATGAATGGACCGGCGATCAGGAGATCTCGCGGCGAAGGCGCGGGAGGAGCTTCACGGCGGCGTCGACGCCGTGACGCAGGTCCGCGTTGCGCGCCGGGAAGAGCAGGAAGTCGCTGTAGCCCAGCGCGCGGCGCTCGCGCATCTGCGCGATCGCGGCGTCGGCGTCGTCGATGCGCTGACTGGTCGACAGGCGGATGGTCTTGGGATCGCGACCGACCTTCGCGCAATGCTCGCCGAGGATGCGGAGCAGCTGCTTCGTCTCGTCCGTGTCCTTGCCAGCGCCGTTCCACACGTCGGCGTGCCGCGCAACGACACGGAGCGTGCGCTTCGGACCGGCGCCGCCGACCCAGATCGGCGGGTGCGGCCGCTGCAGCGGCTTTGGGTTCGCGATCGCGTCGGTGAGCTGATAGAAACGGCCCCGGTAGCTCGCGCGCTCCTCGGTCCAGAGCAGCTTGATGGCCGTAAGCGACTCGTTCAGCATCCGGATCCGGTCCGCGGCGCTCGGGAACGGCATTCCGTACTGCTGGAACTCGGGCTCGTTCCAGGCCGCGCCGAGGCCGAACTCGAGGCGGCCGCGGCTCAGGTGGTCGATGGTGACCGCGATCTTCGCGAGCAGACCTGGGTGCCGGTACAGGTTCCCGGTGACCATGAGGCCAAGCCGCGCGCGCTTCGTCGCGACAGCCATCGCGCCGAGCACGGTCCAGCCGTCGAGGATCGGCTGCGTCGGGTCGGGGCCGAGCGCGTTCAGATGGTCGAAGGCCCACAGGTGATCGAACCCCGCCTCCTCGGCGGTGCGCCACGCCTCGAGCTGCGCCGGCGCGTCGTGGACCTGTTGATTGATGCGCAGGCCGAACGTGACGGGGTACATCGGCGGACGACTGTATCCGAGCCGTCGCGCTACAGTCGGGCCGCATGGAAGCGGCGCGCTTCGAGCGCACGGTGCGCACCGAGTCGAGCGAGATCTTCACCATCTACGGCGGCGCTCGCCGCGTCGGCCGCGTCGATCTCCACTACGGCCGGTTCGAGGTGCACGCGACGCTGCTCCTCGACGTCGACCTGACCGACGACGAGCTGCAGCAGCTCATCGATCAGCTCGACGAGGAGCTCGTGCAGACGCACGATCCCGAGCGCGAGGACTTCCTCGTGACCGTCTTTAAGGCCGAGGAGCTCGGCTTCTATTCGGACGAGTTCGAGTCCGATGACGAAGAGGACGACGAGGAAGACGAGGAGGAGCGCTAGCGTTCAGCGAGCCCGCGCCAGCGGCTTCTTCGCGAGCGCCATGGCCATCGCGAGATCGACCATCCCGGGCGGTCCCTGAACGTCAAGAAGGTGGCTCATGTTGCCGCCGCTGAAGGCGACCGCGTAGCGGACCTCATCAGGGAGCATCGTCCACGTGTCCTCGAACACGAACGACACGTCACCGACGCGATCCGTCGTCAGCGGTACCTCCACGAGGCCCGGGTCGTGAGTCAACAAGAAGGTCCGTGTCGTCGCGACGGCCTCTCGCGCGAGGTCCGCGTCCGAATAGCTCGTCGCCTCGGACATGACACGGATGTTCCGCGACGCGGTCGCGTCGCAGGCAAGAAACGCGATCCATCCGGAGCGGTACCCCTCGGACGCGAGTGCGTCAAACGAGTCGTCTCGCTCTCCTAACAGAGCGCAGCCTCCTGATAGATCGGTCTTTGTCAGGACCGCGTCGCGAGGCAGCGACGCCAGCGTCGGTGCCGCTCGTGTCGGGCTTGGACTCGCCTCTGGCGTGGTGATGCTCGCCGGCGCGCAGCTCGCAGCCAGATAGAGAAGGATCACGGAGGAGATCCTCATCGGCTCATCTCGAAGTCGACAGTGAGGCCGTTGCTGTTCTCGTGTGGCATGGCTTTCGAGCTGCGATAACCGGGCGCGGTCGCTTCCAAGTCGTGCTCGAGCGGCTTCGGCGGAGCGCACATCACGTAATTGCCCCGTGCGTCCGTGAGCGTCACCGCGATGAGCGGCTCCGTGTCACCGCCGATCCAGACCATCGCGTTCGGGACCGCGATCCGGCTGCCGTCCGCGGCCCGCTCGAACACCTGCCCGTCGATGAGCGGCTCTCCGCCGAGCCGCAGCGACGGCGATCGCTGACGCTTCACGGCGGCGCTCGCCGCGTCACCTCCGGCGGCCATCGGGACGATCTCGATGTCGACGGACTCGTCCGCGAGCATGACGAGCTGGTGCGCACACGGTTGTACCGAGCTGGCGTGACCCGCGCCGTCGTCGGCGGCGGCGTAGAGCGTGGCTGTCGCACCCGCGGGGATACCCCACAGCTCGTAGCGACCGGTCGCATCGGTCACGTCGCTCATCCAGTGATAGCCGCCTCGCTCGCCGCGCACGAATACGTCGATGCGCGCTCCGTTCACGGGGTGCTGGTTGCCGTCTGCCTCGAGCTCGGTGATCGTTCCCGTGACGGTGTACGTCGTTCCCGGCGTCGGCAAGATCTGTGACGGAAGCGCGCCGTATGGCGTCGCCCGATGCGATGGGGTCGGACTCGCGATCACCCCGGCGGCCGCGCTCGGACGGGACGATCGCGTCGCGCTCGGTGACGGCGGGTTCGCGGTATTCGACGTGTCGTCGCCCCGCACGATGAGCAAGAGGACCACGGCGATCGCCGTGAGCGTGACGAGGAGCACGAGCAGCGGGATGCCTACGCGCGTGCGACGCGTGGTGGCTTCGGGCACGACGATCTGCGCACCAAGCTCGTGGAATCGCCGCGCGAGCTCGCGCTCCTCGAAGCTCAGCACAGCGCGTCTCGCAGATGCATCCGCGCGCGCGTGAGAAGCGGACCGACGCTGGACGACGCGACCCCGAGCGCCTCGGCGATCTCTTCGTAGCTCGCGTCCGCGTAGTACCGCAGCACGACCGCGACGCGCTCGTGACCCGGAAGGCGCGCGAGGGCAACAGCGAGGTCGGCGCGTTCCCAGGCCTCGACGGCGTTCGACGGCGGCTGCAGCCGCAGGCGCGCCAGAACGTGTCGACGCCGCAGGCGACCCAGTGCGAGCCGCGACGTGACCGTGCGCAGCCACGCCATCGGCTCATGCACCCGGTCGAAGAAGTCCGGCTCACGCATCGCGCGTTCGAACGCCTCCTGCACGACTTCCTCCGCTTCGGCGGCACCCACCATCAGGGCGGCGGCGCGGTAGAGAGCGGGCCGGCAGTCCTCGTAGAGACCGGACCAGCGTTCGTCCAGCTGCGCCTCCTTGTCAGCCCGTATCTGTTTGACGCACAGCCACGCCGGTACCGGTCAACGGCAACGGATCTGCGACCCGAACCTCATCCGTGTCGGGCGTATGTCTGGCGCAGCCCTGCTTCGAGCGACCGCGGCGCGTACCCGAGCTCCGTCCTGGCACGCGCGTCCGTCGCCCAGAACGTCACGCCCTTCGATGAGCTGACCGCCTCGCGCAGATCCCCCCGCACGAGCGCGGCGGCCTCGAGCAGCGCGTAGGGCACGGCGAGTCGCGGCGCGCGCCGCCCCAGGACGCGAGCGAGCGTGTTGAAGACGTCGCGCGATCGCACGATGTCGCCGCCCATCGCGTAGGCGCGTCCGGGCTGGCCGCGGTCGAGCGCGAGCAGGATGCCCCGCGCGATGTCGTCGACGAAGGTCATGTTGAGACCGAGGTCGGCCATCGGGACGAGCGGCAGCCAGCCGCGCGCGAACATCGCGAGGAGATCGCCGTAACCGGAGTGATCGTGCGGCCCGTACACCTGACCGGGCAGCACGATGACGACCGGCAGTCCGCGCTCGGCGAGGCGGACCGCGATCTCGTGGGCGCGCAGCTTCGTCTCCTCGTAGTACGACGTGTACGAGGTGTCGGCCCGCTCGTAGGTCTCATCGACGACGCGGCCGTGGGTGTTCCCGAACACGACGATGCTCGAGATGTGCACGATGCGCGGGACGCCGAGGTCGCGCGCCAGCGAGAGCACCCGCTCGGTGCCACGCACGTTCGCGTCGAACATCGCGCGCCGGCGCGCGCCGCTCACGCCGATCTCGTACATCGCGGCACCGTGGATCACCGCGTCGGCGCCGCTCATGCCGCGGCGCAGCGCCGCATCGTCGGAGAGATAGCCCGGGACGCGCTCGGCACCGCCGAGCGACTTCGCGCGCGCGGGATCGCGCACCAGTGCCGTGACCGCGTCGCCGCGCGCGAGGAGGAGCCGCACCGCCGCGCCGGTGACGAAGCCGGTCGCACCGGTCACGAAGACGCGCACGCGCGCAGCCTACGAGGCCGCGCTCACGTCGGCGACGGCCGCACCGCTGAGGCGCACCAGCTCGGCCGGCGCGATCGGGAATACCGCGTCGGGCAGCCCACCCGCCGCCCACACCTCGTCGAATGCGAGCAGGCCGCGGTCACAGAGCACGCGGCACGCGGTCGCGTGCGCGAACGGCGGCACCCCGCCGATCGCGTAGCCGGTCGCGCTCTTCGCCTCCTCCGCGGTCGCACGCCTGACCAGATTCGCGCCGAGCGCGGCGGCGAGACGCCCTTCGTCGACGCGGCTCGCGCCCGAGCAAAGGACGATCACCGCGCCGTCGCCGCTCATGAACACGAGCGACTTCACGATGCGATCGACGGTCGTCCCGATCTCGCGCGCCGCGTCCTGCGCGGTGCGCGTGCTCGCGGTGAACCGACGGACGCGGAGCTCGATGCCGCCCGCCCGGGCGTGCGCGAGCACACGGGCGATGTTGGGATGCTCGCGCTGCTCGGCGATCTAGCGCGAGAAGCGCGCGACGAACGAGAGCAGTCGCGCGGGGACGAGGCCGAGCAGCGTGCGCGCGAGACGGCGCCACGCACCGACGGCCTTCTCCTCGTCGCTCGCATCCGCGCCGCTCGACGTGTAGCGGTCGCGCACTCTCGCGTCGGCGATCTCGCGGATCGGCGAGCGCGCGTCGGGCACGGCTTCGCCGAGCATCGTCGCGTACTCGTAGGTCGTCTGCGATGAGTCGGGGTGGTAGCCCGCGTACGACGCGAGCAGGCGCGCCTTGCCCCACGACGCGTCGATGGGCCGCTGCCCGCGGAAACGCATCTGGAAGCGGGCGAACACGAGCAGCGACAGCGTGAACATGCCGAGCAGGAGCGCGATGAGCGGCAGCGGGTCGAAGCGATCGAGCTGCGCGGTGTCGCCGACGCCGGAGTCCGCGCCCGGGTCGAGGTCCTGCTGCCCGAGGCCCTGTGAGTCGGTGCGGCCGTTGCACACGCCGTTGAGGATGTCGGAGCAGTCCTTCGGCTCGTCGCCGGTCTCACCGGGGAAGTTGCCGCCCGCGGCGAGATCGGCGTCGGTGCGCAGGAACGGCGCCTGCGACGGCGTCGGCTCGAACTCGATCCAACCGTAGGTCGGGAAGTACGCCTCGACCCAGGCGTGGGCGTCGAGCTCTTTCACGACGTACTTCCCGCTGACCGGATCGAGCGTGCCGGTCGTGTAGCCCTCGACGACACGCGCCGGCACACCGAGCTCGCGAAGCATCACGACCATCGAGGACGCGAAGTACTCGCAGAAGTCTTCCTTCAGGTCGAAGAGGAAGAAGTCGACCGGGTCACGGCCGGGCGGGGGCGCGCGCACCGACGGCGCGTACTTGTAGGTCGTGCGGAGGTACGACTCGATGGTCTCCGCGGTGTCGTACGGATCGGGCTCCTGCCCCGCGACCTTGTGCGCGAGGTCCTTCACGCGCTGGGGCAGGGTCGATGGCAGCTGCAGGTACTTCGCCCGTATGTAGTCCGGATACACGGTCGGCGCGCGGCGCAGCACGGCCTTGTCCGCGACGGACACGAACGACGTCACGGTGTAGCGCTGCGACGCGTCGCCGCTGCGCACTGAGCGCAGCGCGGTCGAGTACGTGCGATCGGCGCCGGTCTCGAACTGCGCCGGGATACTGACCTTCACCGGTTCGTTCGCCGCGAAGAGCACGGACTGCTGTTGGGACTGCAGGTCGAACGTCGCGTCGAAGCGTTCTCGGCCGAGGGTCGGGGGGCTCACCTTGTCGACGCGGTCGGCCTCGGTCTGCCGCCAGCCGTTGCCGGTGTAGAAGTCGTACGCGACGGCGCGCCAGAAGTGACCGCTCGCGGCATCCACCGTCATGACGACCTGATCGGACAGGTTCGGTGCCTGGCCGAGACGGATCGCGGTCGTGAACGACACGCCGCGCAGCCGGCTCGGACCGGAGACCCCGGCGAAGAACCGCTGCCACTCGGCCTCGACCTGGTTGTACGGCGACTGGAAGACGTTGTAGGCCTTCCCGAGGACCTCGTTCGCCGCCACGCGCGGCGTGAAGAACGCCATGATCACGAGCACGAGCGCCCAGGTGAGCCCGCCCCGCAGGAGGCGCCAGTCCATCTCGCCGCTGGGCACGATGTTGTAGCGCTGCCAGCGGTCCTGCAGCTGCACGATGTGCAGCCGCACGAGCAGCACGAGCGACCCGAGCGTGAATACGACCAGGTCGGCGAGCAGGTTGGTGAGCGCCATAGAGACGTTCACCACGAGGCAGAAGCCCACGAAGAGCAGCGCGTCCCACGGACGGCCGGTGCGCATGAGCGCGAACGTTCCGACGTAGGCCGACGACCAGACGGTCGCGCCGAGGAACAGGATGAATGCGGTCGGATCGGTCGCGGCCTCTCCCGCGAGGACCTGCGTGAGCCAGTTGTTCACGCTGATGGCGAGCGCGATGAGCTTCTCCCGGAGCACCGGGCCCTCGGCGGCCATCGCGGTGGCGATGACGACCGCGAACGCGCCGAGGATGCCGCCGAAGATCACGGCGCGCCGCGTCGGCATGTGTCCGTTGCCGACGAGCACGCCGGCGATGATCCCGAGGATGCCGAGCCAGGTGAAGTGCTCGGCGGTCCTCACCCACTCCGCCTGCTGCAGCGAGAGCGGGTAGATGAGGACGAGCAGCACGTAGATCGGCAGCGCGAACCAGCCGCCGCGGAAGCGCAGGCGCCGCCACGACGGCCGCGGGAAGAGCGAGTGCACCGTGCGGATGAGCCACGCGCGCACCGCGATCCCGAGAGCGGCGAGCGCTGACGGGCCGACCGCGCCGCCGGGCGTCGCGGCTTGCTGCTTACGCAACGGCGCCCACCGCGTCGCGGAAGAGGTCCGAGATGGACGCGCCGGGCGCGAGGAACGTCGCGGTCACGCCGGCGATCGCGAGCTCGCCGAACATCTGGTCGCGCCGCGCGCGGTCGCGGCCGTCGCCCTGCGTCGGCGCGCCGACCATCACGGCCTGGGTCGCGATCGAGGCCTCGCGCAGCGTGCTCGCCGGACGCACCCACGCGCGGTCCAGCGACGGCGTGATGAGGATGCATGCGGAGCCGCGGCGCAGACGCGGCAGCGTCTCCACCAGCGACTCGGCGAGCGTGCGCGAACCGGCGACCCGCACCTCAGCGAGGTACTGCATGAGCTTTCCGAATTGTTTCGTGCCGCGGTCGGGCTGGAAGACCTCGGCGCGCGTGCCGCTGGTGATGAGCCCGACGTTCCGGTGCTCGCGCAGCGCTTTCGACACGATCGAGGCGGCGACGGTCACGGCGCGCTCCTCGGTCGAGTCCTCGCCGTCGCCGCGGTGCCAGTGGCGCTCGAGGTCGAGGTAGAGCCAGAGGTCGGCGGTCTTGTCGAGCTCGAACTCCTTCACGAACAGCGTGCGGTGGCGCACCGACGACGGCCAGTGGATGCGGTTCATTGCGTCGCCCGCGCGGTACTCGCGGATGCCCATGACCATCGACGTCGACTGCAGGGACCGCCGACCGGTCAGCACGCCGCCCTCGAGCACCGATCCCGGGAGCTGCCAGTGCGGGAGCGGGACGACGCGCGGGTAGACGAGCAGGAGCGACTCGGTCGCGACGCGCGCTTCGCGCGGGAACAGGCCGAACGGATCGCCGGAGCGCAGCACGATCGGGCCGACCTTGTAGCGCCCGCGGCGGATCGCTTTCGCGAGGACTTTCCACTTGCGCGTCTTGCCGCCGCCGATCGAGAGGACGCGGCCGGGGAGCGGCTCGGGCCAGTTCGACTCCTCGCTGATCTCGAGCCAGAGCTTGCCGAACGACGACGAGTTCTTCAGCTCGTACAAGAGCTCGAACGTGTCACCGAGGTGCGCGTAGGTCTGCGAGAGCTGGCGCGTGATCGTGAGCCCGTCGAGCGTGAGTCGCGCCTGGATCCACATCGCGACGCCCACGAAGAGCAGCAGGTACGAGAGATACCCGAGCAGGTCCAGGGACGTCGACGCGGCGACGATGAAGAGCGCCAGCCACGCGACCGCGAAATGCCATGGCTTCATGGCGTCTCGCTCTCAGGCGCGCGCTGCGGTCGGTGAGAGCTCCACCGGCACGCTCGCGAGCACTTCCGCGATCACGGTGGTGGCGGCGAGGTCTTTCAGTCTCGCCTGTGGCTGAAGGATGAGACGGTGTGCGAGCGTCGGCGCGGCGAGCTGCTTCACGTCGTCCGGGAGGACGAAGTCGCGTCCCTGGAGCAGCGCGAGGGCCTGCGACGCGCGGGCGAGCGCGAGCGAGCCGCGCGGTGACGCGCCGAGGTAGACGTCGGGGTGCGAGCGCGTCGCGTTCACGACGGCGACCACGTAGTGCTTCACCTGCTCCGCGATGTGGATCTCCTTCGCGGCCGACTGCGCCTCGATGAGCTCCTCGGCCGAGATGACCTGCTCGATCGTCTCGAGCGGGTGGATGACGCGCTGCGCATCGAGGATCGCGACCTCTTCCTTGTCCTTCGGATAGCCGAGCTGGAGACGAATGAAGAAGCGGTCGAGCTGCGCCTCCGGCAGCGGGAACGTGCCTTCGTACTCGATGGGGTTCTGCGTCGCCATGACGAGGAACGGCTCGGGCAGCTGATAGGTCGTGCCGTCGACGGTGACCTGGTGCTCCTCCATCGATTCGAGGAGCGCGGACTGCGTCTTCGGCGTCGCGCGGTTGATCTCATCGGCGAGGACGATCTGGCTCATGATCGGGCCCGGCCGGAACTCGAACGTGCTGGTGCGCTGGTTGAAGATCGAGACGCCGGTGACGTCGGAAGGCAGCAGGTCCGGCGTGAACTGGATACGCCGGAACGAGCATCCCAGGGACCGCGCGATCGCCTTCGCGAGGACGGTCTTGCCGGTGCCGGGCACGTCCTCCACCAGGATGTGGCCGCGGCAGACCAGTGCGACGAGCGCGAGCTCGACCTCGTGGTGCTTGCCAAAGATGACCTTCTCGACGTTCGCGACCACGCCCGAGATCCGCGTCGCCAGAGCGGTCTTTTCCATTACGACTCTCTCCACAGGAGCGCCCACCGGGCCTCCCCTTCCGCGCCAATGCTAAAGGCGCGACACCTGTTACCGGAATGAACGCGCGAAGTGGTCTCTTGGTTCAACGGCCGAGGGCCGCTTGCATCACCCGGCCGCCCAGCGGAGCCGCGTCGAGGCCTCCCTGGCCGGAGTTTTCGATGATCACCGCGACCGCGACGACGGGGTCCTCAGCCGGCGCGAAACCGACGAACCACCCGTGCGCGGCCCCGGCCGGGTTCTCCGCCGTGCCCGTCTTTCCCGCGACGTGGACGCCCTGGATCTTGGCCCCGAAGGCAAAGGCGCCGGGTCCCTCGACCGCCCCAACGAGGTACGAGGTGATCTTGGCGGCGGTGTCCGGTCGGATGGGCTGCCCCGCCGGCGCCGGAGCGATGGTGCGGATGGTGTTGCCGCTCGCGTCACGGACTTCGGTGGCGTAGTGGGGCGTGGGCATGACGCCGCCGCGTCCGACCGCGGCCGCGATGAGCGCCATCTGGAGCGGTGAGGTGAGCAGCTCGCCCTGGCCGTACGACGTATCGGCGATGAGCGTCGGCCGGTCCAGCGATCCGCTGTTGGAGAGCTGTCCCTTCGACACGAGGACGTCGCACCGCGGCGCGGCGCCCACGCCGAAGCGGGAGGCGTAGTCCGCGAGCCGCTGCCCGCCGATCTGGAGACCGACCTTCGCGAAGTAGATGTTCTCTGAGAGCCGGTACCCGTCGGCCATCGTGTAATCGCCGTGCGCGTGCGACGACGAGCGCACGAAGTAGTCGCCCCAGGACTTGTCGGCCTGCCACGGATCATCGACGCGCACCTTCGTGTCGGGGTTCACGCCGTTCTCGAGCGCCGCGGCGCCGGTCACGATCTTGAACGTCGACCCGGGCGGGTACAGGCCCTGCCGCGCCCGATCGATGAGCGGCTTGTCCTTGTTCTCGTTGACCTGCTGGAACGCGGTGTCCTCGGTGCTCGGGTCGACGATCTGGTTCGGGTCGTAGTTCGGGAACGAGACCGATGCCAGGATCGTCCCCGTCCGTGGGTCGAGCGCGATGATCGCGCCGCGCTTGCCGCCGAGCGCGTCGGCCGCGGCCTTCTGCACCTTCGGATCGATCCCGAGCACGATGGCCCCTGGTGCCTCGCGGTCCCCGAGGTAGCGCGCGCGCCACGAGGCGATGGGGTCCGCCGGATCTTGACCCACGAGCGAATCCGCGTACGCGGCCTCGACGCCGGAGGTGCCGTACTTGAAGGACGCGTAGCCCACGACCTGCGCGAGGCTGCGGTCGTTGTAGTGGCGGACGTAGCCCTCCGGCGTCTTCACGCTCTCGGCGAGCACGCCGCCCTTCGCATCGAGGATTTGTCCACGCGGACGGTCGCGCACGGCGGCCACGAGCCGCGGGTTGAACGGATCGTTCGAGAGCTCCGCGCCCGCCACGAGCGTCCAGTAGCCCACGCCGGCGGACGTGACCAGGAACGCGAGCGCGATCGTGAACGCGAGACGCCGTAGGTTCGCCCCGATAGTCGGCGTCACGGCGTCCCCCGCGCTCTTGCGGTCACGTCGCTCACGCGAATGAGGAGCGCGACGAGCATCCAGTTCGTCACGAGCGACGAGCCGCCATAGGCGACGAACGGCAATGTGATGCCGGTCAGCGGGATGAGACGCGCGTTCCCGCCGACGATCACGAGCGTCTGGAACGCGAGGATGAACGAGAGTCCACCGGCGAGGAGCTGCAGGAACGGCGTCGGCGCGCGGACGGCGATGATCATCCCGCGGTAGACGAAGAGCAGGTACACGGCGAGCAGCGCGAGCGCGCCGACGAACCCGGTCTCCTCGGCGAACGCGTCGAAGACGAAGTCGCTCCAGACCACCGGGATGCGGTCGGGCATCCCGTTCCCCAGACCGGTGCCGAGGAGCCCGCCGTTCCCGAGCGCGAACATGCCCTGCACGATCTGGTAGCCCGCGCCGAAGCGCATGTCCTCGGCGAAGGGACGGAGCCAGGTGTCGACGCGCACCTGCACGTGCCCGAAGGCGTGGTACACGGCGTACCCGCCGACGAGGAGAAGGACGAGGCCGATGAGCGTGTAGAACGCCTCGCCGGTCGCGAGATAGAGCATCGCGAGGAAGATCCCGAGGAACAGGAGCGCCGCCCCGAGGTCCTTCTCGAAGATCACGACGAGCATCGCGAACGCCCACATCGCGATGATCGGCACGAGATACGGGAGCGGCGGGATCGGGAGCGGCCCGATGCGCCGCGCGTTGGCGATGACCTCGCGGAACTCCTCGAGGTACGCGGCGAAGAACACGACGAGCAGGATCTTGACCGCCTCCCACGGCTCGAAGGTCACGCGCCCGGCGCCCACCCAGATGCGCGCGCCGTTCACTTCACGACCGACGACGGGGAGCAGCGGCGACACCAGCAGGACCACGCCGAGGATGGCCCACGTCCATTTGAACCGCGCCAGCGTCGTGAGGTCGCGCGGGAAGAGGATCGTCGCGACGAACGCGGCGGCCGCGATCACCATCCAGGTCAGCTGCTGACCGAGCAGGTTCGACGCGAGCCGCTGCACGAGCACGAGGCCGAGCGCGGAGAGCATCGCGGCGAGCGGCATGAGGAGCTGATCGCCGCGCAGGCCGCGCGCGACGAGGAACATGTGCAGCACCAGCGCGAGCGCGATGAACGCGACGGGGACCGCGAGCTGAGCGCGATCGAACCCCGACGCCTCGGCCGCCGCGACCGCGACCGAACCCGCGATGGCGATGGCCGCGACCCACACGAGGAGGCCGAGCTCGCTCGTGCGCCGGAAGATGAGCGTCATCGATCGAGACGCAGCGCAACGCGACCGATGGCGATCTCGTCACCGGCACGCAGCTTCTCGCGCTTCGAGATGCGCACGCCGTTGACCAGCGTGCCGTTGGTGCTCCCGAGGTCCTCGATCCACCACTCGCCGTCCTCGACGTCGAGCTTCGCGTGCCGCGCCGATGCGGCCTCGTCCGGCAACGGGATGTCGTTCCCGGCATCGCGGCCGATCGCGTTCGACGCGCGGAGCGGCAGGCGCTCCCCCACGCGCGGTTGCCGACTCGGGCTCCGCTCGACGACGAGCGTGCCCAGCGGGCGGCCTTCGACGCGCTCCGCGGCAAGTGAGCGCTGCAGCACGCCGAACGCGCGGATGAGGAACAGGTAGATGAGCAGGAGGAACGCGATGCGGATGCCCCAGAGCAGAACGCCGAAGGTGATCTCCATCTACTAATCCGCGGCGCGGAAGAGGAGCTCGAGCCCGCCGACCGAGATACGGTCGCCGTCGTCGAGCACCTTCTCCGCGACCCGGCGTCCGTTCACGTAGGTGCCGTTGGTGCTCTGCAGGTCGTACAGCGTGTAGCGACCGAGCCGAAGCCGGATCTCGGCGTGCTTGCGCGACACGCGTCGGTCGTCGAGCACGACGTCGTTCTGCGGATCGCGGCCGATGAGGATCGGATCGGGGCCGAGGGACACCGGCGCCGCGTCACGCTGCTCGAGCATCGCCCGTGGCGCGCGCGGCTTCTCGCGCAGCAGCGCCTCGCGATCGAGGACCATCGTGTGACCGGCCTCGACCGCGCCGAGGCGCTTCGGGTCGGCGTCGACCTCCTCGCCCGACGCGTCGACGAGCGCGCACGAGACCCGGACGTCGCCAGGCGCAAGGCCCTCGTCGCGCTCGATCTCGACCGACGGGTACGCGAGGAGTGTGTAGTTGCGCTCGCGCGCCGCGCCGAGGAGCGTCTCCGCCAGATCGCGTTCGAGGCTGCGGCGGTACTGATCGAACTGCTCGAAATCGGTCGGCCCGAGCGACACGACATACGAGTTCGGCACGAACGTCTTGGAGAGGCTGATGGTCTGGTGGCCCTCCATGGTGCGGATGAGGCGCTTGGCGATCTGCACCGGCTGGAGCTTCGCGCCGAAGAGACGCGCCGACCATCCTTCGATGACGCGGCTCACGAAGGACTCGACCTTCTCCATCAGGACTTCGCGACCTTCAGCTTCAGGATCTCCGTTCCGATAAGGATGATGACCGCTGTGACGTAGACCCACGTGAGGAGGCCGGCCGCAAAGGCGATCGGGCCGAACGTGCTGAAGGCGCCCACGGTGCGGGCGAAGTACCCGAACGCCACTTTGGCGATCTCCCACAGCACAGCGGATACCAAGGCGGCCAACTGAGCGGTGGTCGCCGGGACGCGTACCCGGGGCACGTACCGGAAGATGAAGTAGAAGAAGGTCCACCCGGCCGCGAGGCCGATCAGCGGTGAGCCCACCGCGATGAGGAGACGCGAGCCAGGACCGTACCCGGTGTCGGCGAGCAGACCCTGCGCGGTCTGCGCTCCCACGGACAGCGCGACCGAGAGCAGCGCGACGACCACGACGGCGGCGACGAGGATGAGGCCCTGGAGCCGCCCGCGCACGAAGCTTCGCTTCCGGCCGGGACCGAGGACGAACGTGATCGCGCTGTCGATCGCCGAGAACACGGCGCCGGCCGCGAGCACGGTGCCCACGAGGCCGAAGCCGAGCGAGACCGCGCGGCCGTCCACGAGCTCGCGCGCGATGCGGGCTTCCTGCGCGTTCGCGGAGGGATAGATGTCACGGATCAACTGCACGAGCTCGCGCTGCGCCTGCGCAGAGCCGTACACGAAGCCCAGCACGCCGACCATGAGCGCAACGATGGGGATGAGCGAGAAGAACATCTGATACGCGATCCCGCCCGCGAGGAACAGGATCCCATCAGAGAAACACGACGTGCTCACGCTGCGCGCGTCGTGCGCGACGCCCTCGGCCCTGGCTAGGATGACGCCTCGCTCTTCGTGGACGCGTTACTCGACGGTGCGGGCGCGTCCGACTTCTTGGTCTCTTCCTTCTTGGTGTCCTTGGCCGTGTCGTCCTTCTTCGCCGGCGTCGCGCCGTCGCCCTCCTTCGGGGCGGCGCCGCGCGAGTCGGTCTTGTACCAGCCCGACCCCTTGAACACGACCGCCGGCGCGACGATGAGGCGACGGGGCTTCTTGCCGCAGTTCGGGCAGACCTCGAGCGCCTGGTCGTTGAACGACTGCACCGCGGAGAACGCGTGCCCGCAGTGGTCGCACCGGTAGTCGTAAATGGGCATGGTGTAATCATCGCCGAACTGTGTCGGGAGGGGCTATCGCTTCGGGTGCGCGCGCGGCCTCACGCCGCCGTCGAAGCGTTATCGAGAACGTGCAGGGGTACCTCTTCCTGCTCCCCGCCTTCGCCGTCCTCCTGGTGTTCAAGGTCTTCCCGTCGCTCTACGCGATCTACATCTCCTTCTTCAAATGGGACATCGTCCAAGGCGCGTTCCGCGGGATCGACAACTACACCGACATCCTCTTCGGGTCGCGTGCGCCGAACTGGTGGCAGTCCGTGTCGACGACGATCACGTACGCGCTCATGACCGTCCCGTTCGAGATCGTGTTCGCGATGGTCATCGCGTATCTCCTGTTCCAGAAGATCCGCGGGCGCGCGATCTACCGAACGATCTACTACCTGCCGTACATCACGGCCACCGTGGCGGCGGCCGCGGTGTTCGAGTACGTCTACCACCCGCAGTACGGGATCCTGAACACGATCCTGTCGTCGTTCGGTCTCGGCCCGCTGCGCTTCCTGCAGGAGCCCACCGGCATCTTCCAGATGATGGGCAACCGCTTCGGCCTCGCCGTCCCCGACTGGGCGGCCGGGCCGAGCCTCTCGCTCACGAGCGTCGCCATCTTCTCGATCTGGCACTTCCTCGGCTTCCAGATCGTCATCTTCCTCGGCGGCCTCGGGAACATCCCGGTCGAGTACTACGAAGCGGCGCGGCTCGACGGCGCGAATCAGCGGCAGGTGTTCACGAAGATCACGCTGCCGCTCCTCTCACCGCAGATCTTCTTCGTCTTCACCATCGCGTCGATCGGCGTGCTGCGCGCCTTCAACGAGATCTTCGTGCTCACGAACGGTGGTCCGCTCGACACCTCGCGCACGGTCTCGATGCTCGTGTTCCGCACGTTCTTCCAGCAGGGCCAGATCGGCTACGGCTCGGCGATGGGCGTGCTGCTGACGCTGCTCATCCTCGGGTTCACGCTGATCCAGTTCCGCATCCTCGAGCGACGGGTGCAGTACGGATGAACGTCCCCAACGTTCTGCCCCGCGTCACGACCCAGACCGTTCGCCGACCGGCGGTGCCGCGCGTAGGCTCGCGCGTCTTCACCCACCTCGTCCTCATCGCGGTAGGGGCGATCGTGGCCTACCCCTTCTATTACATGGTCACCACGGGGCTCAAGGACTTCTTCGAGTCGATCACCGCGCCGCCGACGCTCTTTCCGGTCGACGGCTTGCACCCCGAGAACTACGTCGATGCGTGGAACAAGGCGCCCTGGGCGCGCTACTTCGCGAACACCGTGCTCATCGCGGTCGTCAACATGCTCGGGGAGCTCGTGACGGCGGTGCTCGCCGCATACGCGTTCGCGCAGATGACGTTCAAGGGCAAAGCGGTGCTGTTCACGGTGCTGCTCGCGACCTACATGATGCCGTCGGAGGCGACGCTCATTCCGAACTTCGTGCTCATGACGCGCAGCTTCCATCCGAATGACCCGACGCACCTGGTCGAGGGGTACCTCGTGCAGATGCTCCCCTTCCTCGCGACGGCGTTCTCGATCTTCCTGTTGCGTCAGCAGTTCCTCTCGGTACCCAAGGAGCTGCGCGACGCGGCGGTGATCGACGGCGCGGGACATCT
>DASQIF010000258.1:0-6118 GCA_035631715.1 Candidatus Acidiferrales bacterium
GTGGACCGCGGGCGGCTCGACGCCGGTCGACCTCACGTACCACTGGTACGACGCGACCGGCAACGTCGTCGTCGCGTGGGACGGCGTGCGCACGCCGCTCGGCGGTGACGTCGCGCCGACCGTCGCGAAGACGATTACCGCGAACGTCATCGTGCCGAAGGATCCGGCGCAGTACCAGCTGCGCTTCGCGCTGGTGAAGGAAGGCGTGTCCTGGTTCCCGCCGAGCATCCCGCTGCCGGTGCTCGCGCAGGCCGCCTACGTCGCGCAGGTTACCGCGAACGCGGTGCCGCCGATGATCGCGGGCGGGACGTACACCGTCGTCGCGAACCTGAAGAACACCGGCGCGGCGGCGTGGAACTTCGCGGGCGCGAATCCGATCGACGTCTCCTATCACTGGCACGACCCGTCGGGGAACACCGTCGTGTGGGACGGCCTGCGCACCCCGCTCGTCGCCGACGTCGCGCCCGGCGCGACGGTGACCGCGAACGTGAAGGTCGCGACGCCCGCGAAGGGCGGCACCTACACGCTCACCGTCGACCTCGTGCGCGAGGGCGTCGGCTGGCTCGGTGGCACCGGCGGAAGTCAGCCGCTCCGTCAGCCCGTCACCGTCGACACCGCGCGCTTCGCGGCGTCGTACGGACTGCCGCCGCAGATCGACACGTTCTGGCTCGAGAACAAGACGCTGCAGGTGCAGCTCACGAACACCGGCAACCAGACCTGGAGCGGCGCCGGCCCGAACCCGGTGAACCTCAGCTATCACATCTTCGACGCGGCGGGGAACACCGTGCTGTGGGACGGCCCACGCACCGCGATCGGCGCCGATGTCGCGCCGGGCACCGCCCGCGCGTTCACTATCGGGTTCACTGCGCCCGCCACGTCGGGCGTGTACACGCTGGCGCTCGACCTCGTGCGCGAGGGCATCGGCTGGTTCGCCGATGGTGGCGCGCCGCAGGGCCGCGTGCCGTTCAGCGTGACCAGCGGACTCAACGGGGGCTACGCGGCGACGACGACCCCGGGTCAGGTCACGATCGGCGCGGTCGTGCAGCTGTCGGTCACGGTCGTGAACTACAGCGGCCGCACCTGGCCCGCCGCCGGCGCGAACCCGGTGCACCTCGGCTACCACATCGTCGGCGCGAACACCGGCACGACGTACGTCTGGGACGGCGCGCGCGGCACGCTGCCGAAGGACATGGCGCCCGCCACGCAGGCGGTCGTGCCGATGACCGTCGCGGTGCCGCCATCGACCGGCGACTACATCCTCGAATGGGACCTCGTGCAGGAGGGCGTCGCCTGGTTCAGCCAGGTGAACGTCCCGATGAAGAAGGAGCCCTTCACCGTCGTGTCCGGCGTCGTCTTCTACGGGAGCGGCTTCGGCCATGGCGTCGGCCTCAGCCAGTACGGCGCGAACGGTCTCGCGAACGGCGTCACCGGACGGCCGTACACCGGCGAGCAGATCATCCAGAACTACTTCCCGGGCACGACCTTCATGTTCGGCGACGCGACGCGTCCTTTTAACCGCGTCCTGCTGTCGCAGCCGTCCTCGCAGTCGCGCTACCGCTGCGGCACGAACGCGTATTTCGACGGCTACTTCGGCGACGTCGCGTCGAACGGCGGCTTCAAGGTCCTCGACGAGTCGAGCGGCAACGCCGAGATCGGGCGCGCGAGCGTCACCGCGAAGTGGCAGTTCGTCGCGCGAAACGGCGTGGTCGAGGTGTGGAGCAACAACACCGCGACACCGCAGAAGATCGGGCAGTACCCGAGCGTCGCGGTCGTGCCGCTCGACCCGGGCTTCCCGCTGCGCTTCTTCCAGAAGGACCACCTCGACGGCACGCCGGGGTTCTATCGCGGTAACCTGCGCTTCTCGAACCTCGGCGACACGCTCCGCGTCGTGAACGCGGTCACCTACGACGACTACACGCGCGGCGTCATCTCCTTCGAGATGCCGAACACCTGGCACGCCGAGGCGCTGAAGTCGCAGGCCTACGCGGCGCGCTCGTACTCGTACGCGTCGTACCGCGGCACGTCGCGCGACTACGACGTTGGCGATGACCAGTCCGACCAGTGCTACGGCGGCGTCGCCGCTGAAGGCCCGCGCACCGACGCGGCGGTCATCGCGACCGCCGGCAAGATCGTGTCGTGGCAGGGGCAGGCCGCGAAGACCTACTTCGCGTCGTCGAGCGGCGGCTACACCCTCGAGTTCGGTTGCTGGGGCACGCGCGTCGTGCGCAGTACCTCCGGCTCGTGGGTGTGCACGCCCGACCCGACGCAGCCGTTCCTCGCATCGGTGCCCGATCCGGCCGATCGCCTCGTGAGCAGCCCCGCGAACCCGCGCGCGTCGTGGTCGGCGGTGTTCACCGGAGCGCAGATCGTGAACGCGGTCATCTGCGCCGGCGGCCCGAACATCGGCACGCTCCAGGGCGTCGACACCACGAACTCCGCCGCGGGCGGGGCCGGACATGTCATCTCGATCCGCTTCATCGGGACCGCGGCGACCGCGGACGTGCGCGCCGAGGCCGTGCTGCAGAGCTGCCTCGGGCTGCGCTCGACGATGGTCCGGCTCGCGCCGTTCTGATGACGACCCTGCCGCGTGCCGCCCTCGCGCTCCTCATGGTGGTGGCCGCGGCCTGCGGGCCGTTCGGCAAGTCGCAGCCGACGGCCGATCCGCTCGCCGGCACCTACACCGTCAAGGGCGGCGGGGCCGCGCTCGACGTCTTCAACGCGCTCTCGGATGGCTTCCGCGGCGCGCATCCCACCGTCCGCTTCAGCTTCGAGGACATCGGCTCGGCCGCCGGCTTCCGGCTCGCCGCGTCCGGCGACGTCGACCTCACGACGGCCAGCGCCACGCCCGCGCCCGACCTCGCGCCGCAGCTCACCCTGGTGCCGATCGGCGTGAGCGCGACCGCCGTGATCGTGAACGCCGGCAACCCGGTGACCGATCTGTCGAAGACGCAGGTGCGCCAGGTCTTCTCCGGGGCCGTGACCGATTGGAGCGCGATCAGCAGCGGTAGCGGGCGCATCCGCGTCGTGATCCGCGAGGCGACGAGCGCGCTGCGCAGCAATTTCGACAGCTACTTCTTCCCCGGCAAGGCGACGTACGCCGCCGATGCGATCGAGCTGAACAACGGCGACGACGTCACACGCGCGGTGGCGAGCGAGACCGGTGTCGTGGGCATGGTCACCGTGACGAGCCAGCTGCGCCGCGACGGACGCGTGCGCGCGATCGGCATCGACGGCGTCTCGCCGACCCGTAGCGACATCGTGTCCGGCCGTTATCCCGTGCGGCGCAGCCTCTACCTCGCGTATCGCACCAGTGGCGTCCGCCCGGCGGTGACCGCGTTCATCGCCTACGTCCAGAGCGAAGAGGGCCAACACATCATCGACCGCGTCACTACCGGAGGAGGTGGTTAGCTATGTCGCGTCGCTTGCTCGCGCTCGTCAGCGCCGTGGCCATGCTGTTCTCGACCGCACCCGTTCCGTCGCTTTCGACCGTGGTGCACCACCCCCGCGTCGGGAACGACGACCCGGGGGCGGTGGTCACCAACGCCGGATGGTCCTCGTCGAACTGGTCCGGGTACGCCAAGACCGGCAGCTTCAGCGCGGTGACTGGGAGCTGGACCGTCCAGGCCGCGGCGCCGACCAAGAAGCAAACCTTCTCGTCGCAGTGGATCGGCATCGACGGCTTCAACAACTCGAGCCTCATCCAGACCGGCACCGAGTCCGACTACTACCAGGGCTCGGCGCACTACGCGGCGTGGTGGGAGATCCTCCCCGCCGCCGAGACGGTCATCCCGAGTCTGCCGGTGCGGCCGGGCGACCACATGAGCGCATCGGTCACCAAGGGCAGCGGATCGAGCTGGACGATCACCATCACCGACGACACGACCGGTGGGAGCTTCACGACCGTGCAGACCTACACCGGCCCCGGCACGTCGGCCGAGTGGATCGAGGAAGCGCCGACCGTCGGCGGACGCATCGCGACGCTCGCGAACTACGGGCTCACGACGTTCGACCCGGGCACCGCGAACGGCGCGAACCCTGCGCTCACCACCGCCGACAGCGGCGTGATGGTCCAGCAGCGAAGGCAGGTGTCGACGCCGTCGGACCCCGACGCGGACACCGACGGCTTCAACGCGCGCTACGGCTCGCAGCAGCCGGCGCCTCCCGGCAGCTGACCTCCCGAGCGCTGACCCGCTACGACGAGGTCTGCCGCGCGCTCCTTCGGCATCAGGACGTCACGCGGAAGGAGGCGCGCGGCTTCGGCCGGGGCTCGCTCACGAGTAAGGGCCGCATCTTCGCGATGCTCTCGTCGACCGGCGCGTTCGTCGTGAAGCTGCCGAAGGACCGCGTTCTCGCGCTTGTCGCGTCGCGGGACGGGAAGCCCTTCGAGCCGAGGCCGGGTCGCGCGATGAAGGAATGGCTCGCCATCGCGCCGCGCTCGAAGTACGACTGGATCGCGCTCGCGGAGGAGGCGCGCCACTTCGTCGCAGGGCGCTGAGCAGCGCGAAACTACGCGCGAGTCATCGCCGGCGTCTAGCCGGCGTGTCCCGACACGTCACAGTCCTGCAGGAGAGCCTCTTCGACAAGCGCCGTGCTCAGACGCCAGACCAGTCGCAGGGCTGCCGTGTCCGAGACTTCGCACCTCGCCTGGCACGCGCGAGTTGTTCGTCCTCCAGAACGGACGCGGTGACGCGCACCGCTGCGCCGGCTGCCGGCAGGTGCGCGTGGTCACCGACGACTGCGAGCGAGGCGAGCCCTTAAGGCGTAGCCCGATTCGGCCGATTGTGACCGTGGGACGAGGGCGGAAAGGACCCGCATGCCCACCGCTGACGAGAGGTCGCAGATCGCCGCTCACCTCGGCGGCGCGCGTGCGTCACTCACAATCCGCAAGTCGGGATCACAGGGACAGCGTCAGGCGGACGCTGCGCCGCGAGTTCGCGAAGGGCCACATCCGGAGACGCGACGCCGACGTGGGTCAGGACCTTCGTCCGCGAGTGCGCGAGGTCGTGCCCGCGATGGGCGAGATCGTCGTGGGCAGTCTTTCGATCGGCAGGTGCGAGCGTGGCCAATGGTGCGAGAGCTCGCGCTTATGACGGACAGCGAGCGCGGCAAAAGATACGCGACCGCCGACATTGCGACACTCCTGCCTCCGTGCCGGCTCACTCCGGATAGGGAGGGCTTTGGGCATGTCGACCCTCGATGACTTCGATGAGAAGTGGCGCCTCGCAGATGAGCTCCGCGACGTCGTCCCGATCCTCAAGCTCAGCGAAGCCGAGCGTCGCGACGTCGTGGCGCGCATGCGTCGGCGCACCTTCGCCGAGGGCGCGGTCGTGTACCAGCTCGGCGACGTCGGCAACGACGTCTTCGTCGTGCACCACGGCCTGGTGAAGTCGGTGCTCCAGTTGGCGAGCGGACGTGAGATCCGCCTCGGGCTGTATGGCCACGGCCAGTTCTTCGGGCTCATGCAACTGTTCGGGCGCACGCCGGTGCGCGACAGCACGGTGATCGCGACCGCGCCGACGCTCGCGCTCCAGATCCCCGTCGCCGACGCGCGCCGCGTGTTGAAACAGAACTTCGAGGCGATGATGTTCGTCTACCAGCGCATGGCCCAGTCGACCTTCCGTATGCAGAAATTCATGGCGACGGTCCTGCACCGGGATGTCCCCGGCCGGGTGGCCTGGATGCTCTACCAGTACGCGGCCGTCGAGACGCCGGCGGACTTCAGCCAGGACGAGATCGCCGACATCGTCGGCGCCAGCCGACGCTCGGTGAACGCTGCGCTCGCCGACCTCGCGCGCCGTGGGATCGTCAGCGTCCGCCCGCGCGCGGTGCGCGTGGTGGACCGGGCCCGGCTTACGGCGGAGGTCGGCGAGCTGCTCGGGCGCGACGAGGACAACCTCCTCCTGCACGCCGACGACCTCCTCTTCCGCGAATAGCAGCCAGCGCCGGGGGCTGAGCAGAAGTGCTCAGCCGGGGTGCGCAGGATTTCCTACCGGCCCACCGCCGACAGGTCCTATCACTTCCCGCCATGGACAAGACGCAGCGCGACCACCCATCCGCGATCTCTAGCGTCAACGAGCTGTACGCCGAGGCACGTCGCGCGATCCGGCGCGGCGACCCC
>DASQIF010000259.1:0-5132 GCA_035631715.1 Candidatus Acidiferrales bacterium
CGCTGCTCGACTTCCTCCACAAGCGCGGGCGCGACTACGACGCGATCCTCTTCTACACCTACATCTACGAGCCGACTGCGGCGGGCCTGCCGATTGTGCCCGAGCGCGCCGCGCTCATCTCCACCGCGCATGACGAGGCGCCGCTCGGCCTCGCGCCGTACCGCGCGCTCTTCCAGATGCCGCGCGCGTTCGGCTTCCTCACGCCCGAGGAGCGCGACCTCGTGCACCGGCGTTTCGCGAACGAGCACATCCCGTACGAGGTCCTCGGCATCGGGATGGACCCGGCCGGCGACGCCGACGAGTCGTACCGCTCGCGGTTCGAGGAAGGACCGCTCATCGTCTACCTGGGGCAGGTGAGCGAGGGCAAGGGCGTCGACGATCTCGTCCGCGTGTGGGACGAGTACCGCGCTCAGGGCGGCCGCGGCACGCTCGCGCTCGCCGGCACGGTCCGCATGAAGCTGCCGAAGCGCGACGACATCAGCGTGCTCGGCCGCGTCAACGACGCGGAGAAGTGGTCGCTGCTCGCGGCGGCCGACGCGCTCGTCCTCCCGTCGCGCTTCGAGAGCCTCGGCATCGTGCTGCTCGAGGCGTGGCAGGTCGGCACGCCGGTGCTCGTGGACTCGCGCAACGCCGTGACGACGGGACAGGTCGCACGCGCGCGCGGCGGCTTCGGCTATGACGCGAACGGCGGATCGTTCGCCGACGCGCTCGCGGCGATCCTCGGCGCGGGCCGGGCCATCGGTGCGCGCGGGCAGTCGTGGGTCCGCCAGGAATGCTCGTGGCACGCCTTCGACGATCGGCTCGAGCGCCTGGTCGGGATGGCGGCGGACCTGTGAGCCGGCCCAAGCTCCTGGTCGTCGTGCAGCGCTACGGCGACGGCGTCGCCGGCGGCGCCGAGGCGCACGCGCGCCAGCTCACCAGTCGGCTCGCGCGGCATCTCGACGTCGAGGTCATCACGACCGCGGCGCGGGACTACCGCACCTGGGAGAACCATTTCACCGCGGGCACGGAGTGGGTGGACGACGTCCCGGTGCGCCGCTTCCCGGTGCTGCGCACGCGCGCGTGGGACTTCAAGCTGTACGAGCGACGCGCGTTCGCTCCCTCACACACGCTCGAGGACGAGCGCACCTTCGTCGATCAGCAGGGCCCGTACGCGCCGGACCTCCTCGAGCATCTCTGGCGCGTCGGCCGCGACGCCGACCACGTCCTCTTCTTCACCTATATCTACTACCCGACGGTGCGCGGCCTGCCGCTCGTGCCCGAGCGCGCCGTCCTCGTGCCGACGGCGCACGACGAGCCCGCGCTCGACCTCGCGATCTACGAGCCGGTCTTCCACGCGCCGCGCGCCATCGCCTTCAACACCGAGGAGGAGCGCGCCCTCGTGCATCGCCGTTTCCACAACCAGCGCGTGCCGAACGACATCTTCGGCGTCGGCGTCGACGTCCCCGCGGACCGTTCGGCCGACCGCTTCCGCCAGCGCTTCGGCATCGACGACCCGTTCCTCCTCTATATCGGCCGCATCGTCGAGAGCAAGGGCTGCCGCGAGCTCTTCGCGAACTGGGAGCGCTGGCGGGCGAAGGATCCCGAGCGTCGGCTCCGCCTCGTGCTCATCGGGCAACCGGAGATGACGGTCCCGCGGCGCGACGACGTCGTCCATCTCGGCGCCGTCGACGAGCAGGGGAAGTACGACGCGCTCGACGCCGCGGTCGCCCTCGCGGTGCCCGAGGTGCTGTCGTCGATGTCGATGGTCACGCTCGAGGCGTGGTCCTGCGGCAAGCCGATCGTGTGCGACGTGGCGTCGCCGGTGGTGTGGGGGATGACCCGGCGCGCTGGCGCGGGGCTCGCGTATCGCGACGCCGCGGAGTTCGGCGAGATCGTCGGCATGCTGGCCGACGAGCCGGACCGCGCGCGACAGCTGGGTGCGTCGGGGAAGCGCTTTGTGGAGCGGACCTACACCTGGCCCAGGATCGTCGAGTCGTACCTCGATCTGTTCGCCGAGGTGCGCGCCCGCTCGTCGTAGCGAGCGCGCACCCCGTGTTCGCTGCTAGGGATGCATCTGGAAGTCGATGCGCACCACTCCGTTGACCTGTTGCTTCACGCTGTGATCGACGGCGTAGGGCTGCAGGATGAAGTAGAGCTCGAACTGACCCGGTGACGCCGAGACGGCGGCCAGGTCGATCTGGTAGTTGCCGTTGACGTCGGTCCTGCCCCAGCAGAACGCGCCCGGCACGCCGACGGTGATGCACACGTTCGCGAGCGGCTTACCCGTGCACTGATCGGTGACCTTGCCATAGAAACCGAGCGTCGACGCGGTTGCGGCCGGCGGGTTCGCTGTCGATGTCGCGCCGCACGCTGCCACGGTAGGCGCCGGCGTCGCGGTCGGCTGCGGCGTCGGCACCGGGGTCGGTACGGGCGTGGGCCGGGGCGTCGGCGGCGGAGTTGGCTGAGCGGTGGGCGCGGGCGTCGCCGGTGCGGGCGTCGCGGTCGGGGCCGCGGTCGCGGTCGCCGTAGCCGTGGGAGCGTTCGTTGCGGTCGCCGCGGTCGTCGCGGTGGCCGTCGGCGCGACGCTCGGCGTCGGCACAGCGAGCGCTGCGTCCGTCGGAGTCGGCGACGCGTTGTTCGCGTCGATCTGCGTCGGGATGCATCCGGCCAGGAGGACCGCGGCGCCGATCGCCGCGGCGAGAGCATGCAATTTCATTGACGAGATTCCCTACCTCTCACGCACGCCAGTGGAACGCGAGTGTACCGACGAGGTGAGCGAGCGGTCGTCCCCCGGAGCCTATCCTGAGACCGATGAGCAACCGTCGGGGTAACGGGGGCCCCGAATGGGGCAACATCGACTGGTCCAACTTCGATCTCCGCCAGATCGGCGGCCGCGGCGGTCGAACACCCGGGGTCCCGCGTCCACCGGCGCGACGAACGACCGCACTCGCGATCATCGTCATCCTCCTTCTGATCCTCCCGATCGTGCTCTCGCCGCTCGTCGGCTTCCTCACTGACCTTCTCTGGTTCCGCAGCAACGGCCTCGAGGACGTGTACCTGCGCCGCTATACCGCGGGCTTCTACGCGTTCCTCGTGTTCATGCTCATCTTCTTCATCCTCGCGGTGCCGAACGTGTACCTCGCGCTGCGCCCGCAGGTGCCGCGCGTCGTCGTCGACGCGGGCCGCGGCCGTCCATCTGCGCTCGCGTCCACGCTCCGCTGGATGTGGCTGCTCCTCATCCCGGCGTTCTTCTTCGGGCTTGCCGGCGGCGATCAGTGGGACCCGCTGCTGCGCTGGCTCAACGCGGTGCCGTTCGGGGTGAGCGATCCGGTGTTCGGACGCGACGTCGGCTTCTACTTCTTCACGCTGCCGGTCCTCGACTTCGTGCGCGGGTGGGCGATCGCCGCGGTCCTCGTCATCGCCGCGGGCGTGATCCTCATCTACGTCCTGCGCGGCGTCATCGGCGTCGCCACCGACACGATCACGCGCGGCGACCTCGGCGTCGCGGGTCGCACCGCGCTCGCGCTCGCGCGCCCGGCGCGCGCACACCTGTCGGTCCTCGGCGGGCTGTTCCTGCTGCTCATCGCCTTCGGATACGTCATCGATCAGTGGGAGCTGCTCTTCCGACAGGACTCGGTGCTCACCGGCGCCGCGTACACGAGCATCAACGCGCGCCTCCCCGCGTACACCGTGCTGACCGTCATCGTGGCCATCGCCGCGCTCGCGTGCTTCGCGAACGCGTTCGCGCGGACGCTCTGGGTGCTCGGTGGCTCGATCGTGCTGTGGTTCCTGGCGTCGATCCTCGTGCTCGGCGTCTACCCCGGCCTGGTCGAGAACTTCGTCGTGAAGCCGGATCAGCTGAACAAGGAGCGCCCGTACCTGGAGCGCAACATCGCGGCGACGCGCGCGGCCTATCGCGTCGACAACGTCGAGGAGTCGCTCTTCAACGTCGGTGACACGCCGAGCGCCACCGAGGCGCGACGCGACCTATCGGACACGAAGTCCGTCCGCCTATGGGACTACCGGCCGCTGCTCTCCGCGTACGACGCGCTCCAGGCGCTGCGCCAGTACTACACGTTCAACGACGTGGACGTGGACCGCTATCAGATCGGCGGCGCGGAGGTGCCGGTGATGCTCTCGGCGCGCGAGCTCCAGTCGTCGAGCCTCCCGCAGGCGACGTGGGTGAACCGCCACCTCGTGTTCACGCACGGGTACGGCGCGGTGCTCAGGCCGGTGGGCGCGGTGGGCGACGAGGGCCGGCCGGACATGCTGGTGAAGGACATCCCGCCGACGGGCGAGCCGAGGATCGATCAGCCGCGCATCTACTTCGGTGAGTCGACCTCCGACTACGTGATCGTCGACACGCTGCAGAAGGAGTTCGACTACGCGCAGGAGGGCGGCGACGCGCAGACGCAGTTCTCGGGCAAGGGCGGCGTCGACGTCGGGTCGCTCTGGAACCGCCTCCTCTTCACGCTGCGGTTCGGCGATACGAACCTGCTCTTCACCAACCAGATCTCGGGCGACAGCCGAGTCCTGTTCCACCGTCTCATCAGCGAGCGCGAGCGGCTCATCGCGCCGTTCCTCTCATACGACCCCGACCCGTATCTCGTGATCGCGGACGGCGGCATGTACTGGATCAATGACGCGTACACGACCGGCGACCACTACCCGTACAGCGAGCGGTTCGGCGCGCTGGGCCTCGGCTCGACCACCATCGCCGGCGGCGAGTTCAACTACATCCGCAACAGCGTGAAGGTCGTGACCAACGCGTACGACGGCACCATCACCTACTACGTCGTCGACGAGACCGATCCGGTCGTGAAGAATCTGCGCGCGATCTATCCCAAGCTCTTCAAGTCCATCGCCGAGATGCCGCAGAGCCTCAAGGACCACATCCGGTACCCCGAGGGCCTCTTCACCGTGCAGTCGCAGGTGTTCTCGCTCTACCACATGACGAGCCCCGACGACCTGTACAACCGCGTCGACGCGTGGCGCATCGCGAACGAGATCACGTTCCAGGGCGGCACGAAGCAGCCCATCGAGCCGTACTACGTGACGACGCGCCTCCCGGGCTCGGACCGGAGCGAGTTCGTGCTCTTCGTGCCGATGACGCCCGCCGGCGGAGAGCGCGACAACATGGTCGCGTGGAT
>DASQIF010000260.1:0-8309 GCA_035631715.1 Candidatus Acidiferrales bacterium
CCGTCTGCGCCTTGATCGGGATCCCGTGCGTCGGGCAGTGCGGCACGCCGACGCGCGCGAACAGCAGGCGGAGATGGTCGTAGATCTCGGTGACCGTGCCGACGGTCGACCGCGGGTTGCGCGTCGACCCCTTCTGGTCGATCGAGACCGCCGGCGAGAGCCCCTCGATGAAATCGACGTCGGGCTTCTCCATCTGACCCAGGAACTGCCGCGCGTACGCGGAGAGCGACTCGACGTAGCGGCGCTGACCCTCGGCGTAGATCGTGTCGAAGGCGAGCGACGACTTGCCCGACCCCGAGAGCCCCGTGATGACCACGAGCTTGTCCCGCGGGATCTGGATGTCGATGTTCTTGAGGTTGTGCTCTCGCGCGCCTTTGACGTGGATCGAGGTGAGCGGCATCTACGCGGCCGCGGACGGCGCGGCCGGCGCGCGGATCGCGCGCAGCACGAGCCACAGGTACAGGAGCCAGATCGGCAGCGACGCGAGGCCGCCCGAGAGCGAATCGCCCGCGCCCTGTCGGAAGGTGTTCGGCGTCGGCGCGATGAGCGCATCGGCGAGCGCCTGATAGATGCCGGTGGGCAGCAGCACGATGGTCGCGATGCCGAACATCGCGGTGCCGAGCATGAGATACGCGCGATAGAGCCCGCTCGCGTGCTCGCTCCCGCCGGCGCGCCCGCGACGCGCCATCCAGTGCGCGATCCAGAACACGGCGCCGAAGACGACGAACGTGATGCCGCGCACGAGGTCCTCCTGCTGGCGGCGCTCGCGCTCGTCGGGCAGCGGGCGCGGCGCGACGACCGGCGTGGGCGCGCAGGTCGGCTGTCCCGGGGGGCAGGCCGGCGCGACCTGCGGCACCGGCTGCGGCGGCGACCCGCCGTAGACGAGGTCGCGTCCGAACGCCGCGGCGAGCACGAACGAGAGGATGCCGGCGACACCGACGGCGAACACGATCACGCCGGCGAGCGAGGCGACGTAGAGGTACACGCGCAGCAGGCCGCGCAGCGAGAGGTCGAGCGTCTCGCGACCGCGCTGCACGAACATGACGACCACCGCCACGATGGCGCCGAGCACGGCGAGCGTCACGAACACGGTGACCATCATCAGATCCCGCGCCGGCGGCGGATCGGCCGCGTGCCCGCGCGAACGACGCGCGAGGTGGTGCTGACCGGCTCGGCGCCGGCCTCGAGGCTCTCGGGCCCCGCCTGGAGCACCAGCAGGCCGCGCAGCTCGACGACCTCGTCGCGCAGCGCCGCGGCCTTCTCGAACTCGAGATTCTTCGCCGCGGCCTTCATCTGCCCCTCGAGGTCCTTGATGAGCCTGGTGAGCTCGTCCTTTGGCAGCTCGCCGGCGGCGATCGACCGGCCGCCCCTCTGGTAGACGCGCTCGACCTCGGCGATCTGCGCGAGGCGCATGCCGACATCGCGGATGGCCTTCACCACGGTGGTCGGCTCGATGCCGTGCTCGGCGTTGTAGGCGAGCTGCCGATCGCGGCGGCGCTCGGTCTCGTCGATCGCGGCCTTCATCGAGACGGTCATGCGATCGGCGTACATGATCACGCGCCCCTCGACGTGCCGCGCCGCCCGTCCGATGACCTGGATGAGCGAACCCTCCGAACGGAGGTAGCCCTCCTTGTCCGCGTCGAGGATCGCGACGAGCGTGACCTCGGGCAGGTCGATGCCTTCACGCAGCAGGTTCACGCCGACGACGACGTCGAACACGCCGAGGCGCAGGTCGCGCAGGATCTCGACGCGCTCGATGGTCTCGACCTCGGAGTGGAGGTACTGGACCTTGATGCCCATCTCGCGCAGGTAGTCGGCGAGGTCCTCGGCCATCTTCTTGGTGAGCGTCGTGACGATGGCGCGCTGGCCGCGCTCGACGCGTGTGCGGATCTCCGCGAGGAGGTCGTCGATCTGACCGTCGGTGCGGCGCACCTCGATCTCAGGGTCGACCAGCCCGGTCGGCCGGATGATCTGCTCCACGACCTGCGCGGCGTGCTCCGCCTCGTACGGGCCGGGCGTCGCGGACACGAAGATCGTCTGGTCAAGCCGCGCCTCGAACTCGTCGAAGGTGAGCGGGCGGTTGTCGAGCGCGCTCGGCAGCCGGAATCCGTACTCGACCAGGATCTCCTTGCGCGATCGATCGCCTCCGTACATGCCGCGCACCTGCGGGAGCGAGATGTGCGACTCGTCGACGAACATGAGGAAGTCCGGCGGAAAGTAGTCGAGCAGCGTCCAGGGCCGGCTGCCCGCGGGGCGGCGGGCCAGATGGCGCGAGTAGTTCTCGATGCCGGCGCAGGTCCCCGTCTCGCGCATCATCTCGAGGTCGAAGCGGGTGCGCTGCGAGAGCCGCTGCGCCTCGAGCAAGCGTCCGCGGTCCTCGAGCTCCTTGGTGCGGACCTCGAGCTCGCTCTCGATGTCCTTGATCGCCTCGAGCAGCTTCTCTCTCGGCGTCACGAAGTGGCGCGCCGGATAGATGTCGATGCGGTCGCGCTCGGCGAGGACCTCGCCGGTGAGCGGGTCGAGCTCGGTGATGCGCTCCACGTCGTCGCCGAAGAACTCCACCCGGACCGCGAGCTCCTCGTACGAGGGGTGGACCTCGAGCGTGTCGCCGAGCACGCGGAACTTGCCGCGAACGAGGTCGCTGTTCGTGCGCTCGTACTGGATGTCGACGAGGTGCCGCAGGACGGTGTCCCGCCGGACGCGCTCGCCCTTGTTGAGACGGACGGTCACCGCGCCGTAGTCGACCGGCGCGCCCAGGCCGTAGATGCACGACACGGACGCGACGATCACCACGTCGCGCCGCTCGAAGAGCGCGCGCGTGGCGGCGTGCCGCATGCGATCGATCTCCTCGTTCCGCGAGGAGTCCTTCTCGATGTAGGTGTCGCTGCGGGCGATGTACGCCTCGGGCTGGTAGTAGTCGTAGTACGAGACGAAGTACTCGACGGCGTTCTGCGGGAAGAACTCCTTGAACTCGCCGTACAGCTGCGCCGCGAGCGTCTTGTTGTGCGCGAGCACCAGCGCCGGCCGGCCGGCGTCGGCGATCACCTTGGCCATCGTCACCGTCTTGCCCGACCCGGTCACGCCGTGAAGCGTCTGGTCCTTGAGCCCGCGTGACAGCCCCTCGCTCAGCTTCGCGGCGGCCGCGGGCTGATCGCCCGCGAGCGGCCACGGCAGGACGAGGTCGAAGCGCGCGGGACCCGACGGCTTCTCGGTCGGGACCTGAAGGGTCTCTCCCCGGGGCATCGGCGCCTCATTCTAGAACAGATGTTCTGCTGGAAGTTACCGCGCAGGGACGAGGCGGCTCCCTCCATTGTCGCGCACCCACACCACGGCGGGGACAGCCGCGTTGACCGAGCAGATTCCATCGCAAGAGGGGTCTATTTCGCGCGACCCATGGGAGAATCCTCGCGCGCGTCAGGGGCCTAGCGAGGGAAGAGAAGGGAAGACAAGTGCAAGACGGATCACGGCGCCGGGCACGGCTGGTCCTCATCGTGGGGCTCGTTTTGGCGGTCATCGCCGGTCTGGGGACGTTCATCTACGCCTCAGCCGCCAAGACGGAGCAGCCGGTCGTGATCCCGACGACACCGGTCCTGGTCGCAGCACGTGACATCCCGGCGAAGACGACCCTCACCGCCGCGGACGTGAAAGTCGTCGAGTTCAACGTCGAGGCCAAGCCGGCCGCGGCGCTCGTGAAGGCCGATGACGCGATCGGGAAGGTCACGATCCAGGCGATCAGCGTGGGCGAACCCGTGATGCCGACGAAATTCTCCGACCCGAAGAACCCCGCCTTCGTCGTGATCCCGGCGAGCTTCCTCGGCGCCGACGGGGCACCGCAGCCTGGCTCGCCCAGCTTCCGTGCCATGTCGATCACCGTCGCCGACCAGAACGCGGTCGGCGGCGCGATCCAGCCCGGCGACATCGTCGACGTCCTGTTCACCATGCAGTTCGACCCGGTGAAGTTCCTGACGAAGCCGGCACCCGACCAGAACGCCGACTTCAGCGCGAAGATCATCCTCGAGCGGGTGACGATCCTCGCGCGGCTCGCGAGCGTCTACACCATCCGGGTGGACGCGCTCACGGCCGAGCGCATCGCGTACCTGCAGTCCTCCGGTGGGCAGCTGAACTTCCTGCTGCGGGCGCCGAAGGACGAGCGCGCGAGCGGTTCGACCGGCGCGACCTTCGGCGACATCTACCGCAACTTCAACATCAAGATCCCGACGAAGGTCGCCCAGTAGCCTTCGCGTCCCACGCGCGGCGCACGCGAGCCCGCGTGGCGTCGCGGTCGCCGTCGTTCTCGATGACCACGTCGGCCGCCGAACGGAACTCGTCCTCGGTGCGCTGGCTCCGCAGCCGCATCTCGGATTCGGCCCGCGACATGCCGCGGGCCTCGAGCCGGCGCAGCATCTCCTCGCGCGGCGCGACGACGACCCAGATCTCATCGCACACGCTGCGCAGCCCCGACTCGAGGAGCTTGATCGCCTCGACGACGAGGACGTCGCCGTCCTTCAGCATCTTGCGGCCCTCGAGGATGCGCGCGACGACGCGCGGGTGAAGGATGCGTTCGAGCCGCGTGAGCTTGTTCGGATCGCCGAAGACCTCCTCGGCGAGCTTCTTCCGATCGATCTCCTTGTCCTCGCCGAGGATCTTCGTGCCGAACGTCTGCACGATCGCGCTGTAGCCCACCGTGCCCCGCGATTGCTCGTCGTGCGCGAGCGCATCCGCGTCGAGCACCTTCGCGCCGAGCTCGCGCAGCATGGCCGCGACGGTGGACTTCCCCGCCCCGATCGGGCCGGTGAGCCCGATCACGCGCGCGCCGCTCACGCGTCCTCGCGCGGCGGTTCGCTCACCTTCGCCCACTCGTCGTAGAGCTCACGCAGCGATCGCTCCAGCGCCGCGTGCTCCTCGCCGATGCGGCGCGTCTCCATGTAGTTCCCGCTCCGCGCGATCTGCGCGACCTTGTCGCTGAGCTGGCGCAGCTGCAGCTCCATCGCCTCGATGCGCGCCTCGAGCGCCCGCAGCCCGCTCACGCGGCGGACCGCGGAGGCCTTCGCGCCGGGCCGCGGCTTCTCGGGCTCCTTTGGCGCGGCGCGCTTTGGCGCGGGCGCGGCCTTCGGCGGTGGCGGTGCCGCCGCGGCCCTCGGACGCGCAACGGTCGGCTCGTACGCGACGATCGGCGCCTCGCGTCCGGCCGCGCGCTCGCGCTGGTAGCGGCTCCAGTTGCCCTCGAAGCGCCGGAGCAGCCCGCCGTCGATCAGCCAGACCTCGCTCGCGAGCTTGTCAATGAAGTAGCGGTCATGCGAGACGACGACGATCGTGCCACCGAACTCCATGAGCACCGACTCCAGCTGCTCGCGGGCGGCGAGGTCGAGGTGGTTCGTGGGCTCGTCGAGCACCAGAAGGTTCGCCTCGCGCACCGATAGCCGCGCCAGGGCGAGACGGGCGCGCTCCCCGCCGGACAGCACGCCGACGGCGCGATCCACCTCCTCAGCGCGGAAGAGGAACCGCGCGAGGAGGTCGCGCGCGCCCTGATCGTCGAGTCCGCTGGCGGCGCGCAGCGTCTCCAGGACGGTCGCGCTCCCGGTAAGTTCGCTCTGCGCCTGCTCGAGGTAGGCGACGCGCACCATCGGCGCCGCGCTGACGTATCCCTCGAGCGGCGCGAGGTCGCCCACGAGCGTGCGCACCAGCGTCGTCTTCCCCGCGCCGTTCGGTCCGACGATCGCGACTCGCGCATCGCGGCCGATGCGCAGCGGTCCGCTGCGCACGACCGGCGCGACGTGACCGGCTTCGAGCGACGTCGTCTCGAGCACCGTCTCGCTGCCGAGATCCGCGGCCTCGAGGCGCCAGGTGTGGCGCGTCGTCTGCGTCGGCGCCGCGATGCGCTCGAGGCGCGCGAGCTTCTTGCCGCGTCCGCGCGCCTCCTTCGAGCGCTGGCCCGCGCCGTAGCGGCGGATGAAATCCTCGGTGCGGGCGATCTCCTCGGCCTGCCGCGCCGCCGCGGTCGCCTGCGCCGCCTCGCGTTCGGCGCGCTGACGCGCGTAGTGCGTGTACGCGCCCTTGTACTCGACGACGGTGCGGTCCTCGATCGAGAGCGTGCGCGAGGTCACCTTGTCGAGGAACCAGCGGTCGTGGCTGCTTACGAGCGCCGTTACGTCGCGCTCCACCAGGAACGTCTCGAGCCACTCCAGCGCAGCGACGTCGAGGTGATTCGTGGGCTCGTCGAGCAGCAGGATGTCCGGATCGTCGAGCAGGAGGCGGGCGAGACCCAGACGCGTGCGCTCGCCGCCCGAGAGTGTCGCGACGTCGCGCGACATCAGGTCGGCGAGCCCGAGGCCGGCGAGCACGCGCCGCAGCGTCGCCTCGAAGTCGTAGCCGCCGGCGTGCTCGAAGTGATGCTGGAGATCGGCGTATCGCTCGAGCGCCTCGGCGTCGGCTTCACCGAGGCGCGACTCGAGCTCGTGCAGCGCATCTTCGAGCTCGCGCAGGTGTGCCGCGGCGCCGCGCGCGTGCTCCTCCACCGTGCCGGTCGCGTCGCCGAGCAGCTCCTGCCGCAGAAAGCCCAGGCGCGTGCCGCGCGCGTACGCAACCGCGCCCGCATCCGGCTCGTCGAGGCCCGCGGCGATGCGGAGCAGCGTCGTCTTCCCCGTCCCGTTCGGGCCGACCAGCCCGACGCGGTCGCCCTCGGCCAGCCGGAACGAAACGTCGTGCAGGAGCTCGCGATCGCCGAACCAGCGCCCGACCGCCTGGACCGATAAGGTGCTCACGCTCTCATGATGACGGCGCGCGCTGGCAGCGTGGGCAATGGAAGGTGCCGCGCCCGCCGACGACGGTGCGCACGATGGCACGGCCGCACCGCGGACAGGGCTCGCCGGCGCGCCCGTAGACGTTGAACTCCTGCTGCATCCGCCCGGTGTTCCCGCGCGCGTCGACGTAGTCGCGGCGCGACGCGCCGCCGTAGCGGATGCCTTTCCGCAGCGCCCAGACGATCGCCTCGCGCAGCTTCGCGACCTCAGCCGGCTTCAGCGACCCCGCGGTGCGCAGCGGGTGGATCTTCGCGCGCCACAGCGCCTCGATGGCGTAGATGTTCCCGATGCCCGCGATGGCGCGCTGGTCGAGCAGCAGCGGCTTGATCGCGGCGCGCGAGCGTCGCAGGAGCATCTCCTGAAGCCAGCGCGTCGTGAAGCGGCGCGAGAGCGGCTCGATCCCGAGGGAACGATGAAGCGGGGCGTGTGGCACGCGCTCACGTGGGTCCTCGCCGAGATCGGCGCGGTCGACGATGGCCATACGACCGAACTTCCGCGTGTCCGCGAAGTTCAGGACCGTGCCGTCGGCGAACCGGACGAAGGCGCGCGTGTACGGGTCCTCGGCCGCGCTCTCGTGGAAGAGCAGCTTGCCCGTCATGCGCAGCGAGACGATGAGCGCGTCGTCGCCGTCCAGCTCGAGCACCACGAACTTGCCGCGGCGGCCGACGGCGGTGATCGTGCGCCCGGCCAGGCGCGCGGCGAAGTGTTTCGCCGGCTCGGGCTCGGTGACCCGGCGCCAGAACGAACGGAACTCGGCGACGCGTCGACCGACGACGAGACCGTGGAGCTGCCGCGCGATGGTCTCGACCTCGGGAAGCTCAGGCAGCCGCTTTCACCTGCCAGCGGGTCATCTCGTCCCAGTTCGTCCCGGTGCGCACGTCGACGACAAGCGGCACGTCGAGCTGATAGGCGGCGGACATCTCGTCGCAGAGGATCTGCGCGACCTCGTCCACGTCGGCCGTGGGCACTTCGGCGACGAGCTCGTCGTGCACCTGCAGCAGCACGTTGGCCTTCGACTTCGTCGCGGCGAGGCGGTCGTACACGCGGCGCATCGCGATCTTCATGATGTCGGCGGCGGTGCCCTGGATCGGCATGTTGATGGCCATTCGCTCTGCCGCGCCGCGGACGGAGCGGTTCGGGCTCGTCATGTCGGCGATGTAGCGGCGACGCCCGAGCAGCGTCTCGACGTAGCCCTGCTCGACCGCGAAGGCCTTCGTCTCGATCACGTAGCGCTGCAGCTGCACGTAGCGGCGGAAGTACTCGTCGATGAACCGCTGCGCCTCGTCGCGCGGCATCTTCATGCGCGAGGCCAGGCCGAAGTCGCTCATGCCGTACGCGATCCCGAAGTTGAGCATCTTCGCGACGTCACGCTGCTCCCGCGTGACCTCGCTCTCGGGCACGTTGAAGCCGAGCGCCGCCGTGCGGCGGTGCACGTCGACGCCCTCGAGGAAGGCCTTCGTGAGCTCGGGGTCGCCGGAGACGTGCGCGAGCACACGCAGCTCGATCTGC
>DASQIF010000261.1:0-22883 GCA_035631715.1 Candidatus Acidiferrales bacterium
CACCGTGACGCGGCTCATCCTCCCGACCGACGGCCTCTGGCGCGGCGCGGTGTGGGCGCTCGAGCCGGAGGGGATCATCGCGGCCACCCGCGCCGCCGGCCCTGCCGCCGCGGGCAATCCGTTCTTCGCCGCGGACCCGCCGGACGCCCTCTATCTGCTGTGGGCCGTCGCGTGGATCGTGCTCGGGGTCGGCATCGCGATCTGGAGCTTCAGCCGCCGCGAGGTCTAGCCGGTAGCATCACGCGCGGTGGGCGACGCCGCTTTTCTCCGACGCGCTGGGACCGCCGCGTATGGCGTCGCGCTCTTCTCGATCGCATACGCGGTGGTCTACCTCGGCTTCGCGTCGCGCGACCCGACGAACGTCGTCGCCGTGCAGCTGGCGTGGGCGCTCATCGCGGCCGGCGCGCTCTCGGCGTCGATCGCGACCGCGGGCCTGGCGTCGTACATCGGCGGCGCCGCCGGCATCTGGCTCACCGCGTTCGGTGTCGGCTACTCGCTCCTCGCCGTGACGCACGGCACATACGCGGCGATCGCCGCGGCACAGGGCTTCGCGGACCTTGACCTCTCGCCGACGGATCCGCGCGGCCTCGCGACGTTCGGCCTCGCCGGTCTCTGGCTGGTCATGGCCGGTCTGGAGCTGCGCGGGCGGACGGGCCTGCGGCTGGCCTATCCCCGTCTGGCGATCGTCGCGGGCGTCGACCTGATCCTGCTCTACGTCGCGACCGTGGTCGGCTACACCCCGGCCATCCTGGTCACCGGCGGGCTCGCGTCGGTCGTGCTCGGCCCGACGTTCTGGGCGATGACCGGCCGCCTGCTGCGCGGCTAGACGCCGACCGCGCTTCGTTCTCCGCGATCCGCAGCTTGACGATCTTCCGCACGAGCGACGCCGGGATCGGCTCGTCCAGCGGGAACCGCGCCGTGGACACGCCCGAGAGATACGGCGCGAGCTCCTTCGCGTACTTCTTCTTCGCGCCGCCGAGCATGTACAGGCCGACCCAGTCACGCATGACCGAGAAGTAGATGAGGCGGCCGTTCAGCGCGTAGTAGGGCATGCGGTAGCTGACCGATTCCTTCGCCTCGGGCGCCGTCGCGAGGATGACGCGGCGCAGTTCCCGCAGACGCGGGCGCGCCTTCGCGGGCGCCGCCGCGATGTACGCGTCCACCTCGGCGTTCACATTTCCTTCATACAGCAGATGTGACAATCAGATCATGAACACGATCAAGACCGTCGGGCTGCTCACCATCCTCACGCTGCTCCTCGTCTTCGGCGTCGGCTACTTCTTCGGCACCCAGTACGTGCCGCTGGCGCTCGGTTTCGCGGCCGTCATGAACTTCGCGTCGTGGTGGTTCTCGGACCGCATCGCGCTCGGCTTCGCCGGCGCGCATCCGGTGACCCAGGCCGAGGCGCCGGAGCTCTACGGCGTCGTCGCACACGTCGCGCAGATCGCGAACGTCCCGATGCCCAAGGTGTACGTCATCGACCAGGCCGCCCCGAACGCCTTCGCGACCGGCCGCGACCCGCAGCACGCCGTCGTCGCCGCGACGCGCGGCATCCTTGAGATCGTCAACGAGCGCGAGCTGACGGCCGTGCTCGGGCACGAGATCGGTCACGTCCGCGACCGCGACACCCTCGTCATGGCCGTCGTCGCGACGGTCGCGGGCGCCATCAGTTACGTCGCGCAGATGGCGCAGTGGTCGCTCTGGTTCGGCGGTGGACGTCGCGACAGCCGCGACTCGAGCGGGCTCGGGATGATCGGCATGATCCTCGGCATCGTCCTGCTGCCGCTCGCCGCGATGCTCGTGCAGCTCGCGATCTCGCGCTCGCGCGAATATGGCGCCGACGATCAGAGCGCGGCGCTGACCCACGATCCGCTCGCGCTCGCCTCGGCGCTGCGGAAGCTCGACGCATACAACAAGCGCATCCCGATGCAGGTGAACCCGGCCGTCGCGCCGCTCTTCATCGTGCAGCCGCTCCTGCCGGGCGGCCTCACCGGTCTCTTCTCGACGCACCCGCCGATCGCCGACCGCATCGCGCGGCTCGAGCGCATGGCCGGGTCGGTGGCGCCGCCCAGCCTGGGCTAGTCGACGACGCGGGTGGTGCCGCCGGCGATGACCGCGATGTGCGTCATGTCCTTGCCCGGCCGCGCGCCGTGCCAGTGCTTGGTGTTCGCGGGGATGAACGCGACGTCACCCGCGCTCACCTCGCGCTCCTCTTTCTCGTCGGCGACCACGCCCTCACCGTTGGTGATGATCAGCACCTGATCGGCGGTGTGGATATGCCACCTGTTCGCCGCGCCGTCCTTGAACGTGATCTCGCCGAGGAAGAGCTGCTTGCTGACCTCGTCGCCGATGATGTTCTGCCGCTCGACCACGCCCCGGAACATGGCGTCGACGGTGCGCCACCGCTCCGCGGGCGAGGTGCGCTTGACCCACATGCCTCGATTCTGTCGCACACTGGCGGGCGATGCCCGCGCTCGTCCTGCTCCACGCCTTCCCCCTCGACCGCTCGATGTGGGACGCGCAGGTGCGCACCCTCGTCGACGCCGCGTCGCCCATCGTCGCGCCGTCGTTCCCGGGCTTCGGGCGCAGCGAGCTACCGAGCAGGCAGCCCTCGCTGGACGACTACGCCGACGCGGTGATCGGCGTCATGGACGCGGCGCACATCGACACGGCCGCGATCGCCGGACTCTCGATGGGCGGATACGTCGCCTTCGCGCTCTGGCGCCGACATCGCAAGCGTGTCGCGGCGCTCGCGCTGTGCGACACGAAGGCCGAGGGCGACACGCCCGAGGCGGCGCAGAACCGCCACCGCCTCGCGGACACGGTCCGCGAGCACGGCATGGAGGCCCTCCTCAAGACGCCGCCCAAGTGGCTTCGCGACGAGTCGCCGCATTGGCTCGCCATCAAGGACACGATCCGCGCGCAGACGAAGGACGCCGTGGCGCAGGCGAGCATCGCGATGGCCGGGCGTCCCGACTCGACGCCGGACCTCGCGACGATCGACGTGCCGACCGCGGTCATCGTCGGCGAGGCCGACGCCATCACGCCGCTCGCGAACTCCAAGACCATCGCCGACGGCATCAAGGGCGCGACGCTCGCGGTGATCCCGAACGCTGGCCACATCAGCAACATCGAGGCGCCCGAGGCGTTCGAGCGCGCCATGCGCGATTGGCTGCGTCGCATCCGCTGAGGAGGCACATATGACCATCGAGTTCCGCGATCCCGCGGGGATGTTCCGCGCGCCCAACTACGCGCACGTCGGCATCGCGAGCGGCAGCTACCGCCTCGTGTTCATCTCGGGCCAGGTCGCGAACGACGCCGAGGGCAAGCCGGTCGGCCAGGGCGACCCGCGCGCGCAGGCGGAACGGGTGTACCTGAACCTGCGAACGGCGCTCGAGGCCGCGGGCGCGAAGCCCGAGCACATCGTCAAATGGAACGGCTATCTCGTGGGCGATCACGATTGGCGCACGATCCTGCGCGAGGCGCGCGCGAAGCATTTCCCGAATCTTCGGCCGGCGTCGACGCACGTGCGCGTCGCCGCGCTCATCGCACCGGAGTACCTGTTCGAGCTCGAGGCTTACGCGATCGTCCCGGAAGGCGCGTGAGCACGATCGGTCTGGTGCTACGAGCTCCGTCCGGAGCGGTGCTGCTGCTGGCTGGATGCGCGGCCATTACGTGGACGTTCGTCAGCCTGATCTGGCTTCTCACATCCGATCAGAGGATCGGCTACCAATCGCTCGGCGACGTCCTTGTCGTTATCACCACCCTGCCCGGCGTCATCGGGATCGCGTCGGCCGAGTTCTTCACCAGGGCTGGTCTCCCGGGAGAACTAGGGTTCGTCGTCGCCTTCCTTGCCGCGTTCGTCGTGATCTTCGCGGTCGCTCTCAGCCTGGCGCGCCTGGCTCACGGCTAACGAGCTAGAAGGGGCCGGCGAGCTCCGGCGGCGCGAAGAGGTAGGTGGGCCTCTGCCACCACTGAGCGACGTTCTCGCCGTGGGCCTGCTCGAGAAGCGCGGCGATCGTGTCCGGCGGCTGGCCGCCGGCGGCCGCGACGACCACGAGCTTCCCCGCCTTGAGCGCGGCGCCGTAGCGCTGGCGAACTTCCTTCGGCACGCCGCCGCCGGGCAGGAGACGCGCGACCATCGCGCGCATCCCGCGCCACTGCTTGAACGGAAGCCACGCGCGATCGCCGGCGATGGCCGCGGCGCGCTTCGGGTCGCTGGCGAGGACCGACAGGTCCTGCTCGCGGACACCCGACTCGCGCAGCAGCGTCACGGCCTGCGTCGCGGCGGCGTCGTCCGCGAACGCCGCACCGGACGCCATTCCCCCGGCGACGGCGTCGAGGTACGAGGTCGTAGCCACGTGAGAGAGATTAGTCGAGCGACGAGCAGTTCATCTGCGAGGAGCTAGACGCGCCATGCGAGGATCGGGATGCGCATCTCGTCGGGCGTCATGCCGCCATGCTGTCCGCGGTGGCGGAAGTCCTGTCCGTCCACCTTCATGATCCGTGCGCCGCGGTCGCTCGTGAGCATCGCGCAGACCTCGCCGATCCGTCGCCGCGCGAGCGCGGTATCGCCGCGTCCGAACGCGCCGGCTTCGATGAGCTCGTCGCGGTCGAGCAGGTCGAAGGTGCGCGGCCAGCGCTCCTCGAGGTGCTGCCGGACCAGGGCCGGATGGTCGGTGTGCAGGAACGCGAGACGCGGCTCGCCGGCGATCGGGTTGCGCAGGAGCGCGCGGAGCTCGCGGTCACCGAGGAGGTCCACGATCTTGTCGGGGTCGGTGAACGCGTGGCCATGATCCGCCGTGAGGATGACGAGCGTGTCGCCCGGGCGTCGGTCCCCGAGGGCGCGCGCCAGGTTGAGATCGAGCGACGCCGCCTCCGCCGCGGCTTCGCCGCTCATCGGTCCGTACAGATGCGATGCGGTGTCCACGCCGGCCCAGTACGCGTACACGTACGTGGGCGGCGAGCCGTGCGCGCGCGTCTCGACGAGCTCCCGCAGGCGCACGCCCATCGTCGTCGCGAGCACGTAGCCGACGTACGTCGCCTCGGGCGCGTGCATCCGCGTCATGGCCTCGGTGCGGAACATCTCCGGCTCGATCACGTGCGGCACGACGCCACGCTCGCGAAGGCGGCCATGGATCGAGGGGACCTTCGTGTACTTCGCGGGATCGAGCTTCGGGTTGTCGAAATACGAGCCACGCCGCGTGACGCCCGCTCCCCAGCGCAGCATCTGCGTGACCTGCTCGAACTCCTCGAGCCAGACGAAGTACGCGATGTTGCCGTGCTCCTGGGGCGTGCGCGCGGTGTGCATCGTGGTGATCGCGGCGGCGGTCGTCGACGGGAACACCGTCGTCGCCTCGAGGAGCTGCGCGTGATCGCGCGCGTTCGCGCGGTCACGGATGCGTGACAGGAACGGCGTCACGCCGTCGGCGCAGAAGCGCTCCAGCTGCCACCAGCCGAGGCCGTCGGCCAGGACGACGACGATCTGCCGCACCCCGTCGAGCAGCGCCGGCTCGAGGTCGGACAGCGGCGGCGGATCGTCCGCGGTGCGCGCGCCGAACGCCTCGAGCACCGTGGCCGGGATGTTCACGAGGCCGCGACCGTCGTAGCTCGGCGGCAACGCGCCACGCGAGCGAAGACGATCCAGCAGCGCCTCGGGCATCGGTGGACGATACTGCGGCGCGATGCGCACCGTGGTCGAGGTCGACGGGATCTTCGATGGCGAGACGACGCTCAGCGACGCCGTCATCGCCATCGAGGACGGCGAGATCACCTGGGTCGGCAAGCGTTCGCGCGCGCCGAAGACCGCGAAGGGCGAGCGCTCACGCACCGTCGAGGCGGCCGCGAAGTTCGCGACGCCGGGCATGATCAACTGCCACGCGCATCTCGTGTTCGATGGATCGAAGGACTTCGAGGCCGAGACGCGTCAGAGCGACGCCACGGCCACGATCAAGGCGGTGAAGAACGCACGCGCCGCGGCACGGGCCGGCGTCACCACGGTGCGCGATCTCGGCGCGAACGGCACGATGGTCATCGAGCTCGGCCAGGCCATCGAGCGCGGCACCATCGACGGTCCGCGCATCGTCGCGGCCGGCCGCGGCATCACGCAGACGGGCGGACACGGCATCGAGGTCGGTCGCATCTGCGACACGATCGACGACGTCCGTACCGGCATCCGCGAGCAGGTCCAGGCGGGCGCCGGCGTGATCAAGCTCTTCTCCACCGGCGGCGTGCTTGGCGGCGGCGCCGGCGCGGGGCCGAACGTGTCGCAGTTCTCGCTCGAGGAGACGCGCGCCGCGGTCGCGGAGGCGCACAAGCTCGGCGTGCGCATCACGACGCACGCGCACGGGGTGGAGGGTATGCGGATCGCCGCGCAGTGCGGCATCGATTCGATCGAGCACTGCACGATGCTCGATGCGCAGACCATCCGAGTCATCAAGGACCACGACGTCGCGCTCGTGCCGACATTCTCCGCGCTGCACGGGATCCTCGACCACGAGGCGGAGCTGCCTGCGATCACGATCGAGCGGGCCAAGTCCGTGGCGGAGAAGCATCACGAGGGCGTCCGCGCCGCGCACAAGGCGCACGTGCGCATCGCCGCGGGCACCGACGCGGGATCGCCGTTCAACCCGCACGACGCGTACGCCCGCGAGCTGCGCTACCTGAACGAGACGGGCCTCACGCGCGAGGAGGCGCTCGCGGCAGCCACGAGCCGCGCAGCCGACGTCATCGGACGGCCGAAGGCCGGGCGCATCGCGGCGGGCATGTGGGCCGACCTCGTGTTCGTCGACGGCGATCCGACGAAGGACCTCGCGGTGATGATGAAGCCGAAGGCGGTCTGGGTCAGAGGCGCGGTCGCGGGCTAGACGCTCTCGCCGGCCCCCTCGAGCCGCACGTCGCGGGCGCCGGCGCGCTCGAGCACGGCGCGGGTCTCGTCGGTGCCATCCGGCGTCTCGCACGAGACCGAGACAAGGGTCTCGCCGAGCGCGACATCGTCCTCGAGCTCCGCGTACTCGTCCTGCTTGAAGAGCCGCGCCCGGCCGGCGAGCCAGCCGATGAAGCCGAGGCCGACCACGAGGACGAAGCCGCCGATCACGACGGCGAACGGGCTCGACCGCACGGTATCGCCGCCGAAGACGACGTACACGAGCGTGAGCGCGAGTCCGATCGCCGCGCCCGCGACGCCGCCCCACGGGCTATACGAGCCCATCGACTCGCGCGCCTGGCGCACGTTCGCGCTCACGATCTCGATGCGGTCCGCGGGCATGCCCTCTGCCTGCAGGCGCTGCACGGCCGCGAGCGCATCGTCATGGCGGTCGAACGCGCCGACGACGACGGTGTGGGCGCCGACCGCGTCGTCGGCGAGCTTGCTCACGCGGCCACAAGCCGCACGAACGATGCCGCGCTAGATGCGCACCGCGTCGCGCGCCGCGCTGAGCTCCCGGCGCAGCGAGCCCTCGTCCGCCAGCGGCGCGCTGCAGGTCTTCCCGACGCAGACATACGCCGCGATGCGCTCGGGTGGGAAGCCCTGTTCGGCGATGCGCGCCGCGTCGCGCGCGGGATCCAGGCGCAGGCGCACCGCGTCGGGGTCGTCCGCGGCGCGCCACAGCGCCTCGGCCGACGCGTCGCCCGCCGGTCCGACGATGACGACCCTGGTCGGCTCGGGCAGCGCGCGGGCGACGGCGTTCGCATAGGACGCGGCGAACTGGCCCCACTGACGGTATTCGCCGACGAAGGAGCGAAGGGTGCGGAGTGCGAGCTCCCGCCATGCGTCGTCCTCGACGAGCGTCGCCAGAGCGAGCAGCGCGTCAGCGGCGCTCGCGTTCTCCTCGATGGGGCGCTCGCGGCGCGCGAGACGCCCCTGCGCGTCGCCGCCTGGCGTGTCGAAGAAGCCGCCGTGCGTGGTGTCCTCGAGGGCCTCGCGCATTCGCGTCGCGACGGCGACCGCGCCCACACCGTCACCGAGCGCGATGAGAAGACGCAGGTACGTCGCGGCATCCTCGAGCAGGTCGGGCAGCTTCGGTCCGGAACCGTCGTCGGATCGGCAGAGCCGGCCCTGCCCGTCCCGCATGCGATGGTCGATGGCCCGCGCCGCGCTCGCGGCGCGCTCCCTCAGCGATGCGTCACCTAGCGCCTCACCGGCGCGCAGGTAGCCGAACGCGGCCAGCGCGTTCCACGACGTGTACAGCGTGCGATCAACGAACGGCGCGTCGTGGCCCCGGCGACCCGTGGCGTCGAGCGTGTAGTAGTGCTCGTCGGCGTCCTGCGAGCCGGACCAGAGGCCGACCTCCTGCTGGAAGAGCGTCGCGTCCATCCAGCGGATGACGTCGCGCACGACGCGGTCGTAACCGGCGTCGGGAAAGACGAGATGCGCCTCGGCGTAGATCGCGAGCAGCTCGGCGTTGTCCTCGAGCATCTTCTCGTAGTGCGGCACGTTCCAGTCGCGCTGCGTGGCGTAGCGGAAGAAGCCGCCCTCGACGTGGTCGTACATGCCGTGCGCGGCCATCGCGTCGAGCGTCGTGCGCAGCATCGTGGCGAGCTCCGGCGCCGCGCTCCGGCGGTGCTCGTCCAGCAGGAAACGTACGACCTTGACCTGCGGGAACTTCGGCTCCCGTCCGAAGCCGCCGTACTGCGGGTCGTACTGACCGCTGATGAGCGCGCGCACGATGTCCGGGATCTCGCGGGTCAGCGACCCGTCGCGGGGCTTGCGCGCGGCGCTCTCCTTCTCCGCCGCCTCCGCGATGCGCCGCCGGATGTCCTCCTTCTTCTCCTGCCAGACGTCGGCGACCGCGACGACGGTCTGGAACATCTGCTCCGGTGGAACGTAGGTGGCGCCGTGGACGATCTCGCCGTCGGGCGTGAGGAAGGCGGTGGTGGGCCAGCCGCCCATGTTGTAGCGGCGGTTCACGTCGGGGCGGGCGTCGTTGTCGACGCGCACCGGGACATAGCGTGCGTTGATCGCCTCGATGATCTCGGGGACGCTGTAGCTCGTCTCGTCCATGACGTGGCACCAGTGGCACCACACCGCGCTGATCGCGAGCAATACCGGCACATCGCGGCGCTTTGCCTCGGCGAAGGCGGCGTCGCCCCACTCGCGCCACTCGATCTCGTTGGCGCGATTCGGGCGTGGCGAGAAGCGGAATGCGGCTATCTGTTCGCTCCTCCGGCGGCCGAAGTGTGGCCGTTCGGCCCAAAGAACTACGGAAAAATGGCCCTGAGATCGAGTCTACGTGCGATAGACTCATCAGAGACCAGGGGGCAGGGGCCCCCAGGCGCGAAGCGTCGGAGGTTCGCACGTGGCGATCGAGCAGCAAGAGACCGGGACCGAGGCGACGCCCGTCGTTTCGATGACCACGCGCGCGTCAGACAAGCTCAAGGAGATCATCACCAAGCAGGGGCGCGACGACCTCGCGCTCCGCGTCTACGTCACCCCGGGCGGATGCAGCGGCTTCTCGTACGGCATGACGTTCGCCGAGGGCCGCGAAGACGACGACACGCTCATCGAGCAGGACGGCGTCCGCATCGTCGTGGACCCGATGAGCGCGATGTACATCAAGGGCTCCGAGATCGACTTCGTCGACGCGCTCATGGGTGGCGGGTTCGCGCTTCGCAACCCGAACGCCGTCTCGAGCTGCGGCTGCGGACAGTCGTTCCGTACCGCGGAGCAGGCCGGCACCGCCAAGGCCTGCGCGCACTAGCACGAAGCGCGCGCTCCTCGTCGTGGACATGATCCACGACTTCGCGGATCCGTCGGGCTCGCTCTACTGCGGCGCCTCCATGCAGCGGATCATCCCCGTCATCCAGGATGAGGTCGTGCGCGCGCGGAGGTCCGGCGAGCCGGTCGTGTATCTCACCGACGACCATCTCCCCAACGACGCCGAGTTCGCGATCTTCCCGCCGCACGCCATCCACGGCACGCCGGGCGCCGAGATCATCCCCGCGCTCGCGCCCGCCGCGGGCGATCTCCGCATCCCGAAGCGGCGGTACTCGGGCTTCTTCGGCACGGACCTCGACATCACCCTGCGCGAGCGCGGCATCGACACACTGCGCCTCGTGGGCGACTGCACGAACATCTGCGTGCTCTACACCGCGGCCGACGCGCGCAATCTCGGCTACGCCGTCGAGGTCGTGCGCGACGGCGTGACCTCGTTCGACGCCGAGGCGCACGCCGACGCGCTGCGCGAACTCGAGAAGACGCTGGGCGCGAAGATCGTCTAGCGCGCCGGCGCTATGCCTTGAAGAGGAGCGTCTCCAGCTGATCCGCGAACGCAACGAACTCCTCTTCGAGCTCGTCCGGCGTGAAGCCTTTGTCCGGCGCGCCGCGGCGCACGATCTCCCGCGCGACGCGGAACGCGATGGCGACGAGGCCGCGCTCGACGATCTGTGGGATGCGGTTCTGTTCAGAGACACCGCGCACCATCACGGCGAGACGCGCCAGACCCGCCTCGCGCTCCGAGCCGTCGGGCAGCGCCATCGTCTCGAACGCGAGCGGCAGCGTCTCGCGGATGCCGTCGCCATACCGTTTCGCGGCGTCGCGCCCGAAGCCCAGCAGGTTCGCGGCGCGCGTGGCCTCGGAGACGACGCGGTCGACGACGGTGCTCGACGCGCCGAGGCAGATGTCCGCCGTGGCCCTGCGCCGGGCCAGGAGCGGATCGTCCGCCAGGGTCACGTCGCGGCGGGCTCGAGCTGCAGGCCCGTCGAGAACGCGCAGTTCTTCGCGTAGACGCTGACGACGGTGGTGGCCTCGAAGATCTGCTCGTTGGTCATGCCGAGATTACGCAGCACCTCGGAGCGATAGAGCATCGACAGCTTCCCGTCGTTCACGACGCTCGTGGCATACGCGACGAGCTCCTTGTTCAAGCGCGACACCTCGCCCTCGTGGATCGTCGCGACCTCGCGGTCGAGCACGATCTTCGCGTACTTCGCGTCTCCGGCCATGTACATGAAGTAGCGCGGCACGCTGCCGAGCTTCGATCGGACCTCCACCAAGACCGGCGTCGACGGGTCCTGCGCGCGGATCGGCGCGGAGTCGTTGAAGGCGGCGATGGCGCGCTCGAAGGTGTTGATGCTGACGACGTGCGCGATCGTCGCGATGAGCTCGACGATCTGCCCATCGTCGAGTCCGTACTCGCGCTGCAGGCCGCGGGTGTGCGCGTAGAGCTCGTAGGGGGCCGACTTCGCCGCGGCGACCGCGAGCGCGATCATGCGCTTCTGCAGGTTGAGGAGCGTGCGCGTTGCCATGACGTGCGCCAGCTCCTGATGGTTGCCCATGAGGATGGAGGGGCGGAGTCCGAGGGCGCGGCTGGAGGGCGTCATCGCGGTCGCCTTCGAGATCTCGCGGATCATCCCGTCGATCTTCTTGACCATATCGCCGTGCTCGGATTCCTCAGGCAGTCGGATGGTCGGCATCGTTACCCCTCCCGCGATCCTCGGCGAAGTCTAGGTCGCGTTCTCCCTCGCGCGGGGTAGGACGGACTGTGGATGACGTTCCCTCGCGTGAGGGTCGACCCGCATGATGCGGGAGCGCATCGTCGTGGTCATGGAACCGTGGCAGCGCGCCGGTGTGACACACGAGGAATGGGTCGCGGCACGGCTGCAGGCCGCCGCGCTCCTGCGCGCAGTCGAGAACGGCGATCCCGAGGCGACGCGGCTGATGTTGCAGCGGACGAGGCCCGAGCCGGGCTAGCCCGCGTTCTCCTTCGCGCGCCCGTCCACCGCGGCGGGAGGCGCGATCGGACCGCTGCGCATGACTACCCACAGCTGCTGCGCGAACGGCCGCAGCACCGCGATGTCCTCTGCTGAGAACGGCCGCTGCCGCGAGAGAAGCATGAGCACGCCGCGCACCTCCTGACCGGGCACCGACACGGGCACGAGCGCGGCGTAGCGAAGATCGTCGCCGCCGTCGGCGGGCGCGAGGGGCGACGTCCGCGACGTCGCGGCTCGCATCACGTCGCGCACCGCGGGCGCGAGCGCGTCGATGCGCGCCTCGGTGAGCGGCCGTGTCGCGGTGACAACACGCGCATCGCCCCCCGCGTTCGCGAAGAGCGCCGCGGCGTCTCCGGGCGCGACGCGGAGCACAGCCTCGAGCAGCGCGTCCGCGAACTCGCCGCGGTCGAGACCCGCGAGGACGCGCGTGGCTTCGACGATGGCGTCCGCGCGGCGACGCCGCGGGTCCACGTGCAACCCCATGACGCGGAGCGCGCCGGCGGCGAAGCCGAGCACGAGCACCATGACCGCACCAGGCCCATCGCCGACCGCGAGCATCGGCTCGCCGAAATGATGTCCGGTGAACGACTCGAGCGTGAACGTGAGCGCGAGCACCAGCACCGCGCCGACGAGTCCCGCCTCCGGACCGAGGAGCGCGCCGATCACGACGACCGGCACGGCCGAGAACACGCCTGCGGACGCGCCCTGGGTCGGCTCGAGGATCAGGAAGAGCGGCACGAACAGAATGAGCGCGGCGGTGATGACAAGAGCGGGGCGGCGCAAGTCCCGGCGCATGGGCAGCGGTGGGACGGTCACCTCGGCGGTGGGAGCCATGGTCGGCGCGTCCGAGGGCGTGAGTGCCGCGAGGATCTCGGCAATGGGCGCGTCCTTCGCGAGGAACACGTGCGCACCTGCGGCGAGCGCGCGCTCGCGGACCGCGGTGTCCAGGCTGAACATCACGATCCGTGCGGCCGGGACCTCCGCGCGCAGCGTCGGGAGCAGATCCAGACCCGAGCCACCGCGCATCGCGTTGTCGAGGACGATGACGTTCGGTTGATGCCGCCGGGCGAGGCGCAGCCCCTCCGATGGATCGGCGGCCTCGCCCACGACCTCCATCCCCTCCTCGCCGCGGACGAGTGCCTTCAGTCCTTCGCGCACCGCGGCATGGTCGTCGATGATCAAGACCTGGGTGCGGGCCTGCTCGGCTTTCAGCGAGCGCGCGTGCATCTGCTCCATCAGGGCGCGGTCGAGCGCCGAGTTCGACACCGATCCACGCTCGAGGAGCACGTCACCCAGCCGCTTCGGATTGCCCTGCTCGACGAGCTCGCGTTGCTCGATGAGCGCGCGCTCGAGCACCGTGGGTTCGACCGCGCCGGCGTCGAGCAGGAAGATCCCGAGCGCCGGCGCGGCCGGCGTCGCGGCGAGCAGATCGCGCACCACGTTCATCAGCTCGAGCGGTCCGAAGGGCTTGCCGACGAACGCATCCGCGCCTGCGGCGTCCGCGCGGCGCCGCTCGGCCGGATCGTCGTGCGCGGTCAGCACGATGATCGGGATCGCGGCGGTCTTCGGATCGGCTTTGAGCTCAGCGCAGACCGCGAGGCCGTCGGGTCCGGTCTCGCCGAACGTGATGTCGAGGATGGCGAGGTCCGGCATCCGCCTTCGGGCGGCCGCCATCGCCTCTTCGGCGGTCTCGGCCTCGATGACCGACCAGCTCTGGCTCGTGAGCGTGATCCGCACGAGCGACCGGATCGACGCGGAGTCGTCCGCGACGAGCACCGTGATCGGACGTGCCTCTGCGCCCAGCTCCACCAGGCAAGCAAGTGTGAACTACGACCCGCGCCGCCTGCGTGTCGACCGCGTGTACGCAGGCGCATGACGCCGGTCGAAGATGTGTCGTACTCTCACGCGTACGCGTATGGCAGAGAGTACGGACAGCCTCAGACCGGTGCCGGCGATCGACAAGGCCGCGCGCGTCCTGCGCGCCCTGGCCGAGGGCGGCCGCCCGCAGGGCATCAGCGAGCTCGCCCGCGCCCTGAACGTGTCCAAGGGCACCCTGCGCGACGTGCTGCTCACCCTCGACGCTTACGGCTTCGTGGTCCGCGATCCGGACACGCGATTCCGGCTCGGCCCCGAGCTGCGCGCGCTCGCCGACGCGTCCACGCCCGACCTGCGGACTCTGGCGCAGCCCTACCTCGTGTCGCTCATGGAGACGTTCCACGAGACGGCCATCCTCGGCGTCGTCCACGACGGCAAGCTCGAGATCGCGGCACGCGCGGAGCCGAACACCGATCTGCACATGACCGCGCCGCTCGGGCGGCGCCTGCCGCTCGATCGCGGCGCGCACGGCAAGGCCGCCAAGGGCGACGCGGTGGGCTACGACGACGAGGAGCTCTTCCCCGGCGTGCGCGCCGCGGCGGCGCCGATCGTCGACGCGCGCGGCCGCAAGGTCGCGTTCGTCATGGTCGTCGGGTTCAAGCAGCGCATCGACGCGCGCACGCTCCGCCGCATCGGCGAGCGCTGCGCGAGCGCGGCCGTCGCGATCTCGCGGCGCATCGGTGGGAAGCGCGACGAGGCGGTGAGCGCGTGAGCAAGGAGATGCTGACGCTCCGCGTGAACGGCGAGACACACACGATCGCGGCCGAGCCGCATCACACCCTGCTCGAGGTGCTGCGCGAGGAGCTGAACCTCACCGGCACGAAGCACGGCTGCGAGCTCGGCGAATGCGGCGCCTGCACGGTGCTCGTCGACGGCGTGCCGGTGCTCTCGTGCCTCACCCTGCCGCGGCAGCTCGGCGACGCGCAGGTGCTGACGGTGGAGGGCCTCGCGAACGGGCCGGAGCTGCATCCGCTGCAGACCGCGTTCGCCGAAGAGGGCGCCGCGCAATGCGGCTACTGCACGCCCGGCATGCTCCTCAGCGCGAAGGCGCTCTTGGATCTCACGGCGCGTCCGACGCGCGACCAGATCGCGCAGGCCGTCAGCGGCAATCTCTGCCGCTGCACCGGATACACCGCGATCTACGAGGCGATCGAGAAGGCCGCGACGCGTGTCTGAGCTCTCGATCCTCGGCCGCCGGTTGCCGAAGGTGAACGCCTGGGCGCACCTCACGGGCAGCGCCCGCTACGCCGACGACATCAACCTGCCCCGCATGCTGCACGGCCGACTGCTGCGAGCGACGCGGCCGCACGCACGGATCGTGCGCATCGACACATCGCGCGCGCTCGCGCATCCGGGCGTCGTCGCTGTCGTCACCGGCGGGGATATGCCCGAGAAGATGGGCATCATGCCGTCGACGCAGGACGAGACGGCGCTCGCCGTCGACAAGGTGCGCTACGTCGGCGAACCCGTCGCGGCCGTCGCCGCGCTCGATGAGGACGCGGCCTACGAGGCGCTCTCGCTCATCGACGTCGAGTACGAGGACCTCGAGCCGATCTTCACCATCGAAGAGGCGCTGGGTCGCGAGGACGTGAAGATCCACGAGGACGCGCGGCGCGCGAACGTCTTCAAGGAGGTGCACCTTTCGTTCGGCGACCTCGACGCCGGGTTCGCCGCGGCGGACCACGTGCGCGACGATTGGTCCTTCTTCGAGGGCAACACGCACGCGCCCATCGAGTCGCACTCCTGTGTCGCCTCGTACGACGCCGACGGCAAGCTCACGCTCTGGACGAGCACGCAGGTGCCGCACTACGTCCACCGCGAGCTGGAGAAGGTGCTCGGCCTGCCGCGCTCGCGCATCCGCGTCATCGCGACGCCGAACGGCGGCGCGTTCGGTGGGAAGAGCGATCCGTTCGGGCACGAGTTCGCGGCCGCGCTGCTCTCGATGCGCACGAAGCGGCCGGTCAAGATCACCCTCGATCGCGAGGAGGTGTTCTACACGCACCGCGGCCGCCACCCGGTGAAGATGCACCTGCGCACCGGTGTGAAGAACGACGGCGAGATCACCGCGGTCGAGCTGCAGACGTACCTCGACGGCGGCGCGTACGCCTCGTACGGCATCGCGACGACCTACTACACCGGCGCGCTCCTCACCGTGACGTATCGCGTGCCCGCCTACAAATTCGACGGCGTGCGCGTGTACACGAACAAGCCGCCGTGCGGTCCGAAGCGGGGCCACGGCACGACGCAGCCGCGCTACGCGTTCGAGTGTCAGCTCGACAAGATCGCCGCCGACCTCGGCCTCGACCCGATCGAGTACCGCATGCGCATCCTGCAGCCGCCGAACACGCGCACGGTGAACGAGCTGCGCGTGACCACCATGGGCCTGGGCGAGTGCCTGCAGGCGGTGAAGGACCGCACGAGCTGGGAGCGCAAGCGCGAGGACTTGCCGCGCGGCAAGGGCATCGGCGTGGCCGGCAGCGCCTACATCTCGGGCGCGGGCCTGCCCATCTACTGGAACGACATGCCGCACTCAGGCGCCGAGATCCGCATCGACCGCGGCGGCGGCGTGACGGTCATGTGCGGCACGAGCGAGATCGGTCAGGGCTCGGACAACATGCTCGCCGCGGTCACGGCCGAAGCGCTCGGCATTTACCCGGAGGACGTGCATGTCGTGTCGGGCGACACGAGCCTCGCGCCGGTCGACCTCGGCTCGTACTCGAGCCGCGTGACGATGATGGCCGGCAACGCGGTCAAGGACGCGGGCATGAAGCTGCGCGCGATGATCTTCGAGGTCGCTTCGGCGAAGCTGGGCGTGCCCGCTGATCGTCTTGCCACCGCGTATCGCCGCGTCTACGACCTCAAGGATCCCGAGAAGCATCTGTCCTTCGTCGAGGCTGCGAACCTGGCGGAGGCGAAATACGGGACGCTCGTCGCGGCCGGCTCGTACAAGCCGCCGGCCGGCATCGGCGGCAATTACAAAGGAGCGGGCGTGGGTCCGACCCCCGCGTACTCCTATCAAGCGGCGGTGGCCGAGGTCACGGTCGACCTCGAGACCGGACAGCTCACCGTCGACAAGATCACGACCGCGCACGACTGCGGACGCGCGCTGAGCCCGGTGAACGTCGAGGGCCAGGTCGAGGGATCCGCGTACATGGGCTACGGCGAAGCCGTCGTCGAGGAGCAGATCTTCCGCGGCGGTCTGCACAAGAAGCCGAGCCTCCTCGACTACAAGCTCCCGACGAGCCTCGACACCCCGCGGTTCGAGGCGATCCTCGTCGAGACGCTCGATGCGGAAGGCCCGTTCGGCGCGAAGGAGGCCGGCGAGGGTCCGCTGAACCCCGTCGTCCCCGCGATCGCGAACGCGGTGTACGACGCGATCGGCGTGCGCTTCGACGAGACGCCCATCACCGCCGAAAAGATCCTCGACGCGCTCGGCAAGCGCGACAACCGCGGCGTGCCGAAGGACCGCATCGGTCCCGATGGTCTGGGCGAGGGCAAGGCCGACCCGAAGCGCGCGCTGCGACGCCTCACGGCGACGACCGACGCCCGGGAGCGGAGGCGCTGATGCTGCGCCTGCCGCGCTTCCGGTACGTCGCGCCGGCGACCCTGGACGAGGCTATCGACGTGCGCATGCAGCACCTCGACTCATCGATGTACGTCGCGGGTGGCACGGACGTGTATCCGAAGATGAAGCGGCGCCAGTTCCAGCCCGAGGTCGTGATCGGTCTCGGCAGCGCCGTGCGCGACCACATCAGCAATGGCACGGGTTTGCTCATCGGCGCGGGCGCGACGCTCACCACGATCGCCGAGCACCCGAAGGTGCGCCAGGGGTACACCGCCCTCGCTGAGGCCGCGGCCCTCGTGTCGACCCCGCAGCTGCGCAACATGGGCACGATCGGTGGCAACGTTTGTCTCGACACGCGGTGCAACTGGTACGACCAATCGCTCTTCTGGCGCACCGCGGAAGGGTTCTGCATGAAGACGCATGCCGATGTCGTGTGTCGCGTCGCGACGTCGAGCCCCCGCTGTCTCGCCGTCGCGAGTGCGGACACCGTGCCGGCGCTCATCGCGCTCGGCGCGGCGCTGCGCGTGCTCGGTCCGAGCGGCGAGCGCACCATCCGCCTCGCGGACTGCTACCGCGAGGACGGCATCCGCTATCTCGCGCTCGAGCCCGGCGAGATCGTCATCGAGATCGTGCTGCCGCCGAGCGACGGCTGGCGCAGCACGTACCTCAAGCTGCGGGACCGCGGCTCGTTCGACTTCCCCATCGCCGGCGTCGCCACGGCCGTCCGGTGGGACGGCGGTCGCGTCGCGGAGGCGCGCATCGCGATCACCGCGCTGGCGTCGCGGCCGGTCGCCGTCGATGCGAGCGTGCTCGTGGGTACGCGTCTCGAAGACGATGCCATCACCGCCGCCGCGGACGCGGTGCACAAGACCGCGCGGCCGATGGACAACACCTCCGGCACGATCAGCCAGCGCAAACGCGCCTCGCGGGTCTTCGCGGAGCGCGCGCTACGCTCGCTTCGCGCATGAACGAGCCGTTCCGCGCCATCGCGGTTGTCACCGCGGCCGGCGCCGCGGAGCGGTTCGGAGGCAAGAAGCTCCTCGCGCCGGTCGACGGCGAGCCGCTCCTCGATCACACCATTCGCGCGCTGCTCGACGGCGGCGTGGCCGAGGTCATCGTTGTCGTCGGTACGGACAATCGCGCCGAGCTCGAACGCGACGTGAACGCGATGAACGACGCGCGCGTGCGTCCGGTCGAGAACCCCGATCCGTCACGCGGAATGTTCTCGTCGATCCAGGCCGGTGCCGCGACCGCGAGCGGCGACGTGCTCCTCATCATGCCGGGCGACATGCCATTCGTCCGGGCCGAGACGGTGGGCGCCGTCATCGCGCGCGCACGCGAGGGCGACGCGATCGTGTCCCCGCGGTATCGCGGCAAGCGCGGCCACCCGGTGGCGCTGCCGATGGCCCTGAGAGACGAGATCCGCGTGACTTCGGTCACGGCGACCCTGCACGACGTCATCAAGAAACACACCGACAAACGGGTCGATCTCGAGGTCGATGACCCCGGGATAAACCGCGATGTGGACACTCCGGCTGACCTCGTTGACGGAGGCCAGAGGGCGGTCTAGCGTCCTCGCGCAGCGACACTGGCGGAGGGGGACGAGGCCCGTGAGCGAGGACCCGCAGCCAAGCGCCGGCGCTCCCGACGTCACCCGCCGCTCCATGCTCAAAGCTGCCGCGCCGATCGTGGCGTTCATCGCGCTCGAGTCGATCGGCGGCCTCGGCGCGACGAAAGGCCCCGCCCCGCGCGAGGTCCCGCTCGCGTCAGGCGTCGTCTTCCCCGACCCGACCCTCTGTATCGGCTGCCTGACCTGCGAGGTCATCTGCTCGCAGGTCCACCGTGCCGAGGGACTCTCGGACGTGCCGCGCATCCGCATCTTCCAGGACGCCGCGGTGAAGGTCGACAACGCGATCCAGTCGGTGCCCGAGTTCAAGGACCGCGGCTCGTTCCATCAGGAGCCGTGCCTCCAGTGCCCGACGCCCGAATGCCTCTATGTGTGCCCCGTCGACGCGCTGCAGGTCGAGCCGAAGACCGGCGCGCGGTTCATCAACGAGGACCGCTGCGTCACCTGTGGGCGCTGCAACCAGGCCTGCATCTTCCCGACGAGCGATCTCGGCCTGGCCGTGAACCGGCTCACCTCCGACCCGACGCCGCCGCAGACGTCCCGCATCACCTACGACCCGGTGAAGGACACCTTCGCGAAGTGCGACCTCTGCTACTGGCGCGAGGGCGGGCCGGCCTGCGTCGAGCGCTGCCCGATCAACATCCGCATCCGTCAGGGGATCATCAAGACCGATCCCGGCCGGCTGTGCCTCAGCCTCCCGCAGTCGAACATGGACAACTGGAACAAGCTGCGCACCTTCCAGACCTTCGAGGGCAGCCCGGCCGAGGGCAAGGCCTAGGTGCGCGGCCTGGTCGGCGTCCTCCTCGCGCTCGTCGCGACCGCGGTCACGGGCGTGCTCGTGCTGAACATCGTCGGCCAGTCCGGCGTCGCGCAGCCGTGGGACTCGGAGCTCAACGACGACTTCATCTTCGTGCGCGCGCTACCGCTGGTGCTCGGGCTCGGCGTCGCGTACGGGCTCATCGGCGGATGGGTGTGGACGCGGAGCACGGCACGGCGCGCGGACGGCGCGGTGCGGCGCTTCAGCGGCGCGACCGTGCTGCTGCACATGCTCATCACCGTCGGCTTCGTGCTCGCGCTGCCGACCGGACTCTGGCAGTACATGGGCGGGATCCTCGACGTGCAGGGCCCGCTCCCGGTCTTCATGTACTACCGGATCCACTACATCGGCGCCGCGATCATCCTCGCCTCGGTCGCGGCGTTCATCACGTACTGGTGGATGACCGGCGACCGGTCCCTGCTCCTTCCGCTCGGCGAGTGGCGGCGCTATCTGCGCGGGTTCGCGCTCGAGCTGCCGCCGATGCTGCGCGCGCGTCTGGCGTCTCTCCTACGAATCGATCTCGGGCAACCCGCGGGATCCTCGGGCGCGTTCACGTTCTACGAGAAGACGTTCATGTTCCCCGGCTGGAGCGTCGCGATCGCGCTCATCACCGTGACCGGTTTGGTCAAGCTCCTGCGGTACGCGGTGCCGATCCCCGGCACGATCGTGTTCGTGGTGTCGACGCTCCACGTGACCGCGATGGTCATGCTCATCCTGCTCACGCTCGACCACCTGCGTTATTACCTGAGCCGCTGGCCCCTCGTCGTCGCGATCTTCACCGGATGGCTGCCGCCGCGCCGGACCCAGCCGCGATCGGCGCCGGAAGGCGCGTCGGCCGCGAGCGGCGGCGGCGACTAGATGAAGCGCTTGGCGGCACTCTTAGCCTTGGCCTGGTGTGTGGTGAATCTGGTCGTCGCGTACTGGATGGTGACGGGCGCCTTCCTCGCGAAGACAGCGCAGCACGAAGGCATCGTGGCGCAGGCATCGCTCCTGCTTGGCGGTCTGCTCGTGGCCGTCTTCACCGGGCTCCTGGCCCGGCTGTCGCTTCGGATCCTCGCCGCACCCGACGAGGCAACCGGCGCGTGATGTGATGTCCGTACGCGTGTTCCGTGTCCTCTATCTCGCCCTCTTCGTGGGGATGCTCAGCACGACCGTGACCTCCGCGGCCTCACCGATCCGCCAGCTCACCCAGACCGCCGACGCGACGAACGTGCGTCCGACATGGAGCCCCGACGGCAAGAAGATCGCGTACCAGTCCGATCGCGACGGCTCGTTCCACATCTATGTCATGGATGCCAACGGCGGGAACACCGTCCAGATCTCGAGCGGCAGCGACGTCGACGACCGCCATCCGGCGTGGAGCCCGGATGGCAGCACCATCGCCGTGGACTCGGGCGACGCCACGCACCGCGAGATCTGGCTCATCGACATCGCAAGCAAGCGGCGCACGCAGGTCACGAAGACCGGCGCCATCGCCTCGTTCCCGTCGTGGAGCCCGGACGGAAAGCGCCTCGCGTACTACGTCTACAAGTCGTCGTATACGCCGAGCACGGCGACGGCGGCCGGCCAGTACGAGGGCACGATGGACGTCTTCACCGCGGCGCGCGACGGGAGCGGCGTGGCGCAGATGACCAACGGCCTCGCCTCCGAGAAGAACAGCCAATGCACGTTCGCCTGCCACTCGGTGCGCTGGTCGCCCGACGGCTCGCGCATCGCGTTCTCCGACGGCGACCTCATGCGCGTGCTGATCATGTCGGCCGCGCCGCAGCAGAACACCCCGCCGCAGGCCATCACGCCGGACGGTGAGCGGAGCCACTTCCCGACGTTCCTCGCCAACGGCCAGGTCCTGTACATCACCGAGCACCTGTCGCTCGACCAGTCGTGGACCGACCTGTGGCTGCAGGATCCCTCGGCCGGCGCGCAGCGCGACCAGCTCGCGCAGGGCATCCTCGCGCAGGGACCGTTCGAGTTCAGCAATGACGGCACGCAGCTGCTGTTCGCCTCGCCGCGCAGCGGCAACTTCGAGATCTACGCCGTGACCCTCGACGACGCCGGCAAGGCCGCGCTCGCCTCGAACCCGAACGCCGTAACGGTGTCGCAGGCCGCGAGCGGCGCGTCTGCGGGCATCAAGATCCCCGGCATGTCGACCGAGGCCTACATCCTCCTCGGTGTCGCGATGTTCGCGGTGATCGGCGAGGTCGGGCTCCGTGTGGTCCGGCGGCGGCGTCGCGCGCGCAGCCCGCGCTAGCCCGGCTTCTCCTCGTCGCGTGCGCCCCGCAGGAACTCACGACGCGAGAGCGGCGCACGCTTCGCCTCTTCCTTGCGCCGCTCCTCGGCGAGCCACGCGGCGCGCCGGGGTGAGTTCGCGGCGGGATCGCCGAGCGGGGCGGCGGGCGCATCGGAGGGTGGCGGCGCCATCGCCGCGAGCTCGGCGCGAAAGGCGGTGAGCTCGTCCAGGATCATCCCGAGCTCGCTGTCGTGCAGCGTCTTGAACGCGCGCACCTGCTGTTCGAGCCGCGCAACACGATTCTCCAGGTCCTTGCGGACGCGTTGTTCCATCACAGGATCTCGATCCCGCGGTGCTTCACGATCTTCGGCGCGTTCGGGTCGCGCCTCTCGGCGGTCAGCACGTCGCCGCGCTCGATCTCGCGCATGAGCTGCTCGCAGGCCGGGCCGACCGTGGCGCGCGTCGTGACGATGAGGATGACGTCCGACTCGATGGCCTCGGCGCGCTCCTTGTACGGGGCGTTCACGACGAGCACGTCATAACGCTCCGGGAGCGCCTCGATCGGGTCGAAGCGCACCCGGATGTTCCAGCCGCCACGCGCCACGGAGGCCTCGAAGCGACGGAAGATCTGGACGTCGTCCGCCGGCATCTCGTCCTTGGAGAACGCGCATACGATGGTGCGGATCATCCGGGGCTGACGTTCAGCGGTCATGGGGAGAGGATGGCATGGACGACAAGACGGCGCGTGAGCTCGCGACGCGCGCGGCCTTCCGTGCGGGTCGATTCGCCATGGCGCATCTCACCGACCCCGGGTACCTCAAGTGGCGCGGCCGCAGCGACGTCATCGTCGGGAGCGCCATCGAGGTGCAGGACGCGATCGTGGCGACGATCCGCGAGCAGTGCCCGAACGACGCGATCCTGAGCGAAGAGGGGCCCGAGGACGAGCCCATCGACGTGAACGCGGAGCGCCTGTGGATCGTCGACCCGATCTGCGGGAGCCTCAACTACGCGATGGGCATCCCGGTCTTCGCTGTGTCCATCGCGCTCCGCTCGCAGGGCAGCCTAC
>DASQIF010000262.1:0-8980 GCA_035631715.1 Candidatus Acidiferrales bacterium
GCGTCATCGTCACCGGCGACGACGACGTACGCGTTGTTCGGCGCGTAGAAGCGGCGGTAGTGCGCGTACAGACCGTCGCGCGGCATGATCTTGATCTCGTCCTTGCTGCCGATGACGCCCTGCCCGTAGGGGTGGCGGCTGAACGCGACGGCCTGCAGCTCCTCGCCGAGCAGGAACGACGGATCGTTCTCGAGGCCCTCGCGCTCGGACACGATCACGGTACGCTCGGCCTCGGTCTCTTCGGGCGAGATGAGCGCGTTGCGCATGCGGTCGGCCTCGAGCTCGAGCGCGGTCGGGTAGCGCGCTTTGGGGAGCGTCTCGAAATAGCAGGTCACGTCCTCGCTGGTGAAGGCGTTCCACTGCGCGCCGTAGCGCGCGAGCAGCCGGTCGAGATCGCCCTTGGGGTGCGACGGCGTTCCCTTGAAGAGCATGTGCTCGAGGAAGTGGCTCATCCCGGTCGTTCCCGGCACCTCGTTGCGCCCGCCGACGTGATACCAGACCCAGAGCGACACGACGGGTGCGTGACGCGCCTCCAGCGCGTGGATCACGAGCCCGTTGTCGAGACGACGTGAGTACGGGGTGTCTACGTAGGGGATGTGAAAAGTCTAGCCGTCGAGGGCTCTCTCCTCCGCTTGGTACTAAGGTCGTTGCGTGCCGCCCATCGTCGGGATCCTCGCGTTCCTCGTGCTCGTTGGAGGGCTGTTCGCCCTGACGTTCGTGTTAAGCAGCCGCTATGGCCGCGGCGCGGACCGCCGACGGATCGCCGACATCACGCGTGAGATAGCGCTGCGCGATGGCAGCGTCGGTTACCCGGGTACGGCCGGCCTTCCGCCTTATCCCGGCTTCAGCGACGACGAGCCCTCGCCGCGCGAACGCCTCAAGTCGCCGCCCAAGGGTTAGTCGGTACGGCTACTTGAAGGCGACGTCGAGCACGGACTTCACCGCCATCGCCGAGTCGACGGATCCGAAGACGCCGGGTCGCTCGGTGAACTCATCGAGGACCGCCACGAACGCCAGCGACGGCTGCTCGAACGACGCGAAGCCGATAAACCAGGCGTCGACCTTCCCCGCGGCGGGAGACTCGGCCGTGCCGCTCTTGCCGGCGGTGCTCACCTTGTAGTTCTGGAACACGAACGAGACGGTGCCGTCCCGGTCCGCCGTGACGGCGTGCATCGTGTCGCGGATGAGCGAGAGCTCGGTGTTCGTCGCGTTCGCGTGACCGGCCTGCGTCGGCTCGAGCTTCTTCACCGACGCGCCTGACCGATCGCGGATCTCGGTCACCAGGCGCGGTTTCCACACGATGCCGTCGTTCGCGAGCGCAGCGGCGTAGTTCGCCATCTGGATCGGCGTGGCGAGCAAGAAGCCCTGGCCGATCGCGAGGTTCGTCGCGTCGCCCGGGTTCCAGACCTGGTCCGCGGCGGTCTTGAAGTACGACTGCTTCCACGCCGGGCTCGGGACGATGCCCTGGGCCTCGAGGACGTAATCGATGTCCGTCGCCTTCCCGAGCCCGAAGCTCTTCGCGGCGTCCGGCAGGAGGTTCGGATCGCGGTCGTTCAGACGCTTGCCGAGCTCGTAGAAGAAGGTGTTGCACGAGCGCGCCATCGCCGTGCGCAGATCGATGTTCCCGAGATCGCCGGTCTCATGGTTCAGCTGCACCCACTGCGGCCCGTAGCCGGTCCACCGCACCGGGCACGGCAGCAGGTCACCGTACTTGTAGAGCCCGGTGCGCAGCGCGGCGGCGGCGGTCACCGGCTTGAATGAGGAGCCGGTCGGGTACTGACCGAAGGTCGCGCGATTGAAGAGCGGCTTGTTCTGATCCGCCGAGTACTTCGCGATGGCGGCGGCGTCGCCACTGATGAACGCGTTCAGGTCATACGTCGGACGGCTGGCGATGGCGCGGATCTCGCCGCTCCAGGGATCCTCGGCGACGATCGCACCCTTCCTATCCCCGAGCGCGTTCTCGGCGGCCCGCTGCAGATTCACGTCGAGCGACAGGACGACATCGTTGCCCGGGACGGCCGCGGTCTCGCCGAGCGTCTCGGCGACCTGGCCGTTCGGCTCGATGATCGTGAGGCGCCACCCGTACGTCCCGCCGAGCACGTCGTCGAGCGTGTCCTCGAGTCCGCTGCCCGCCTTGCCGATCATGTCGCCGGCCTCGACGCCGCGCGCCGCGCGTTTCTGCGCATCGGCGTCGCTCGCCTCGGCGAGATAGCCGAGCGTCTGCGACGCGAGGCCGGTCGGATAGCTGCGCACGCGTGTCGCCTGCGCCTGCACGCCCTCGATGACGCTGAGCTTCGGCTTCGCCGCGTCGAGCGCGGGGCCGGAGAGCGTGCGGATCGGGACGAACGTGTCGTTCGTGACCCACGGCTGCGCGAGCTTCGCCTGGATCGCGTCCGCGCTCAGGCCGAGCACCGGCCCGAGGCTGGCGATCATCGCCGGCTGCGAGCGCACCTGGCCGGGCACGACGCCAACGACCGCGCCCTCAGTGAAGGTCGCGAGCTCGGTGCCGTCGCGTGCGATGATGCGGCCGCGCGTCGTGGGCAGGCGCGTCATGCGAACCAGTCGTCCCGGGGTGAGGTTCGGAAGGAGCGCTTCGGGCGACCAGGCGATCTTCCAGACGCCTTTGTCCTTGTCGCCGACGAAGACCATCGCCAGCGTCGTCGTGCGACGCACGTCGCCGACGCGGGCGGTGTGATAGGTGATGTCGAGCGGGACCGTCGCGTGCTGCGCGTCGGGCGAGCCGTTCACGAGCGGCCGGCTCGAGGGGCCGACCTTCACGTCGAGCGATCTCAGCGTCATCTCGTCAGCGATGCGCGGGAGGCGATCGACGAAACCGTCGGTGCCGACGCGCGCCTTCGCGTCGTCGGAGAGGAGGTCCCACATCTTCTGGTAGTCGGCCTTCTGCCAGAGATCGGCGTACGACCTGGCCACCGCGTCGGGCTGCGGCTGGGCCGGCTCGCACGCGGAGAGAAAGAACGAAGCGATGAACACTGCGACGACGAAAGGCGAGCGGACCATCCGAAAGGAGATACCCACCGGCGGGGAAAACGTCTCAGTACCCCGCCGCGTGACCCTCGCGGCGCGGGTCCGCGCCACCGCTGAAGACGCCGCTCGGGTCGACCGCGATGGCCTGGGCGCCACCCGTCACCTCGGCCCAGTCGCCGATGAGGCTGAGCTCGTGACCTCGCGCCGTGAGCCCGCGCCGCGTGGCCTCCGCGAACCGCGTCTCGACCTTCAGCGCACGCCCCGATTCGTGATACCAGCGCGGCTCCTCGATGGCCTTCTGGACGTCGAAGCCGTGGTCGATGAGGCCGACGGCGAGCTGGAAGTTCGTCTGCACCTGTGCGTGGCGGCCCGGCGTGCCGAACACGAAGCGCGGCGTCGTGCCGCTGAGCGCGATCACCGTGTTGAGCGTGTGCACCGGACGCTTCCGCGGCGCGAGCGCGTTCGGCGAGGACTGATCTAAAGAGAACCCGATGAGCCGGTTGTTGAGGAGCACGCCCGTCCCCGGCACCACGAACGCCGAGCCGAACTCGCTGAAGACGCTCTCGATGAGCGAGACCGCGTTGCCCTCTCGGTCGACGACCGCGAGGTAGGTCGTGTCGGCCGGTGTCGCGGCGGCGATCTCGCCGGCGTCGACGCGGTCGCTGGCGCGCTGCGGGATCGCGCGGCGCCGCGCGTCCGCGAACGACGTGTCGAAGAGCCGCGCGACGTCGAACGGCACCATGCGCGGATCGCCCGCGTACGCGTCGCGATCGGCGAAGGCCATCTTCTTGATCTCGACCATCGCGTGCACGAGCTCCGCGCTGCCCCACGCGAGCTCGCCCATGTCGAGCCCCTCAGCGATCGCGAGCTCCTCGAGCAGGATGTGACCCTGGGACACCGGCGGCTGCCCATGGACGGTGAGGCCCCGGTACGTCACCGACGCCGGCGCGGCACGGTCGGTGCGATGTGCCGCGAGATCCTCGGCTGTGATCTCACCGCCGGCGGCGCGGACGGCCTCGCTGAAGCGCTCGGCGAACGCACCGCCGTAGAAGCCAGCCGCACCGGAGCGCGCGACCTCCCGCAGCGTCGCCGCGAGGTCGGGCTGCTGGAGGATGTCGCCGGCCTTCGGGAACCGGCCGCGCGGGCCGAACACGCGCGCGCTCTCGTCATCGAATCGGGCGCCGCTGTCGACGAACGCCTCCGCGAGCCCGTCACTGACCGGGAAGCCCTCCTCCGCGTACTGGATCGCGGGCTCGAGCACCTTGTCGAGGCCCAGCCGCCCCTGATCGCGCGACAGGTCGGCCCAGGCCGCGGCGACGCCAGGCACCGTCCCGATGATCGCGCCCTCGCCAGGGAAACCGTTCACGAACCGCGTGACGTCGATCGACGCCGGCGCGGCGCCGGAGCCGTTGTAGGCGCTGACCTCACGCGAGCGCGCGTCGTACACCAGGGCGAAGAGGTCGCCGCCGATCGAGGTGCGATGCGGCTGGGTCACCGCGCACACGCCGGCCGCGGCGATGGCCGCGTCCACGGCGTTCCCGCCGTCGCGCAGGACCGCGATGCCCGCCGCGGTCGCGAGGTGATGGTCGGTCGCCACGATCCCGTTCACCGCGCGAACGGTGGGCCGCGTCGTCATTCGCACACGATGCTAAATGAGCACGCCGATGATCAATCGGGCCGCGAGCGCGACCAGCAGGGCGAGTCCGACGCCGGTCCAGATCGAGTCGCGCGGCCGCGGGACGAGCGCCATGAGCGCGACCGCGAGCGCGAGCAGCGGCCAGTGGATGCCGCCCGACGTCAGCAGTCCGCCGAACAGGATGTAGCCGATCGCGGACCACGCGACGAGCGACGAGCCGTTCGCGAAGACGACGATGGCGCAGATCGCCGCGGCCGCCGCGGCGCCCCAGAGGATCAGATACGGCGGGGTGAGCGCGAAGCCGCCGCCGGTCTCGCTGTACGCGGCGCCGGCCATGACCACCGCGTCGAATCCCGCGACGATGCTCTTGGCGGTGCGTCCCACGCAAGAACCCTAAGTGTTCTGACGCGGTTCGTGGCCGAGAAAGATTCGTGTGTAGCCCCACGGCTCGCCGGCGGCGAGCGGCTGCGGTCGCGTCCCGTCGAGATGCAGCAGCATCGCGTGCTCGTCGCAGGCGGTGCGCTTGGGGCACACCGGGCATTCGGCGGCGCTCTTCTCCGGAAGGCGCCCGAGGCTCGTGAGCGTGAAGCCGCAGCGCACGAAGAAGTCGGGCACCAGCGTGAGCGCGAAGACGCGGCGCAGACCGAGGCGTCGCGCCTCCTCGATGCAGGCGAGGACGAGGGCCTTGCCGATCCCCTTGCCGCCCGCGTCGGGCCGCACCGCGAGCGAGCGGACCTCGGCGAGATCGCGCGTCAGCACCGCGAGCGCGACGCACCCCTGGAACTCGCCGTCGTCCTCCGCGACGAAGAAGTCGCGCAGATGCTCGAGCAGGAAGTCGCGCGACCGCGACAGCATGCGGTCCTCGTTCGCGTACCGATCGATCAGCTCCCGCATCGCCTCGACATCCTCGACGCGCGCGGGTCGGATGCGCGCGGTCATCCGCGGAGGGTCTTGCGAGCGTCGGCGAGCGCCTCGCGGACGCGATCCGGAGCGGTGCCTCCGGGCGACGAGCGCGACGCGAGCGACCGCTCCGGGGCGATCTCATCGACCGCCGAGGCGGTGAAGCGCGCGTCGACCTTGCGCAGCTGTTCGAGCGTGATCCCGCCGAGGTCCTGTCCCGCCGCCAGGCGCTCGCGCACCAGGCCACCCACGATCTCGTGCGCCTCGCGGAACGGCACGCCCTGGCGCGCGAGGTGATCGGCGAGGTCGGTCGCGGTCAGCATCCCGCGGTCGACGGCGCGGCGCATCGCGTCGCGGTCGAAGCGCAGCCCCGCGATGACGGTCGCGAGCGCGTCGAGCGCGGGCGCGACGGCCGCGGCGTCGTAGAGGGGCACGCGCTGCTCCTGCAGATCGCCGTCGTACGCGAGCGGGAGACCCTTGAGCGTGGTGAGCACGGCGACGAGGTCGCCGATGATGCGACCGGCGCGGCCGCGCACGAGCTCGGCCACGTCGGGGTTCTTCTTCTGCGGCATGATGCTCGATCCCGTCGCGTGCTCGTCGGAAAACTCGGCGAAACCGAACTCCATCGACGTCCAGAGCACGAGCTCCTCCGCCAACCGCGAGGCGTGCACCGCCGCGAGCGCCGCGACGAACGTGAACTCCGCGATGAAATCGCGATCCGCGACGGCATCGATGCTGTTGCGGAACGTCCGCTCGAGCTTGAGCTCGTTCGCGACCGACGCCGGATCGATGGGATAGGGCACGCCGGCGAGCGCGCCCGCGCCGAGCGGCGAGACCGCCGTCCGCGTCCGCGCGTCCGCGACACGCGAGCGGTCGCGGCGCAGCGCCTCGACATGAGCGAGCAGGTGATGCGCGAGGGACACCGGCTGCGCGCGCTGCAGGTGCGTGTAACCGGGGAGGAGCGTCTCGATCTCCTGCTCCGCCCGTGCCACGAGCGCGAGCGCGAGCGTCTTCACCGATCGATCGAGGTCATCGAGCAGCTCGACGACGAGGAGGCGCAGGTCGAGCGCGACCTGGTCGTTCCGGCTCCGCGCGGTGTGCAGCATCCCGCCGACCGCCCCGATGCGCTCGGTCAGAACGCGCTCGACCGCCGAATGCACGTCCTCGGCGTCGGCCGGCCACGGGAACGTGCCGGCGCGCAGATCGTCGGCGATCCTTTCCAGCGCGCTCACGATCGCGGCCGCCTCGGCCGCGGGGAGGATGCCCTGCCGCCCGAGCATCCGCGCGTGCGCGATGCTGCCGCGCACATCGTGCAGCGCGATGCGCTTGTCGAGCTCGAGCGACGCGGTGAACGACCAGATCGCCGGATCGAGAGACCCCGCGAAGCGGCCGGACCAGAGCGGTTTGTCGGTCACTGCTTCGTCTTCTGGGTCGGCTTCTTCGCCGCGGCCTTCGGCGCCGCGAGCTCCTTCTTCGGGACGTCGAGCGCCGCGGCGGTGCCCTCGCCCCACAGCGCCTGCGTGCGCGCCTGCGTCCGCAACGACATGCCGAACACCGTGATGAAGCCCTCGGACGCCTTGTGGTCGAAGAGATCGCCCTTGCCGTAGGTCGCGAGCGCGGTCGAGTAGAGCGAGTGCGGCGAGCGGCGGCCGACGATCGTCAGCACGCCGCGATCGAGACGCACGCGGATCTCGCCGGAGACGAAGCGCTGCGTGCTGCGCACGTAGGACGCGAGGTCCTGATGGTGCGCGGTGAACCAGAGCCCGTTGTAGATGAGGTCGGCGTATTCCTTCGCGACCTGCGCCTTGAAGCGGAGCGCGTCGCGCGTGAGGACCATCTCCTCCAGCGCCTTGTGCGCCGCGTGAAGGATGACCGCCGCCGGCGCCTCGTAGATCTCGCGGGACTTGATGCCGACGAGCCGGTCCTCGATCTGGTCGATGCGACCAACCCCGTACTTCCCGCCGACCTTGTTGAGGCGCTCGATGAGCTCGACGCCGCCGACGGCCTCGCCATCGAGGCTCACCGGGATACCTTCGCGGAACGCGATCACGAGCTCGCGCGCCTTGTCCGGCGCCTCGTCGGGATCGGCGGTCCACTGGAAGACATCGCGCGGCGGCGCACCCCAGGGGTCCTCGAGCACGCCGGCCTCGATCGAGCGGCCCCACAGGTTCTCGTCGACGCTGTACGGGCTCTTCTTCGTCGCCTCGACCGGGATGCCGCGCTTCTTCGCGTAGTCGATCTCCTCGTCGCGCGTCATGTTCATGCCGCCGCGCATCGGCGCGATCACCTTGAGATCCGGCGCGAGCGCGCCGACCGCCAGATCGAAGCGCACCTGGTCGTTGCCCTTGCCGGTGCAGCCGTGCGCGACGTATCGCGCGCCCTCGGCGCGCGCGGCATCGACGAGGAGCTTCGCGAGCAGCGGACGCCCGAGCGCCGTCGCCAGCGGATAGCGATCTTGGTAGAGCGCGTCGGCCTGCAGCCCCGCCCACACGAAGTACTCGACGAAGACGTCGCGCGCGTCCTGCACGATCGCCTTTCGCGCGCCGCTCGCGATCGCCTTCTTCTGCACCGCGCCGAGATCCTTCACCGAGCCGAGGTCGCCGGTGCAGGTCACGACCTCGAGCCCGTAGGTCTCGCGCAGCCACGCGACCGCCACGGACGTGTCGAGACCGCCGCTGTATGCGAGTACGCAGGTCTCACCGGTGAGGGACTTCGTCATCGAATCAGCGCTCCTTTCGCGAGATCCCGAACGCCGTGAGACGCGTCAGGAGTGACCGCGCGTGGCGGTCCGTGGACGTCGCCACGAATACGGTGTCGTCACCGGCGACGGTGCCGATGATCTCGCCGAGCTCCGACGTGTCGAGCGCGATGGCCATCGCGTTCGCCGTCCCCGGTGGCGAGCGCAGCACGACGAGGTTGCCGGCGAGGCGACCCTCGACCGGATAGTCCTCGCAGAAGCGGCGCAGCCTGTCCGTGCCGCCGCCGCTCGCGACCGCCGTGGGCGCCGCGTACGCGTGCGTCCCGTCGCGGGCGACCTTCACCAGACCGAGCTCGACGATGTCGCGCGAGACGGTGGCCTGCGTCGCCTCGAAGCCCGCGCCCTTGAGCGCGCGCACGAGGTCCTGCTGCGTCGCGAGCTTCTGCTGCCCCACGACGCGCAGGAGCGCCTGCTGGCGGTGTTGCTTGCGCGCGAGCTCCTTCACGCCGCCGCCTCGAAGACCGGCCCGACGCGCTCGCCCGCGAGCAGCCGCTCGATCGCGTCGCTCGAGCGCGCCGCGACGATCGCGGCGCGGCAGCCGGAGCCGGACGCGATGAGGCACGCCTCGACCTTCGGCAGCATGCCGCCCTCGATCGTGCCGTCGTCCACCAGGGCCTTCGCGCGCTCCCGGTCTAGGGCCCCGACGACCTTGCCGTCCTTGCTGCGCACGCCCGGCACGTCGGTGACGAACACCAGGAGGC
>DASQIF010000263.1:0-3013 GCA_035631715.1 Candidatus Acidiferrales bacterium
CGAGGCCGGCCCCGCATCCGACGGCGACGACTGGCTCCTCATCGCGACGCACGACTCGCTCGCGGAGCGCGACCGGGAGGTCGCGACGCAGGAGGCGATGCGCGAGATCGCGCTCGCCGTCGGCGGCACGTACAACGGGTACGAGGTGCGTGCGAGGTGAGGGCGCTCTCCGGCGCGCGCGTCGTCGTCACCGGCGGCGCGGGCAACGTGGGCTCGCACATCGTCGACGCGGCGATCGCCGCCGGCGCGCGCGAGGTCATAGCGCTCGACGCGCTGGTGCGCGGCGTCCCGGAGAACCTCGCGGATGCGCTGCGCACCGGGAAGGCGCGCCTGGTCGAGCTCGACATCCGCGACCGCGAGGCGGTGCGCGCGAACATCGCCGGCGCGGACTTCGTGTTCCATCAGGCCGCGCTCCGCTGGACGCGCTGCCAGGAGCTACCGCGCGAGTGCCAGGAGGTCATGGTCGACGGCACGTTCAACGTGCTCGAGGCGGCCGCTGACGCGAAGTGCAAGCGCGTCGTGCTCGCATCGAGCGCGGTGGTGTACGGCGAGCCGGAGCGGCTGCCGATCGACGAGGACCAGCCCCTCGCCGGCACGACGGTGTACGGCGCGGCGAAGGTCGCCAACGAGCAGATGGCGCGCGCGTTCGCGCACCTGCGCGATCTGCCCACGACAACGCTGCGCTATTTCAACGTGTACGGGCCGCGCATGGACGTGCGCTCCCAGTACGTCGAGGTCATGGTCCGCTGGCTCAATCTCATCGACGAGGGCAAGCCGCTCACGCTCTTCGGCGACGGCACGTCGTCGGTCGACTTCGTGTACATCGGCGACGTGGCGCGCGCGAATCTGCTGGCGTGCGACGCGAAGCCGACGGACGCTATCGTGAACGTCTGCAGCGGGGTCGAGACGCGCATGCGCGACCTCGCGGCGCTGCTGCTCGAGATCACCGGGAGCACGGTCGGCATCGAATACAAGCCGCAGCCGGCCGGCGCGCTACCCGCGCGACGGGTCGGCGACCCCACCCGCGCCGAGAGGGTCCTGGGGTTCCGGGCGCAGACCGCCCTGGCAGACGGCGTGCGAAGGCTGATCGCGTGGCGGCGGGAGACGCTGGCCGCGCCCGCTGGGAGGTAGTCATGGCCACCGAGACACAGAAGAAGCTGAACGTCCCGATCACCAAGCCTGCGCTCGGCGAGGAGGAGGCGCGCGCGCCCTTCGAGTCGATCCGCAGCGGCTGGGTGACGCAGGGGCCGAAGGTGGCCGAGTTCGAGAAGGCGGTCGCGTCGTACGTGGGCGCCAAGCACGGCGTCGCGACGACGTCGTGCACAACCGGCCTGCACCTCGCGCTCGCCGCGGCCGGCATCGGCGCCGGTGATGAGGTCATCGTCCCGTCGTTCACCTTCATCGCGTCGGCGAACGCCGTGCTCTACACGGGCGCCGACGTCGTGTTCTGCGAGATCGACCCGCGCACGTTCAACGTCGACCCGAACGACGTCGAGAAGCGCATCACCAAGCGCACCAAGGCGATCATGCCCATCGACCAGATCGGCCTCGCCTGCGACATCGACGCGATCAACGCGATCGCGAAGAAGCACGGCCTCGACGTGGTCGAGGACGCCGCGCCGCGTCGCGATGCCGCGCCGGAGCAGGTTCGTCATGAGGTCCTCGCGGTCAAGCCGGCACTCCTTCGTAAGACGCAGGCAGTACGCGTGATAGGTGTGCTCCGCGTACGGCGGGACGTAGGGCACCTCGACGCCCTTCACTTCCGCCAGCTCCTCGTTGTACCTCGCGGCCTTCTTGCGGCGGATGCGGAGCAGCTCGTCGAGCTTGCGGAGCTGCACGAGGCCGATCGACGCCTGGATGTCGGTCATGCGGTAGTTGAATCCGAGCTCGTTGTACTCCTCGATGATCACGCGGTCGGCCTTGTGCCGCTCGAGGTCCGACACGCTCATGCCGTGCGCGCGCAGCTTGCGCGCGCGGTCGGCGACCGCGTCGTCCTCGGTCGTGATCATGACGCCCTCGCCGGTCGTGATGACCTTGCGCGGGTGGAACGAGAACACGGTCTGGTGCGCGTTCGACCCGACCCGCCGCCCCTTGTACGACTCGCCGATCGCGGGCGCGGCGTCCTCGACCACGTCGAGGCCGTGCTTCTTCGCGATCGCGTTGATGGCGTCGATGTCGCATGCGAGGCCGATCTGGTCGATGGGCATGATCGCCTTGGTGCGCTTGGTGATGCGCTTCTCGACGTCGTTCGGGTCGATGTTGAAGGTGCGCGGGTCGATCTCGCAGAAGACGACCTCGGCGCCGGTGTACAGCACCGCGTTCGCCGACGCGATGAAGGTGAACGACGGCACGATGACCTCGTCACCCGCGCCGATGCCCGCGGCCGCGAGCGCGAGGTGCAGGCCGGTCGTGCACGACGTCGTCGCGACGCCGTGCTTCGCGCCGACGTACGACGCGACGGCCTTCTCGAACTCGGCCACCTTCGGGCCCTGCGTCACCCAGCCGCTCCGGATCGACTCGAAGGGCGCGCGCGCCTCCTCCTCGCCGAGCGCGGGCTTGGTGATCGGCACGTTGAGCTTCTTGTGTGTCTCGGTGGCCACGGGCTACCTCCCAGCAGCTGCGGCGAGCGTCTCCCGCCGCCACGCGATCAGTTGTCGCACGCCGTCTGCCAGCGCGGTCTGCGCCCGGAATCCGATGACCGTCTCGGCACGGGTCGGGTCGCCGACGCGGCGCGCGGGCAGCGCGCCGGGCGGCTGCGGCTTGAATTCGAGTCCGACACGGCTTCCGGTGATCTCGAGCAGCAGCGCCGCGAGGTCGCGCATGCGCGTCTCGACCCCGCTGCAGACGTTCACGATAGCGTCGGTCGCCTTCGCCTCGCACGCGAGCAGGTTCGCGCGCGCGACGTCGCCGATGTACACGAAGTCGACGGATGAGGTGCCGTCGCCGAAGAGCGTGAGCGGCTTTCCCTCATCGATGAGATTGAGCCAGCGCACCATCACCTCGACGTACTGCG
>DASQIF010000264.1:0-6611 GCA_035631715.1 Candidatus Acidiferrales bacterium
CGGCGTGGGCGCGGCGATCCGCTGGCGCGACCGCACCGCCGCGCTCGGGCTCGCGCTCCTCGCGGTGTGGCTGGTGCTGTGGTCCGGTCGCACCAGCCTCGGCGCGCTCGCGGATCTGCTGCCGTTCTCGCACGGCCTCCATGTGCACCGCTTCGTCGGCGGTGTCGACGTCGCGGCGGTGCTCCTCATCGGCATCGGGGCCGCCGCGGCGTGGAGCTTCGCGCGCGCCGCCGCATCACCCCGCCGCGCGGCGATCGCGGGTGGCGTTCTGCTGGTGCTGCTCATGCCCGCGTTCCTGGAGCGCGCCGACTACTACTCGTGGAACACGACGTGGATGACCGAGACGCGCGACGCGATCGCTCGCGACACCGACGTCGCGGGCGTCGTCGCGGCGCTCGACGATCTTCCGCCTGGCCGCGTCTACGCCGGCCTCAATGACGACTGGCAGAAGGCGCTCGACTTCGTGCCCTTCAACAGCGCGCGATTCCCCGACGTGCTGAACATGGCCGGCCTGCCGCGCATGGCCAAGCCCTACGCGTCGCTGTCCCTGACCGGCGACCTCGCGTTCACGTTCGACGTGAACGACCGCGCGCAGTGGGATCTCTTCAACGTCCGGTACGCCGTCGCGCGCACCGATCAGTCCGTGCCGAGCTTCCTAAGCCCGCTGCGGACGGTCGGGAAGTACACGATCTATGGCGCGCCGACGAGCGGTTGGACCAGCTTCGCGCAGACGGTCAGCACGCGGACGTACGCGACCGACTCCGACCTCTTCTATGGCGAACGCGACGCGACGCCCCGCGCCGCGGGTCACGCGTTCGCGAAGCTCGCGTACCCCGCCCCTGCGGCGCCGGAGTCCGCGGCGACGCCGATGTGCTTCGACACGCGCCACGTCGCGTACGAGCGGATGCAGGACGACCGGTACGACGCGCTGCTCGGCTGCGACAGCGGGCCGTCGCTCGTCGTGCTCAAGGTCACGTACCACCCGAACTGGCACGTCACCGTCGACGACGCGGCGGTGCCGACCTACCTCGTGACGCCGGGCTTCATCGCGTTCGACGTGCCGCCGGGCATGCACTTCATCACCGCGCGCTACGTGTCGACGCCGATAAAGACGCCGCTGGTCGCCCTCGGGCTTTTCGCGGTCGTCGGTCTCATCGTGTTCCGCCGCCGTCTCGTCCGCGCGCCTTGGACCTCGTGAACGCGCTGCGGCGCGTCGCCGTCGACGTGCGGATCCTCGTCGCGCTGCTCGTCGTCGCGGTGATCCCGCGACTCCCGACGCTGGGTCAGCCGCTCCTCGAGCAGCACTCCTTCCGGCAGACCTGGACCGCGTGGACGGCGGAGCTCTTCCACGAACGCGGGTTCGACCTGTTCAGGCCGCTCGTCCCGATCTTCGGACCGCCCTTCGTCCTGCCGTCCGAGTTCCCGCTCTTCCAGACGCTCGGGGCAGTGGTCATGACCCTCGGTGTGCCGACCGATCCGGCGATGCGGATCGCGGGGCTCGTGACCTTCATCGGATGCGCGGTCGCGCTGTGGCTCTTCGCGCGCGATCTCTCGGACGGGCGCACCGCGCTCGTCGCAGTCGCGATCTTCGTGACGACGCCGCTCGCGCTCCTCTGGAGCCGGACCTCGATGATCGAGTACCTCGCCCTCGGTGCGGGGATCGCCTACGTCTGGGCGGGCATGCGGTGGCGCGACGGGCGTGGCCCGAGGTGGTGGCCGGTCGCGCTCCTGTTCGGCGTCGTGGCCGCGCTCGTGAAGCCACCGACCTTCGCGGCATGCGCGATCCCGCTCTTCCTCGCGCGTGATCGCATCGAGCCCGCCGCCGCGCTCTCCTATGTACGGACGCGACTCGACCCCCGGCTCATCGCGCTCGGCGCCATACCGCTCGCGGCGTCACTCGCGTGGCTCGCGTACGGCGACAGCATCAAGGCCACCGAGCCGGCGGCGTCGTTCCTCCAATCGACGGGTCCGCTCTGGCGCACCTATTACTACGGGTCGTTCGCGAATCGCGTCGACCCCATCCAGCTCGATCGCGTCGGGGGCGAGCTCACGACGCTCGCCATCGGCCGCTTCGTCGTCGCTTTCGTGGCCCTCGGCATCGCCGCCGCTGTGCGCGCGCCACGTGCGAGCCTGTGGGCCGGGATCATCGCGTCGATCGTCCTGCCGATCGAGATCTTCTGGGGCGCCTACCGTCAGCACGACTACTACTTCGTCGCGGTCTCGGCGCAGCTGGCGCTCCTCGCGGCGGCCGGAGCGATGTGGTCGTGGCGCCGCATGCGCACGAACACCGCGCGCGCGGTCGTCGGCGCGCTCGTCGTCGCCACGATCGCGGCCAGCCTCTGGTACGACTCCGGGTACTGGACGCGCACGTACGACAACGCCTATGACCCTGGCGGCCTCGCCGCGCCCGCGCGGCTCATCGCGGCCGACACGCGTCCGACCGACGATGTCCTCGTCGTCGGGCTCGGCTACGACCCGACCGTCCTCTATTACGCCAAGCGGGACGGGCTCATGCTCACGAACGAGAACCTGAGCAACGAGCTCCTGCGCTCGATCCCGCATGGTCTCTACCGAACGATGTTCGTGAGTGACCCATGGTCCAACCCGCTCTGGATCTCGCGGGCCTGGCGCTGGGTCGGGTCGCGCGCGTTCTCGCTGTATCGCATGGCCGATGCGCCCGCCGGCGTCGCCGACGCGTTCGTCATCGCGACCGACGAGCCGAGCGTCGCCGACGTGGCGGCGGCCGGTCGCGTCCTGACCAGCGCTCCGCTGCGCATCCCGTGCGGGTTCGACGGCCTTGACGTCCCATCCGGCGGTCGCGGGACGTTGCTCGAGCTGCGCATCGGCTATCCCATCGATGCGCGACTGGACGTGGGTCATGCCGGCAGCCCGTTGCCGGCCCGTCACTGGGTCTGGCTGCCCGCGGCCGCGACGCCCTCCGGCGGGATGGTGCGCGTGACGTGCGGTGGCGCGAGCGAGCTTGTCGTCGATCGGGTCATCGACGCGGCGCTCGACCTCCATTGATGATGGCGCCGATGGACGACCTCGAGCTCACCGTCCTGCTGCCGTGCCTCAACGAGGAGACGACCGTCGGCGATGTCGTCGCCACGGCGGTGGCGACGCTCGCGCGGCTCGGCGTGCGCGGCGAGGTCGTCGTCGCCGACAACGGATCCACCGACACGTCGCGCGAGATCGCGGCGCGCGCCGGAGCACGAGTGGTCGACGTCCCCGCGCGCGGCTACGGCGCCGCGCTCCAGGCGGGCATTGCCGCGGCGCGTGGCACCTACGTGCTCATGGCCGACGCCGACGATTCGTACGACCTGTCGGCAATCGAGCCATTCCTCGCGAAGCTCCGCGCGGGCGACGACCTCGTGATGGGGAACCGCTTCACCGGCGGTATCGAGCCCGGCGCGATGCCAGCGCTGCATCGCTATCTCGGCAACCCGGTGCTCTCGTTCGTCGCGCGCCTGTTCTTCGGCGGCGCAACGGGCGACTTCCACTGCGGCATGCGCGCGTTCCGCCGCGATCGGATCCTCGCGCTCGACCTGCGCACCACCGGGATGGAGTTCGCGAGCGAGATGGCGGTCAAGTCACACCTCGCCCACCTGCGCATCGCCGAGGTCCCCACGGTCCTGCGGCGCGACCGCCGTCCCCGCCGACCGCACCTGCGCACCTGGCGCGACGGGTGGCGTCACCTGCGCTTCCTGTTGCTGTACAGCCCGCGCTGGTTGTTCCTCTATCCGGGGCTCGTGCTCATGACCGCGGGCGCGCTCGTCGGTGCGCGACTGCTCCTCGGTACGTTCGCCGTCGGAGCGGTGAGCCTGGACGTCCACACGCTGGTGTACGCGGCGGCGGCGCTCATCGTCGGCTTCCAGGCCCTGGCCTTCGGCGTCTTCACCAAGGTGTTCGCGATCAGCGAGGGGCTGCTGCCCGACGATCCGCGCCTCGGACGTCTCTTCCGCTTCGTCACGCTCGAGACGGGCCTCGTCGCCGGCTTCGCCCTGCTCGTGATCGGGGTGGGCTGCGCCGTCTGGGCACTGCGCGTCTGGTCGGACGCGGGCTTCGGCTCGCTCGCCGACGCGTCGCCGACGACGCTGCGCCTCAGCATCGTCTCAGCGACGGCGTTCGCGCTCGGCGCCGAGACGATGCTCGCGAGCTTCTTCCTCTCGGTCCTCGGGCTGCGGCGCCGCGGGGCAACGCCGCCGGCCCTCGGTTAGTCCGTTTGCACTAGGCGAGGCACCTGCACCCACGGTGACCCGCTCGGGCGCGCGGCGGGGACTTCCTCGCCTCTGTTCGCGCGTGCGGACGCGCTTAACGTACGCATCGACCCGGGCAGCGGCCCAGGTCGGCACGAAACGGCAAACCCGTCGCGAGGCGGGGACGCAAAGCCTCCGGACTCACTGAGTTAGCGGGGTTACCGAAGCGAGGGTGGCATGAGACGCGTCCTGTGGCTGGTCGGATCGGGGATCCTGGCGCTGGCGGTCCTCGTGGCGTTCCGCGGCACGGCCGCAGCCTCCGACACGAGCGCCGACTGCACGCAGGTCGACGGCTTCCTCTCGTTCTGCCTCAACGTGCCGACCGGCGGCGTCCGCCGCGAGACCACCGTTCCGCTCGTCGTTCTCCCCTCCCAGCGCGCGGACGTGCGCGTCGAGGTGACCGTCCCGGGATCCGACGCCCTCGCTGTCGCGGCGGGCGTGGATCGCTCGGTCGAGCGTGTCGAGACGCTCTTCGGACGCACCTTCAACGCACGTCCGCGCGTGCTCCTCTTCGGCACGAACGATTCGTTCGCCACGGGCGCGGCTCAGCTGTTCGGGTACTCGAGCGACACCGCCGCGTACGTCGCGAGCACCTACGGCGGGATCTTCGACCGTGGGACCAGCACGATCGCCGTCAACTGGGCCTCCGCGGGTCACGACCGCATGAGCGCCGCGATCGAGCACGAGCTGACGCACCTCATGATCCGCGAGGTCACCCGCGGGAACGACATCCCTGTTTGGCTGGACGAGGGGATCGCGACGCTGGTGGAAGAGGGCGCGCCGGGCGCGGCCGCGTGGAACGACGGCGCGGACCTCACGGGCCGCGCGATCGCCGCATCGCACACCGTCGCCTTCGCGCAGCTGAGCACGCTCGCCGACTTCCACGCTTCCTACGCGCGCGTCGGACGACCGCTCTACGAATTCACGGCCGACGCGGTGCGCACGATGGAGCAGCGCATCAGCTGGTCGGGCGTCGTGCGCACGCTCGACGCGGTCGGCAGCGGATACCCGTTCGAGGTCGCGTATCGCTCCGTATCGGGTGAGTCCGTCGACGCACTCGAGGCGCGTCTGGGCGCGACCGCATCCGCGATCACCATCGGTGCGGCAGACGCAAAGGGGAACGTCACCTGGACGCTCGTGACGGGCGCGCCGCTCTCTGAGGTGCGCGTGCGGATCGCCGGCGGCGCGTCGTACAGCCTTACCTTCACCGTGACCACCGACGCGTTCGGGATCTACCGGGGCTCCTTCGGTTCGACCGCCGCGCCGGGCGCGTACGTGGTGAGCGCCGCCGGCGCGACCGCGAGCTTCTCGACCGTCCGCTAGACGGGACTACGCCTTCTCGAGCAGACCCCGGTTGTGCACATAGAGCGCGGCCTGCGTGCGGTCGGTGAGCTGGAGCTTGCTGAAGATGTTCGAGATGTGCGTCTTCACGGTGCGCTCGCTGATGCCGAGCTCCGTACCGATCTCCTTGTTCGCGCGGCCGCTCGCGATGAGCTTCAGGACCTCGCGCTCGCGCGGGGTGAGGTCGGAGTAGCCGGTGTCCTCGTCGGGCTGCGCCGCGCCGACGCGCAGGCGTCCGAACTCATCGAGCACGCGACGTGCGACGCTCGGGTAGATCAGCGAGAAGCCGTCGGCGACGGTGCGGATCGCGTTCGTGAGCTGCTGCGCGGTCACCTCCTTGAGGAGGTAACCAGAGGCGCCCGCGCGGATCGACGAGAAGACGAGGTTGTCCTCGTCGTAGTTCGTGAGCACGATCACGCGCGACGAGGGCGTCGAGTTGCGGACGCGCCGCGTCGCGGTCACGCCGTCCCAGTCGCCCATGTTGATGTCCATGAGGATCACGTCGGGCAGCAGCTCCTGCGCGGACTCGAGCGCCTGATGCCCGTCGGCCGCCTCGCCGACCACCTCGATGTCGTCCTCCTGCTCGAGGATCGAGCGCAGACCGCTGCGCACGACCGCGTGGTCGTCCGCGATGAGGATGCGGATCTTGCGCTTATCGCTCATCGGCCGAACAGCCTCCCCAGGAATCCGCGCTCGCCGCCGTCGGATGCCTCGACGCCGGGCTGCTGCTCGACGTCCTCGATCGGGCCGCGCCCCACGGGCACGACCGCGAAGCTCTGGTACGGGATGCTGGCGCGGACGATCGTGCCGTGCCCCGCCTCGCTGCGCACGACGAGCTGGCCGCCCGCGGCCTCGGCGCGCTCGCGCATGCCGACGACGCCGAAATGGCCGCGGCCCTCGGCGCTCGAGAACGTCGCTTCGACATCGAAGCCCTTGCCATCGTCCTCGATCGTGACCACGACGCCCTCGGGTCCGTAGAGCAGCGAGACCTTCGCCTTCTGCGCGCCGGCGTGC
>DASQIF010000265.1:0-4845 GCA_035631715.1 Candidatus Acidiferrales bacterium
CTGGTGTTCTCGGGAGCGTTGTCGATCTCATCCTTCGATGCGTCGGTCACGTACTTCCCGAAGACCTGCGTCGGCAACGGTTGCACCGTGTTGAGATCGAGGATCGCCGGGCAGGAGACCTTGGTCATCTTCACGGTCCACTTCTTCGGGTTCGAGCTGTCGATCGTGATCCCCGAGATCGTGGTCGCCTTGCCGTCGCTGTAATCCTTGAATCCCACGACGTCCTGGTAGCTCGACTTGCGGACCGTCTTCTTGCTCTTACCGACCGCCTTGATCGCGGTCAGGTAGTCATCGGCGATGATCGGCTTCCCATCCGACCAGTTCGCCTTCGCGTTCATCTCGAACGTGTAGGTGAGACCGTCTGCCGACGTGCTGAACTTCGCGAGGCGCTCCGTCGGCGCACCGGTCTTGGGATCCTGGATGAGGATGCTGTCGTACTGAAGACCAATCACGCGGGCCGAGGCCGTGTCGTTGGAGAGCACCGGCTGCACCGTCGCGATGTCGGAGGTCGTGCCCTCGACGATGCTGCCGCCCTGCTGAGGCTGTTCGCTGGCCGCGGCCGACGCGCTCGCTCCCGCGCTGGGGGCATTGCTGGCTGATGGCGTGTTACCGGCGCAGGCCGTCGCGACGAGCATGCTCGCCGCAAGGACCGCAGTGAGAGCGCGCCCCGTACGTGGGTAGGCCATGGTCCCCTCTCCGCTCCTTTCGGTATTACCCGGCTTTGGAATCGCCAGAGTTTACGGCCGTTCTGTAGCGGCCGTTACCGTTCCCTACCGAGCCGGGAGCGCCGGTGTTCACAGCGCGCCGAAGTGCATCGTTTGCCTCGGTGATCCGCCCGCTCGACGGCTGCGTACCGTGTCAGCCCTAGTGGCTGAGCCACCACTTCTCAACGCCCACGTACGTCCCGAAGGTGCCTGGATCGAAGCCGTGCAGGTCCTTGGTCGCGGCGAGGAGCACGTTCGGGGAGAAGCCGAAGTCGTACGGCTGTTCGTCGTTCAGAAGGCGGTTGAACGCCTCGTAGCTCGCCTTGCGCGTGACCTGGGTGCAGTCACCGCTCGCCGGTGTGCGAGCCGCGTCGATGAGCTTGTCGAGGTCGGCCGACGTGTAGGCGCCGAAGTTGTATCCGGTCGTGTGCCGCGCGGGGTCCGGGATCGAGCTCGAGTGCCAGATGCCGTACGGGTCCGGCTCGGCGGGCAGACGCCAGCCGATGATCCACCCCGCGAAATCCTGCGAACGCGTCGAGAGCATGTCGACCATCTCGTCGAACTGCAGCAGACGCGGGACCACCTTCACGCCGATCTTCTTGTACTGATCGACGGCGGTCTGCAGCATCGTCTCGCGCACCTTGTTGCCCGAGTTCGTGACCATGCTGAGCTCGAGGCGCTTCCCATCCTTCTGGTAGTACGAGTCCGGGCCGTACGTGTAGCCGGCGGCGCGGATGAGGTCCTCGGCCTTGCGCGGGTCGTACGGGTAGTGGTTCAGCGCCGGCTCCGCGGCCGACGCCCACGACGCGGCGAGATGGTGCTGGTACACCGGCGTGCCCTGCCCGTAGAGGACCTGCTGCACCACAGTGCCCATGTCGAGCCCATAGGCGAGCGCCTGCCGCACGCGTTTGTCCGCGAGCCCCGGTGCACTCGGGCTCTTCGTGTTCCAGCCGATGTATGAGTAGGACGACTCCTGGAACGTGTAGATGCTCAGGTTGTCGCGCTTGCGCATGTCCGCGAGATCCTTCGCCTCGATCGTGCCGAAGTTGATCTCTCCGCTACGCAGCTGCGCCGCGAGGCTCGTGACATCGGTGACGACCTTCAGCACGTAGCCGTCGAGGTAGGGCGAGCCGCGGAAGTACGAGTCGTTCCGGTCGAGCACGATCTGGTCGTTCGCCTTCCACGACTTGAACACGAACGGACCGCTCGCGACCGGCGGCGCGCTGTTCTCCGGCGCGTCGTCGAGCTTCGCGATCGCCTCCTCGCTCTGGAAGTACTTGCCGTACACCTGCGTCGGGATCGGACCCGCCGCCGAGCCGAACGCGCTCGTGAGCGCGGGGCAGAACACACGCTTGAACTTCACGGTGAACGCCTTCGGATCGGCCGGGTCGAGCTTGATGCCGCTGATGCCCATCGCCTTCCCCGAGCGGTAGTCGTCGAAGCCTTCGATGTCCTGGAACGACGCGGCGCGCGCGGTCTTCTTGCTGCGCGCGACGGCTCGCACCGCGGTGAGGTAGTCCTCGCCGACGATCGGCTTGCCGTCCGACCAGGCTGCGCCGGGCTCGATCTTCCACGAATACAGCAGGCCGTCGGCCGAGATCGACCATCGGCCGAGGTTCGGTCTGATCTCCGCGGTCTTCGCGTCGACGGTGACGAGCCCGTCGTACACGAGCGCGCTCACCGTGTTCGATGACTGATCGTTCGCGAGCCACGGCGCGAACGTCTTCGCATCCGCGAACACCCCCTCGATCACGCGGCCGCCGCGGACCGGCGAAACGGCGACGTCGGCGGTGCTCGGTCTGGCCGGCGCGGGGGCCGCGCAGGCTGCGATGACGAGCGCAGCCACGATGGCAGACCGCCACGACACGTCATCAGTTTCCCACCGGTCGTATGCGCCACGGGATCGAACGGGAATCGGACCCGGCGCGTATCTTGGGCGCCATGCGTCGACTGCTCACGACTCTCCTCGTCGCGTCGGTCTGCGCCGCCGCATGCAGCGCGCCGCCCAGCGGCGTCTTGCGGACCGTCGCGCCGGACTGCGCCGGGGCCGCCGTGCCCCTCGGCGCTCTCGCTCCGGAGCTGCCGGTCTGGTGCGAAGGCACGCTCGGCGTCGCCGACGACACCACGCGGCGCTCCGAGGACAGCTGGTCCGACGGCTTCACCACCGGCGTCGCGCATGCGCGCCTCGCCGCGTCGTACGTCGTGTTCGAGCGTGCGCGCGCCGCCAGCGGCGCGGCCACGACGGTCTATCGCACGCAGCACTTCGTGCACAACGGCCACTGGATGGTCGACATCGCCGGCCACGGCGCGCCGGTCGGCGTGTACGAGGGCTCCGCGCAGGACTTCTTCACCGGGCCGAACAATGGCGGCGGCCTCATGCGGCCGGCGATGCCGTTCCGCTTCGCGGATGGCGCGCTGGTGATCGAGTTCGACGTCGCCGCGGGCATGTCGCCGTACCGGACGCGGGTCTGGCCGGAGATCGTCGTCACGACGGCGCCGCAGCCGGCCTCGCGCGAGACGAACGGCTGGTACGCCGCCGGCCTTTTCGCCGGGTCGCCCGCGATCGGCTGCGCCCTCCCATCGGATCGCCTCTCCGAGTGCCGCATCTACGACGAGAGCAGGATCACCGCCTGGCTGAGCGCAGCGAGCTCTGCCGGCGCGCGCGAGACGTTCGGTGGGGCGCCGACGGTCGAGCCGCAGCGCAGCGCGTGGCATGTGTGCGCACCGACCGACGCCGACACCGTGTGCCGTGACCACTTCCGCATCGAGCTGCAGCGTGACAGCGTGGCGATCGCGGTGAACGGCGTGCCCTACATGTCTCATCGCGGCCTGCCCGCGGCCGCCCAGCTGCCCGCCGCGTTGCTCGAGTCGCCGGTCTACGTTTATTTCGCGAGCTGGGCCTACCTCACCGAGGACACCGTCGCGCGTGTCCACTGGGGACGCATCGCGATCAATCCCGGCTTGCAGCTGATGCGCTGACGGCGCGTTAGCGCCAGGTCTTCACATAGAGCGCCTCGGCGATCCCGGGTCGCACGTATCCGGGCAGATCGCCGACGTGCGCATACCCGTGTCGCTCGTAGAAGGCGCGCGCCCGCCGGTTCGTCTTCGTGACGAGCATCACCAGGTGACGCGAGCCGAGTAGCCGGGCGTGCCGCTCCCCGCGCACGAGGAGCGCGGCGCCGATCCCCTGCGACTGGTGCGTCTCCGCGACGAGCAGGAGCCGCAGGTACACGGCGCCGTCGAGCGCGCGCGCGGCGATGAGCCACGCCAGGCCGACGACGTCCGGACCGTCAAGCGCCACGAACAGGATGTCCCGTTCGCGCAGCGCCCGGGCGAGGCTGCGGCTCGCACCGCGTTCGCTCACGCGGTAGCGGCGAAGGAGGGGCGACGCTGACATCAGCCGCGCGAGGGGCGGCACGTGCTTCGGGCCGCCGCGCACGATCCTCATCGGTGCTGCGGATCCAGCGCGTCGCGAAGGCCATCCCCGAGCAGGTTGAAACCGAGCACCGCGATCATGATCGCGAGGCCGGGAAAGATCGCGAGGTGCGTCGCGAACTCCAGGTACTGCCGGCCCTCGTTCAGCATGACGCCCCACGACGGCGCCGGCGGCTGCGCCGACAGGCCGAGGAATGACAGCGCGCCCTCGGTGAGCACGGCCCACGACAGCGCCAGGCTGACCTGGACGATCAGGGTCGAGAGAAGATTGGGCACGATGTGCCGGAGCACGATCCGGATCCGCGTCGCGCCGACCGCGCGCGCGGCTTCGACGAACTCACGGGCCTTCAGCGCCAGGACCGGGCCGCGCACGATCCGCACGAAGATCGGCGTGTAGACGACGGCGATCGCGATGACCACGTTCCGCGGATCCGGTCCGAGCGCCGCGACGATGCCCAGCGCGAGCAGGATCGCTGGGAACGCGAAGAACACGTCGGTGACGCGGCCGATGACCAGGTCGATGAGCCCGCCGGTATAGCCCGCGACGAGGCCCAGCGCTGTGCCGATGAGAGTCGCCGCCGCCACGGACAGCACCGCGACCTGCATCGAGAGCCGCGCGCCGAACAGCACACGGCTGAAGAGGTCGCGGCCCAGCGCGTCCGTCCCGAACGGGAACGCCAGGCTGGGAGCGGCGAGCCGATCCGAC
>DASQIF010000266.1:0-6138 GCA_035631715.1 Candidatus Acidiferrales bacterium
AGCGCGAGGTCGAGCGAGGGCGACGGGCGCCAGAGGCGGGCAGCAGCGACCGCGAGGATCGCGACGTAGCCGGCAAGGCCGACGAGCGCCACAGGGATGTCGCCGACCATCGACCACTGGCTCGTCTGCACCGTCTCGCAGCCGCCGACACCGATGCAGAGCGCGAGCGAGCCGGAGTAGTGGACCCAGGTGAGATACGCCGAGACTGCCGTGCCGATCGCGGCGAACGCGACGACGACGCGGCGCGTATCGATCGCTACTTTCCCAGCTTCGGGTCGATGATCTTCTTCATGTCGTCGTACGAGTAAACGCGCGCGTCGAGCTTCTGGCCGTTCACGAAGAGCGTGGGCGTCGCGTTCACGCCGAGGTCCTGACCGGCCTTCTGTTCGTCGCGCACCGACTGCGCGTACTTGCCCGAGTCCACGCACGCGGCGAAGGCGGGCCCGAGCCCGAGGTCGCTCCCGAACTTCTTGAGGTTGTCTTTCGTGAACGCGCCCTGGTTCTCGCCGCGCTGCGAGGCGTAGAGCTTGTCGTGGTATTCCCAGAACTTGCCCTGATCGCTCGCGCAGAGCGCGGCCTCCGCCGCCCAGTTCGACTCGGACCCGAGGAACGCGAAGTCGTGGAACACGATCTTCACCTGGCCGTTCGCGACATACGTCGAACGGATCTGTGGCTCGGTGTTGCGCACGTACATGCCGCAGGCCGGGCACTGGAAGTCGGCCCACTCATCGATGGTCACGGGCGCGTTCGCCTGCCCCAGCACCTGCCCGTTCTGCGCGACGCCCGGGGGCACGGTCGCGACCGGCGTCCGCGAGCCGGAGCTGCCGATGTAGATGAACGCGGCGACCGCGAGCAACGCGACGACGCCGACGACGAGCAGCTGCGTGCGCGATACGCCGCCGCGTTTCGACGCTGGTCGCGACTGCTTGTCGCGCGCGACGCGGCGACGCTGCGCGCGCGTGAGCTGACGGGACATCACGACGATGGTACGAACGGCACACCCGAGTGCCGCAAGTGCCGAAGGTCCCTAGACTCGACCTGATGCGCCTCGCCACATTCGACGCCGGCCGCGGGGCGCGCATCGGGATCATCGCCGACGACGGCACGCTCGTGCCCCTGGCGGACCTCGTCCCCGACGCGCCCGCCGACATGCTCGGGATCATCGCCGCGGGAGATCCGCTCCACGCGCGGCTGCGCGAGGTCGCGTCGAAAGCGCATGACGGCGCGAAGCTGTCGAGCGTGCGCCTCCTCGCGCCGATCCAGCGCCCGGCGCGCAACGTGTTCTGCGTCGGCTGGAACTACTCGGAGCACTTCGCCGAGGGCGCGCGCATGCGCGCCGGGTCCGGCGCGCCCGGACAGCAGGAGATCCCGGAGTTCCCCGCGCTCTTCAGCAAGAACCCGGCGACCGTGACCGGTCCGGATGCGCCGATCTGGTGGCCGGGTCCGCACTCGGATGAGCTCGACTGGGAGGTCGAGCTCGCGGTCGTCATCGGCCGCGGCGGCCGTGACATCAGCGAGGCGGACGCGATGGGTCACATCTTCGGGTACACATGCGCGAACGACGTTTCGGTGCGCGATGTGCAGCGACGTCACGGTGGTCAGTGGTTCAAAGGGAAGAACTTCGACAGTCACCTACCGCTCGGTCCCTGGATCGTGAGCGCGGACGCGCTCGACCCGACGGGGCTGCGCGTGCAGACGCGTGTGAACGGCGTGACCAAACAGGACTCCAACACTAGGTTCATGGTCTTCAGGCTGCCGCGCCTCGTCGCGGAGTTCTCCGCGGGATGCGAGCTGTGGCCCGGTGACATCATCATCACCGGGACCCCCGAGGGCGTCGGCTTCGCCCGCAAGCCGCCCGAGTTCATGAAGATCGGTGACGTCGTCGAGGTCGAGATCGAAGGCATCGGCGTGCTTCGCAACACCGTTCAGGGGAGGACCTAAATGCTCGAGAACTTCACCTGGTACAAGCAGTCCGCGCTGCGCTGGAGGGCCGACCGCCTCGTCGTGTACATCGATCCGTGGGGACTGCAGGGCGATCTGCCGCCCGCCGACCTGATCCTCGTCACGCACGCGCATGGCGATCACTACTCGAACGACGACATCCGCCGCGTGAAGGGTCCGAAGACCATCCAGGTGGCGCCGGCCGACGTGGCGAAGGAGCTTTCGGGCAACGTGAAGCCGGTCAAGCCTGGTGAGCGGATTGACGCGGCGGGCGTGAAGCTCGAGACGGTGCCGGCGTACAACATCGATCCGCAGCGCCTGCAGGCGCATCCGAAGGCGAACAGCTGGGTCGGGTACCTCGTGCAGCTCGGCGGGCGTACCTACTACCACGCGGGGGACACCGACCACCTCCCCGAGCTCGAGAAGTTGAAGACCGACGTCGCGTTCGTACCGATCGGCGACGGCGGCTACGTCATGACCGTCGACGAAGCGGCCGCGCTGGTGAAGGCGATGAAGCCGAAGCTCGCCGTCCCGATGCACTACGGTTTCTTCCCGGGCGTCGGTGTCGAGGCCGACGGTGACCGCTTCAAGAAGGCCGCCGCGGGCGTCCAGGTCCAGATCCTGAAGCCGGTGAACCCCTTCGCGAACAAATGAGGTGACGACATGGCCACGACGCTCGCGCCGATCCTGAGCGTTAACCCCGCGACCGAAGAGGTCATCAAGCGCTACGACGCGTTCGACGAGCCGCAGGTCGATCGCGCGCTCGACGAGGCGCAGGACGCGTTCCACGCCTGGCGCGAGAAGTCCTTCGCGGAGCGTGCCGTGCCCATGCGCCGGCTCGCCGCGCTGCTGCGCGAGCGCGCCGACAAATACGGCCGGCTCATGACGCTCGAGATGGGGAAGCCGATCACCGAGGCGAAGGCCGAGATCGAGAAGTGCGCGTGGAACTGCGACTTCTACGCCGAGAACGCCGCGAAGTTCCTCGCCGACGAGCCCGCGACGTCGAACGGCAAGCGCGCGTACGTCGCGTTCGAGCCGCTCGGGATCGTGCTCGCGGTGATGCCGTGGAACTACCCGTTCTGGCAGGTCATCCGCTTCGCCGCGCCGGCCTTCATGGCCGGCAACGCCGCGGTGCTCAAGCACGCCTCGAACGTGCCGCAGTCGGCGCTCGCCATCGAGGAGGTCATCCGCGACGCGGGCTTCCCGGAGGGGCTGCTGCGCACGCTGCTCCTTTCCGGTTCCGCGGTCGAGCCACTCATCGCCGACGACCGCATCCGCGCCGTGACGCTGACCGGCTCGTCGGTCACCGGCCGGCGCATCGCTGAGCTTGCGGGTCGCGCGCTGAAGAAGTGCGTGCTCGAGCTCGGCGGCTCCGATCCGTTCATCGTGCTTGCCGACGCGGATCTCGAGGCCGCCGCCACGATCGGGACGCGCGCGCGGAACCAGAACAACGGTCAGTCCTGCATCGCGGCGAAGCGCTTCCTCATCGAGGACGACGTCGTCGATGACTTCGCGCGACGTTTCGCGAGCAAGGTCGCCGCGCTGCGCATCGGCGACCCGCTCGATCCCGCGACCCAGGTCGGCCCGCTCGCGCGCGGCGACCTGCGCGACGCGCTCGAGCGGCAGGTGCAGGAGTCCGTGCGCATGGGCGCGCGCATCCTCGCCGGCGGCGAGCGCTGGGGCACGCGCGGCTTCTTCTACAAGCCGACGGTGCTCGGCGATGTCACGCCGGACATGCCGGTCGCGAACGAGGAGACGTTCGGCCCCGTGGCCGCGGTCATGAAGGTGCGCGATGCCGATGAGGCGGTGGAGCAGGCGAACTCATCCGAGTACGGGCTCGGTGCGAACCTGTGGACGAAGGACGAGAGGCGCGCCGACGCGCTCGCCCGCCGCATCGAGTCGGGTCAGGTCTTCATCAACGGCATGGTCGCGTCCGACCCGCGTCTGCCGTTCGGCGGCGTGAAGCACTCCGGGTTCGGACGCGAGCTGTCGGCGTACGGCATCCGTGAGTTCGTGAACATTCAGACGATCTGGGTCGGGCCGGTCCAGGCGGCGCGGCCGGCGCCGCAGTCGGAGTAGTGCTTCCGGGCTGGCGGTTCCGCCGGGGGCGGCGCCGTCGTGCGCTGTTCGCGCTGTGGCTGCTGATCGTGGTCGTGCTCGTGTTCGCGGTCTGCGCGCGCCGCACGGACATCGTCCCGCGCTCGGTCGTCCCCGAGGCCATCTGTGCCGTCCCGGCTTGAGGCGCTCGCGCCCCTCGTGGGCCGCTGGCGGGAGGAGATCCCGTTCGGCGGGAAGATGGTCTCCGTCCCGACGACCTTCGAATGGCTGGACGGTGACGGCGGCTTCCTGCTCTGGCGCACATCGTCACCCGATCCGTTCCCGAGCTCGGTCTCGGCGATCGGCGAGGACGGCGAGAGCTTCGCGATGCATTACTTCGACACGCGCGGCGTCTACCGCCGCTACCGCATGACGCTTCGTGGCCGTCAGTGGCGGATCTGGCGGAATCACCCCACGTTCTCGCAGCGCCTCTTCGGCACCGTCAGCGAGGACGGAAAGCGGATCGACGCGCGCTGGGAGAAGAACGAGGACCGCAGGGGCTGGGTGCTGGACTTTCCGGTCACGTACCGTCGCGTCGGAGTGCTCACACGTTCGGCAGCGCGGGCAGGAAGGAAGCGAACTGATCTTCCAGCAGCGCCAGATTCGCGTCGAGGTCGCGCGACCCGTCCATCACCTCGCACCGCAGGCCGAGCTCGCGGCACGAGGAAACGATCCGCTCGGTCATGATCGCGTCCCGATCGGCGACCTTCGCGAGCGCGGTCGCGCGATCGGCGATGCCGGGAAACCGCTCCGACTGGCCAGGACCCCAGCGGCGCTCGGCCGCGACGGCGCGCCGCTCGCGCGTCGGCACGAGGAAGATCGCTTGACGCGGCGACGCGATGAGCGGCGCCACCAGCCACGGGAAGGCGCCGGGCCCCTCGGCGATGACCGGGCGCGAGCGAGGCATCGCGAGCACGTCCTCCACCGCGAGCGCGAAGAGCTCCTCCCAGATGGCGATCGAGCGCTCGACGAGTTCGGCGACGCTCGGTAATGCCCAGCGCTCGTCCATGCTGAGCGCGCCGAAATGCGCGCCGCGCGGCCCCGGCCGCAGCGCGTGCTCGCGGACCTGGTGCCAATCGAGGTTGTAGATCTTCAGGTCCCACTTCCCGGCGAGCAGTCTCGACAACGTGCTCTTGCCGGCCTGCGGACCGCCTCCGACCCACAGCACATGCGACAGTGCGTCGCGAAGATCGCCCATGGAGCGCGCATGATGACAAGCCGCTCGCGAAAGAAACAGTCTTCCGCTGAAGCCCGCGGCGCGTCACAATGATGATGTCCCCACATGAACGCCGCGGAGCTGCTCGTCCGCTGCCTCGAGAACGAGGGCACGCGCTACGTGTTCGGCATCCCCGGCGAGGAGACGCTCGCGCTCAACGAGGCGCTCGATCGCAGCGAGAAGATCCGCTTCGTCCTGACGCGACACGAACAGGGCGCCGCGTTCATGGCCGATGTGTACGGGCGGCTCTCGTCGTTCCCCGGCGTCTGTCTCGCGACGCTCGGCCCCGGCGCGACCAATCTGCTCACCGGCGTCGCCGACGCGCAGCTCGACCGCGCGCCGCTCGTCGCCATCACCGGTCAGGCTGGGCTCGAACGGGCGCACAAGGAGTCGCACCAGTACATCGACGTCGTCGGCATGTTCCGACCGATCACGAAGTGGTCCACGCGCGTCTCGGTGGCCGACAGTGTGCCCGAGATCGTCCGGAAGGCGTTCCGCCTCGCGCGGATCGAGAAGCCCGGCGCGACCCACATCGAATTGCCGGAGGACGTCGCGGGCGAGGATGTCGACATGGCGCCGCTCGAGGTGCGCCGCACCTCGTACCCCGAGGCGCAGGACGAGGTCGTCGAGCGCGCCGCGGACCTCATCAACGAAGCGAAGCGGCCTGTCATCCTCGTCGGCAACGGCGTGATCCGGCGGCACGCGACGGGCCGTCCGACGGTGAAAGCGCTCCGCGACCTCGTCGCGAAGAGCGGCATCTGGGCGACGCACACGTACATGGCCAAAGGCGCGCTCGACCCAAAGGGGCAGCACTCGCTGCCTCCGGTCGGCCTGCAGCGCCCGGGCGCCGACCTCGAGAACGTGACGGAGCTCGCGGACGCCGA
>DASQIF010000267.1:0-17683 GCA_035631715.1 Candidatus Acidiferrales bacterium
CGGTGTTGCGGCTCACGCAGAAGTTGCGTGCGGCGCGAGCGACGCCGAGGCGCTCAGCTTCCCTGAGCAGGTCGACACGAGACAGCGGCGTGGTGCGGGCGGTACGGTACACAGCGGTCCTCCGGCTTTCGTGTGGTGCTGAACACCCGCACCTTAGTCGGAGGGCTCTTTTGTGACGTACGTCTAGGAGGACTTCACCTAGAGCGCATCCGCGAGCATCTCGCGCCCGGTGGCGCGCTCGTCTTCAACTGCTCTCTCCCCTATGAGGACGTGGAGCGCTGGCCGTACTGGCTGCCGGAAGGGAGACGTGGTCTACCCGAGCCCTGGCCGCGAGCGGCGATGGCGCGGAAGCGCGCGGCGAACGGCGAGGAAATCTCCCTGCGGTCGCGCACGATCGCGTTCGACCCGATTGAGCAGATGGCGACCCGGGAGATCGAGGCGACGCTGTGGCGCGACGGTCGCGCGGTGACGATAGAAGTGCATGCGCTGCGCACGCGGACCTTCTTCCGGAACGAGCTCCTCGTCATGCTGAGCCACGCCGGCTTCTCGGCGGTCATGGTCACGGGTGGCTACGACGGCCGGCCGGTGAGCGCCGATAACGTCCAGCTCGTGTTTACTGCCCGACAGTGAGATAGCCGAGCCCTCGCCATGACAGATGTCATGCCCCGAGCCTGATGCGCATCCCTTCCACGGAACGCGACGACACGGCACCGTGGGGCAATGGAACGCCGCGACTCCCGGAAGGCGGATGCGAGGGGCATACGATGGCCCGACTTGGTCCCGCGCGATCCACTGGTGCCCGCAGCGCCTCAACTCAGCACAAGAAGGCAGCTGTTGATCGGTACGCTGGCCACTGGCGCGGCCATCGCGGGCGGGGCCACCCTCGCCGCGTGCGGTCAGGCCCCGCGCGCGAGCACACGCGCGGACACACCCGTTGCATCAGCCCCGCTCCCCCCGCCCGAGACGACCACCGTCCGGATCGTGACCCCCGTCGAATGCGATCCTGCGATCTGGATCGCACGCGATTCCCTGCTGCATGACGAGGGTTTCACCGACGTCCGCTACGTCGATACCCAGTTCACGCTCCGTGACTGGATCCGCAACGACCTCGCGGATGTCGCCACGGCGCATCCGGAGTTCATCGTTGGCTCGCTGGACGCGGGTCTGCCGATCACGATGCTCACCGGCCTGCACTCGGGCTGTCTCGAGGTGTGGGCGAGGCCCGGTATCACGAGCATCGGCCAACTCCGCGGCAAGAAGATCGCCATCCGTGTCGCGGACATGTCGGACCACTTCTATGCGTTCTTCGCGACGCTGCTCGGCTATGTGGGGATCGACCCCCACCGGGACGTGCAGTTCGTCGAGACCGGTGTCGAGAGCTACGCGGCGATGCTCGCGGCGTTCATCGACGGTCGCGCCGACGCGGTGCTCGCTGGCGGCGCGGCCGGACCGTACCTCCGGTCGCTGCACATTCCCGGGACTGTCATCTTCGACCAGGCCGTGCAGAAGCCGTGGTCGTCGTATCTCTGCTGCACGCTGGTGGCGAACCGCAGCTGGGCCGAGCGCTACCCGGGCGCTGCGAAACGCGTGACGCGAGCGATCCTCACAGCCACGGACGTGGCCGCGAGGGATCACACCACGGCCGCGCATGCCTTCTTTGTGGGCGGGCAGGGACAGAAGAACGAATCGTTCACGATGCAGACGATGGCCATGTGCAACTACAACTGGCGTGACTACGAGCCGGAGGACACGCTGCGCTTCTTCGCGCTGCGACTGGCGGACGCGAAGCTGATCAAGAGCACGCCACAGCAGCTGATCGACCGCGGCACCAACTTGGCGTACATGCGTCAGCTACGGAGTGAGCTGAAGTCCTAAGAACCTTCGACCCGATCGTGCGCGAGGTCGCCCGGCTTCACGCCCCGATCCGGACGAAGCTCCTCACTGCGCTTGGCGCGCTCGTGGCCCTTCTCATCGCGCTCGGTGGGATCGCGCTCGTGGTGGTCGGCCAGGCGAACGCGCGGGCCGATCGTTTCGTCGAGCTCGAACGGCGCCTCACCGCATATAACGATCTTCCGCTCGAGACGGCCTATCAATTCGATGCGCTGACGCAGGCGGTGGCGTCGCCGGACGCAAGCACGATCGACGCCGCCGCGCGACAGCTCGCACTCACCGCGTACAGCGTCCAACGTTTGGAGTTCGTCACACCGGACGAACCCGACCTGGTCGCGCGTCTCGCTAGCGCACACGCGGATTTCGTCGATGCGACGACGCGGACGCTCGACCTACTGCGCGCCGGCCGGACCGGGGATGCGCAGCGCGCTCAGGCGGAGCTGACGCCGCTCGCGGACCGTCTCGTCCGACTCACCGACGAGCTCGGCAATCGCGCCGAGGCCGAGATCGCACAGAGCTTGAGCGACACGCACGAGGCCTACCTGCGCTCACAGATCATCGTCCTCATGTTCGCCGGCGCGAGCCTGGTGCTCGCCGCCGTGCTCGGCCTCGCGCTCGCGCTGTCGATCATCCGACCGCTGCGAGCGATCGGCGCGCGGGTCGGCCGTATCTCCAAAGGCGACTTCAGCGGACACCTGACCGTCGAGAACCGCGATGAGCTCGGCACGCTCGCCGCCGACGTCGACAAGATGAGCGACCAGCTGCAGGCGCTGTACGACCAGCTGGCCGATCAGGAGCGGCTGCGCCTCGCGCGCGACCTGCACGACCTGCTCGGCCACAGCCTGTCCCTGATCACCATCAAGAGCCAGGTCGCGCGCCGCCTCATCGCCTCCGGCGACGTGACGCGGGCCAGCGGGGAGATCGCGGAGCTCGAGGGCGTCGCGCGCGAGTCGCTCAAGGACGTTCGGCACGCGGTGGACGGCTACCGCCAGCCGGGTCTCGTCTCGACGATCGCCGGCGCGCGGAGCGCCCTCGCGACGGCGAAGATCGCGAGCACGATCGAGGTGCAGAGCGATGCGCTCCCAACGCCGGTGGACGCCGCGCTCGCGTGGGCGGTCCGCGAAGGGGTCACGAACGTCATCAGGCACAGCGGCGCCGGCGCGTGCTCGATCCGCGTGACGCGCGATGCCGCCGAGGCGCATCTGCAGATCGACGACGACGGCGCGTGCGCGGCGATGAGCGCCCCGGGGAACGGCCTGCGCGGGCTGCGTGAGCGAGCAGCGGCACAGGGCGGCCGCGTCGACGCCGGGCCGCTGCCCGACGGCGGATTCCGTTTGCAGCTCACGATCCCGCTGTGAGCGCCGAGATCCGCGTGCTCATCGCGGAGGACCAGGCCATGGTGCGCGGCGCGCTCAAAGCGCTGATCTCGCTCGAGGCCGATATCACCGTCGTCGCGGAGGTCGGCCGCGGTGACGAGGTCGTGCCCGCCGCGCTCAAAGCGAATCCGAAGGTCGCGCTCCTCGACATCGAGATGCCCGGTCTCGACGGGCTCGCGGCGGCACGCGCGCTCCATGACGCGCTGCCGTCGTGCCGCGCGATCATCCTCACGACCTTCGCGCGCCCGGGGCTGGTGCGCCGCGCCATCGAGAGCGGCGCGCACGGTTACCTCCTGAAGGACGCGCCGGACTACGAGCTCGCGCGGGCCATCCGACGCTGCGCCGCGGGCGAATCCGTCATCGAGCTCGCGCTCGCGATCGAGGCCCTCGCCGAAGGAGCGAACCCGCTGTCACCGCGCGAATGTGAGGTCCTCACCGTGTCGGCCGGCGGCGGCACGATCACCGACATAGCGACGACCCTCTCCCTCTCGGAAGGGACCGTGCGCAATCACCTTTCCGCCGCCATCCAGAAGCTGGATGCGCGCAACCGCGCCGATGCCGCGCGCGTCGCAAAGGAGAAAGGCTGGCTGTAGGCGACCCGGCGTGACACATGTCACGCCAAGAAAGAGCCGCCCGTGACTCCTCGCTCGCGTGCGCCCGACGGACAGTGGCCGCAAGTAATCGAGGGAGGACATCGATGTTTTCGATCCGGCACACCATCGTCAGCATGGGCATCGCGGCGGCGCTCGCCGTGGTCGCCACGGCACCCGTCTACGCGAGCGAGACCAACGCGATCAGCATCGTGAAGAACTGCGCGACCTGGGGCACGACGGCGACCTGCGTCGTCACGTCCTCGAGGCCGCTCGGATTCCTGAGCGGTGCGGTGATCACGTACGGCGGAGGCCCGGGTGGGCATCCGTTCGACTTGTTCGGCGCCACTGGGACGGACGTACAGATCGTGACCGACAGCCCGAGCGGCGCCGCGCCAGGGTTCTGTCACATGAATCCAGCGATCGGTCTCGGACACTGCACGTTCAGCAGCGGGACCGGCAAGCTGAACGGTTTCAGCGCCGATCTCGTCGTCAGGAGCCTCGGCAGCGGGAACTGGTCCCTCATCGGGTCGTACAGCTACCGCAGCGACGAGGACTAGCCAACAGGTTCCTCGGTCGTGTGCACGGCGCGGTCTGCCATCGTGGCGGGCCGCGCCGTGTTCGTAATCAGGAGGACATCGACGTGAACGGACAGAGCGATCGACCCGTACGAGTCATTCTCATCGCGGCGATCAGCGCTTGTGTGCTCATCGCGGCGATCATCCTGAGCGCGGTCAGCGCGTGACATCCTCCGCGAGCAGCTCGCGGATCACCTGCTCCGACCGCTCGTACTCACCCTCGCCGAAGTGCGCATACCGAAGGTGGCCGCGCTTGTCGACGAAGTAGAACGCTGGCCAGTACGAGTTCCGGTAGGCGTTCCACGTCTCGTATTTCGGATCGAAAGCCACCGGGAAGAGCACACCCTTCCGCGCCACCGCGTCGCGCACGTTCGCGATGTCGCGCTCGATGTCGAGCTCCGGCGTGTGGACACCGACGACCGTGAACCCCTGGTCCCGGTACTTCGCGTACCACGCCTTCACGTAGGGCTGCACGTTCTGGCAGTTGATGCAGTCGAACGTCCAGATGTGCACGAGCACGACCGTGCCGCGCAGGTCCTTCAGCGTCAGTGGCTCCGAGTTGATCCATGCGGTGATGCCGCGCAGCTCCGGCGCGGCGCCATAGTCCGGCAGCGACGAGCGCGTATCGCGCGCGGTCTCCATCGCGGACAGTATCGTTCCCGCGTGCCGGAAGAGCTTCATCTGGAGGTTCCGCGCGACGTCGAGAAGGTCGTCGACCGCCTCCTCGACGCGGGCCACGACGCATACGTCGTAGGCGGCAGCGTTCGCGACGCGCTGCGCGGCGTCGATCCGCACGACTGGGATGTCACCACGGATGCGACCCCGGAGCAGATACAGAAGGTCTTTCCGCGCTCGCTCTACAACAACCGCTTCGGCACGGTCGTGGTGCGCTCGGGTGAGCACGAGGTCGAGGTGACCACCTACCGCGTGGAGGCGGAATACAGCGACCACCGCCGGCCGGACGCCGTGGCCTTCACCGCGTCGCTGCGCGAGGACCTCGCGCGGCGCGACTTCACGATGAACGCCATGGCCTGGCGGCCGCCGCGCGACGGCCACGCCGGCGCGCTCGTGGACCCCTTCGCCGGCCGCGCGGATCTCGACAGGCGCGTGCTGCGCGCCGTCGGCACGCCCGACGAGCGTTTCCGCGAGGACGCGCTGCGCATGCTGCGCGCGGTGCGCTTCGCGACGACCCTCGACCTGCGCATCGAGCCGAAGACGGCCGATGCGATCAAGCGCAACGCCGCCCTCACCGCGGGGCTCTCCGGCGAGCGCATCCAGCAGGAGATGGTGAAGATGCTCGGCGTCCCGAAGCCGTCGGTCGCGCTCCAGATGCTGTCCGATCTCGGCATCCTCGCTGTGATCTGCCCGGAGCTCGAGGAATGCAAGGGCACGCCGCAGGACAAGGCGGTGGCGGAGAACGTGTTCGAGCACCTGCTGGCCACAGTGGACGCGACGCCGCAGAACGACCTCGTGCTCCGCCTCGCCGGTCTGTTCCACGACATCGGCAAGCCCGACACCTTCGCCGACGGTCATTTCCACCAGCACGAGTACGTGGGCGAGGCGAAGGCGCGGGCGATCCTGCGGCGCTGGAAGTTCGACAAGGAGACGGTGAACGAGGTCACGCACCTCATCCGCCATCACATGTTCTGGTACCAGGGCGAGTGGACCGGCGCGGCGGTCCGGCGGTTCATGAACAAGGTCGGCATCGAGAACATCCCGCCGCTCTTCGCGCTCCGCCGCGCCGACAACATCGGCAGCGGCGCGCGGTCGCCGCGTATGTACGCGCTCGAGGCGCTCTGGCAGCGCGTGCAGGAGGAGATCGACGCCGCGAACGCGTTCTCGCTACGCGACCTGAAGATCGACGGCAATGACCTCATCACGGAGCTCGGTCTCGTGCCGGGCCCGATCTTCCACACCATCCTGAACGCGCTCTTCGAGAAGGTCCTGGACGAACCAAAGCTCAACGACCGCGAGACGCTGCTCCGGATGGCCCGCGAGATCGTCGCCGCGCAGGACTAACTAGGCCGGGACGGATCCGTTCGTGGACTCGATGGGATGGGGTTCGAACTCGTCCCGCTGACGACGCATCTGGTCCATCTTCTCGGTCAGCTTCTGGCGTGCCTCTTCGCCGTTGATCGGTGCGGCGAGGAACGCGATGATCACGCCCGCCAGGGCGCCGAACAGCAGACCGATGCTGAAGTACACGAAGCCGGGCGTCGGATCACGGCGGCCGATCTCGATGTCGGGGAGCTTGTCGGGGATCTTCGCATCGCCGATCGCGTCCGTGGCGCGCTTCACGGCGTCCTCGAAGATGTCGCGCAGGTCCTTCGTCTTGATGCTCATGTCGTGCCTCCCGCGCACGTACCCGCAGCCCTGCGGGTCGCGGGATTACGCGGGTGCAGAAGCGGTGCCACCTTGCGGGCGAGAGAGCGCCGCCTCGATGAATTTATCGATATCGCCATCGAGCACGCGGGTGGGGTCGCCGGCCTCGACGCCGGTGCGGTGGTCCTTCACCACCGTGTACGGATGCAGCACGTATGACCGGATCTGGCTCCCCCAGTCCGCGGAGCGCATCTCGCCGCGTTCCTTGGCCTGTTCCTCTTCCTGCTGGCGCACGCGCTCCTCGAGCAGGCGGGCCTTGAGGACACGCAGCGCGGTCTCGCGGTTCTGGAGCTGGGAGCGCTCGTTCTGGCACGCCACGACGATGCCGCTCGGTAGATGCGTGATGCGCACGGCGGTCTCGGTCTTGTTCACGTTCTGTCCGCCCGCGCCAGTCGCCCGGTACGTGTCGATCTTCAGATCCTTCGGGTCGATCTCGATCTCGGCGTCGCTTTCGATCTGCGGCGTCGGATCCACCAGGGCGAACGACGTCTGGCGCCGCTTCTGCGCATCGAACGGCGAGATGCGCACCAGGCGGTGCGTGCCGCGCTCGGTCTTGAGGTACCCGTACGCGTACGGCCCCTCGACCGTGAGCGTCGCGCTGCGGATGCCGGCCTCGTCGCCGGCCGTCGTCTCGACGATCTCGGCCTTGTAGCCCTTTCGCTCGGCCCAGCGCAGGTACATGCGCACGAGCATCTGGGCCCAGTCGGCCGCGTCGGTGCCGCCGACGCCCGCACTGATCGCCAGCACCGCGTCGCGGTCGTCGTACGGACCCGACAGCTGCGCCTCGAGTGTCGCCGCGGCGACCTCGTCGCTCAGCGTTGTGAAATCGCGCTCGAGATCGGCGTGCATCGCGGGGTCGTCCGCCAGCGACGCGAGCTCAGTGAGGTCGGCGGCCCGCTTGCGGAATCCCTCCCAGCGATCGACGCGCGTACGTAGCAGGCCGATGCGCTTGAGGATGGTCTGCGCCCGCTGCCGGTCGTCCCAGAGGTCCGGGCGCCCGGAGTCCGCCTCTAGGCGCTCGAGCTCCGCACGAATGCCCGGGAGGTCAAAGGAACACCGCCATACGGTCGATGCGCGCGCGCAGATCCGCGAGCGCAGCGAGGGCGAGAGCCAACGTTCAGCGCTTGTTGCGCGGGCGCTCGAAGGTCGTCGTCACCGGCTGGGCGACCGGCGCCAGCTTGCCTGCGGCGAACGACACGAAGGTCACGCAGGGGCAATAAGTGTTGCGCGGGCAGCGCGGGCAGTCACCATCGCAGTCGAGGGTGGCGCCATAGGAACACTTGAGGCAGTTGTCCTCGCAGACGATCCATTCCTTCATGCGGGAACTCCTCGTCCTCTCTAGACCCTGGCGGGCCGTCGCACTTGGTCCTCCGTCTTGCTGGTGCTCCCCACAGGACCGTGTGCCGCTTTGCGTACGAGATTACCGGTCTGAAACCCCGTTGTGAAGGGGTTTTGTCGATAACTACGAGTTAGTCCAGCTTCGGGCTGGGCTGGTTGTCACGATGGCGTACGTCGGGAGCGCTCGGCTACGCGCGCGGCAAGCAAGCCGCCGAGGCCCGCGACGACGTAGAGGGCCCCGAGGATCTCAGCCTCAGTGAAGCCGAAGGCGACCACGGGCTCGACGCGCACGAATCCCTCGAGGAGGCGTCCGGCGCCGAGGAGGGCCAGGTAGGCGAAGTACACGCGGCCCTCGGGCGGGCGGCCGCGGACGCGGCGCCAGAGCCACACCAGCGTGATGAAGATCACGAGCATGAGGAGGGCGTCGTACGCGCCGATGGGATGCACCGGCGTGCTCTGGCCGAGCGTGAGCGGATGCGTGTAGCGAACGCACCACGGGAGGTCGCAGGCGGTGCCGTGGTGCTCGCCGTTCACGACGTCGCCGAGCCGCCCGATCGTCTCGCCGAGGGCGATCCCGATGACGCTGATGTCGAACATGAAGCCGCGCGGGAGGCGGAGCCAGCGCGAGAAGATGAGCCCCGCGATCGTTGAGCCGATCGGCGCGCCCATCGTGCCGATGCCGCCGCGCGAGATGTCGAGCATCTTGCCGATGTCGCCCGCGTAGTAGCCGGGGTTGTCGACGATGTGCGCGACCCGACCGCCGATGAGCCCGCCGATGATCACGGCGAAGGCGAACGGGTAGACGCGGTCGTCCTTCACCAGATACCGCGCGCAGCGGAAGGACACGAACCCGCCGACGAGGCCGCCGATGAGCGCGAAAATGGAGTGCCACGCGATGCGGACCGACCCGATCACGAGATCGGGATCGAACGGGATCTCGATCAGGCCGCTTGTTCCACGGGGCGGGCTCGCCGCATCGCGCTCGAGAGCCGAACGATCATCGGTATGGCCGCCGCGGCCACGAAGATCGCGACCACCTGGTCCTCGCGCAGCGCGAACGCGTAGTTCGGATCGCCCACGCGCAGGTAGCCGAGGAAGAAACGGCCGATCGCGTACCACATCGCGAACAGCCAGAAGATCAGGCCATCGGGCAGGCCGCGGTCACGCAGCCAGAGCGTCCACCCCACCGCGAGCGCATTCCAGACGAGGTCGTACGCGACGACGAGGTGCACCGGTCCGCCGGCGTTGCGGAAGTCGCCGGTCGGGAAGATCGGACTCTGCCCGAGCGTCGCGGGGTTCGTGAACTGCACGCAGATGCCGAGCGGCGCCTGGCACGCGGTGGCGTGGTGCTCGCCGTTGATGATGTCGCCGATGCGGCCGATGGCAAAGCCGAGCGCGATGCCCGGCGCTGCGGCGTCGGCACCGAAGCCGATCGGGATCGTGCCGCGGCGCAGCGCGACGATGAGCCCACCGAGCACGCCGCCGATGAACGCGCCCCAAATCGCGATGCCGCCGGTCCAGATCTGCGGGATGAGGAGCGGGTTCGCGCTGTAGCCGCCCGGGATGCCCGTGCAGCCCGTCCAGCAGTCGAAGACGTGAAAGATGCGCGCGCCGAGGATCCCGCCGACGACGCCCCAGAACGCGACGGCGTTCGCGTCAGCCTCCGATACGCGCTGCATGACCAGCCTCACCGAGAGCCACACGCCGAAGAAGATCCCGACCGCGGTGAAGATGCCGTGCCAGGCGAGCGTGAGCGGACCGAGGTGCAGGTTCGGATCGAGATCGATCGTGATCACGGAACTGAGACTAGGGCCGTCACCGCAGTCGCACCGAACCCGCGAACGGCGCGCTCACCGGGACGCTCGCGGTCACTCCGCTATGCGTGTCGACGAGCACGAGGGCGTGCACCGTGCCGAACATCTCGGTGATCGCGGCCGACGCGTCGGCGCGAAAGCCGACCAGCAACGATCCGACGTTTCCGCGGAGGACGGTGCGGCGCGCGCCGCTCGCTACATCGAATGCGACGACGTCGGTCGCCGCGCATGGCGCAGTACGACAGCCGGCCGGCACGAACCCGGTGGTCCACCAGATCTCGCTCGTCCCGGGACGCCATTCGGCGGCCTCGGCATCGAACGCGACGTCCGTGCGCTTCTCGGGTTCGGCGAGCGGCCACCACGCGAGGCTCGTTGATGTGCCGCCCTGAGCCACCGTGAGGAGGACAAACCGAGCGTCGCTAGACGCCTTGAGGCGCCCCATCACGGTCGGCTGGAATTCGGTGGAACGCACGGCGCGCGCATTTAGATCCACGACGTCGTATCCGGTCAAATAGCCGCCGGGACCGGTGACGCCTGCCGCGACGACCCTCCGAACCCGATCCCAGGCGACGGGCAGCCAAGTCTTTCCGACGCCGTTACTCGCGACCCGCTCGGTCGCTGCGCTCGCCAGGTCGATCGTCCACAGCTCGTTCTTTGGGTGCCCGCCCTGGACCGCGCAGATCTCCTGGCAGTTGTTGTCGATCGCGACGACGATCCCGCCCCCGTCGGACGACCAGGCGAAAGCGTTCCCGCTCATGTCGGGCGGCGCCGTGAACACAGCGCGTGGGCTTGCGCCGGAGGCCACACGTACATAGAGGACCGATCCGTTGTTGGCGGTCTGCCAGTACGCCACCGAACGCCCATCGGGCGAGATATTCCGGGACAGCGTGACGAACGACCTTTGGTTGGGCTCATACGTCGCGATGACCGCGTCGCTTGTCTCGCTCCGCACCACCGCATCTCGGTCCAGCAGGACGAAGCCGAACCGCTCGTCGAGGACGCTTGCCGTGGCCGAGGGCGACGCGGTCCGGGATGCCGACGCGATGGCGGGCGACGTGAACGTCGCCGATGGCGTTGGCGCGGTGCTGACGGCCTGACAGGCGGCGAGGACGAGTCCGGCGGCCGCTACCGCCCGTGACACTTCTTGAACTTCTTGCCTGATCCGCACCAGCACGGGTCGTTGCGACCGATCTTCTCGCTTGCCGAGCGCGTCTGCGACGTCGCCTGATCGCGATTCGTCCGTAGGTCGGCCCGGCCCGACGCGGTCGTGCCGTTGCCGCTGGTCGACGTCTGCGCGGGCTTGCCGTTGCCGCTCTGCTGCTGCTTCTCCTCCTCGGCCTGCTGCTCCGCGGTCTTCACCGTGACGCGCATCACCGTCTGCGCGACACCGGTCGCGATGCGCGCGCGCATCTCCTCGAACATGCCGTGCGCCTCGCGCTTGTAGGCGACGAGTGGATCCTGCTGTCCGTAGCCGCGCAGGTAGATGCCCTCGCGGAGCTCCTCCATCGCGGTGAGGTGCTCGATCCAGTGCGTGTCGATCGTGCGCAGCAGCACCCACCGCTCGACCGCGCGCGAGATCTCGGGTCCGAACTCCTGCTCGCGCTTCTCGTACGTCTCGTCGACGATTTCCGCCACCTTGTCGCCGAGCTCGTCCGCGGTCCCGAGCTCGCCGAACGACGCGGGCGTGAGGTCGGTGCGGCCGAGGAGCGAGCCGAGCGCGATCGCGAGCCGGTTGCGGTCCCAGTCCTCGGGGTCCTTCTCCGCCGTCTCGGCGTCCACGAGCGCGGCGGCCTCGTCGTGGAGGTACTCGATGACCGTGTCGCGGACGTCGCCCTTCTCGAGGATCTTGCGCCGCTCGCCGTAGATGACGTGGCGCTGGTTGTTCAGCACGTCGTCGAACTCCAGGGCGCGTTTGCGGATGTCGAAGTTGCGCGCCTCGACCTTGATCTGCGCCTGCGTGATCGCGCCGGTGACCATGCCGGACTCGATGGGCTGCGTGTCGTCGAAGCCGAGGCGCGTCATCAGGCCGGCGATGCGCTCCGACGCGAACACGCGGATGAGGTCGTCCTCGAGCGAGTTGTAGAAGCGCGTCGTCCCCTGGTCGCCCTGACGGCCAGATCGGCCGCGGAGCTGGTTGTCGATGCGACGGGCCTCGTGGCGCTCGGTGCCTATCACGTGCAGGCCCCCGAGGTCCTTCACGCCTTCGCCGAGGAGGATGTCGACGCCGCGGCCGGCCATGTTCGTCGACACTGTCACGGCGCCCTTCTCGCCCGCGCCGGCGATGATGAGCGCCTCGCGCTCGTGGTTCTTCGCGTTCAGGACGTCGTGCTTGATGCCGTGGCGCTTCAGCTCGTCGGAGAGCCGCTGGCTCTTGTCCACCGAAGTGGTGCCGATGAGGATGGGCTGTCCCTTCGCGTTCCGCTGCTTGACCTCCGCGACCACCGCGTTCCATTTGCCCTGCTCGGTGCGATACACGAGATCGGGGTCGTCCCTCCGGATCATCGGCCGGTGCGTCGGGATGACCGTGACCTCGAGCTTGTAAACCTTGAAGAGCTCCTCGGCCTCGGTGGAGGCGGTACCGGTCATACCCGCGAGCTTTCCGTACATGCGGAAGTAGTTCTGGATCGTGATCGTGGCGTGGGTACGCGTCTCACGCTGGATCTTCACGCGCTCCTTCGCCTCGACCGCCTGATGGAGACCGTCGCTCCAGCGTCGGCCCGGCATGAGCCGGCCGGTGAACTCGTCGACGATGACGACCTCGCCGTCCTTCACCACGTACTCGCGGTCCTTGAGGTACATGGCCTTCGCTTTCACCGCGTTGTCGAGGTAGTGGACGGCGGTCACGTCGCCCTCGTACATGTTCCGCAGACCGAGGAGGCTCTCGGCGCGCGCGATGCCGTTCTCGGTGAGCGACACGGCGCGGTGCTTCTCCTCGAGGATGTAGTCGTCGCCCTCGCTGAGCTTCTTCGCGACCTCCGCGTACTTGTAGTAGGTCTCGGTCGCGTCCTCCGCGGGCGACGAGATGATGAGCGGCGTGCGCGCCTCGTCGATGAGGATCGAGTCCGCCTCGTCGACGATCGCGTACGTGAGCTCGCGCTGCACGACGTTCTGCAGGTCGTCGACCATGTTGTCGCGCAGGTAGTCGAAACCGAACTCACTGTTCTGCCCGTAGGTGATGTCGGCCAGATACGCCTCGCGCCGCGTCACGTCGCGCCAGTGCCGGTGCCGCGGGTCGACGGCCTCGAGCTCGATCGCCGGGTCGTAGACGGCGGACTTGTCGTGCGCGATGTAGGCGACGCTCATGCCCAGCGCGTGGTAGATGGGCGCCATCCAGCCGGCGCCCGTCTTCGCGAGGTAGTCGTTCGTCGTGACGAGGTGCGCGCCCTTTCCGGGCAGCGCGTTCAGGTACAGCGCCAGGGACGCCACGAGCGTCTTGCCTTCACCGGTCTTCATCTCGGCGATGTGGCCCTTGTGCAACACCATGCCGCCGAGCAGCTGCACGTCGAAGTGGCGCTGTCCGAGCGTGCGGCGGGCTGCCTCGCGCACCGCCGCGAACGCCTCCGGCAGGAGGTCGTCGAGCGTCTCGTCCGTCGCGAGGCGCTCGCGGAACAGCTCGGTCCGGCGGCGGAGGTCCTCGTCGGAGAGGGCCTTGGTCTGCTCCTCGAGAGCGTTGACACGCGCGGCGATCTTGCGCAGGCGCCGGAGCTCGCCCTCGTTGGCGTCGAAGATGTTGAACAAGGCGCTCACTACTTCAGGTTAAACGGCGTTCGGATGAGGACGCGGAGCGGCCCCGGATCTATCGGACTTGGAGCGGCAGCTGCAACCCCGGCGGATTGAAGAGCGCGCCGACCGATTCGCCCTCGTGGATGCGCCTGATCGCCTCCGCGAACAGCGGCGCGACGGGCAGCACGCGGACGCGCGGGTCGTTGCGCACCGGCGGGCTCAACGGGCAGGTGTCGGTGGTGATGAGCTCGACGATCCCCGTGTCGAGGAGGCGCTCGCCGGCATCGCCGGAAAGCACGGCGTGCGTGCAGGCCGCCCAGGTCTGCGAGACGCCGCGCTCCTGCAGGACGCGGATGGTGTTGAGCATCGTGGTCCCGCGGTCGATCTCGTCGTCGATGATGATCGCGCGGCGGCGATCGATGTCGCCGATCACGCCAACGATCTCCGACTTTCCGCTGTTGTCGCGATGCGTCTTCTGCATGAAGACGAGCGGGATGTCGAGGAGCTCGGCGATGCGGCGCGCCTGGTTCGCGTAGCCGAGGTCCGGCGCGACGAGGACGACGTTGTCCTTGTCCGACTCGACGATCGAGCGCATGTACTGCACGAGCAGGTTGCGCGCTGAGAGCTCGTCGCCGGGGATGCTAAAGAAGCCCTGGATCTGCATCTGGTGCATGTCCATCGTGAGGAAGCGGTCCGCGCCGGCGACGGTGATGAGGTCGGCGAGAAGCCGCGCCGTGATCGGTACGCGCGGCTGGTCCTTCTTGTCGCTGCGGCCGTAGGCGTAGAACGGCATGACCGCGGTGATGCGACCCGCCGACGCGCGCTTGCAGGCGTCGATCATGATCAGGAGCTCGAGGATCGCGTCGGAGACGCCGACCGCGGCCGGCCGCGCGGTTAGGGACTGCACGATGAAGACGTCCTGCTCGCGGACGTTCTCGTTGATCTTTACGAAGATGTTGTCGTTCGCGAACTTGAAGACGTCCGCGTCGCCGAGCGGCATCTCGAGGGTATTGCAGATGTCTTTCGCGAACTGCGGGTGGGCGTTGCCGGTGTAGACCGCGAGTCCCCCGTACATGCTCCCCTCCGTGCTCCTCTTACGCGGACGGTCGCGGACGCAGAGTGTATATGGGCGGAACGCCTTTATCCTCGGTCTTGTGTCTATTGCGACGGGACACCGACTTCGCTGGGTCCTCATCTGGTTCCTCATCGCCGGCTGGTTCGTCGCCCTGGCGGCGAACTGGTTCGGGAGCAGCGCGCACCTGTTCCTGCTGGGCGCGATCGCCCTCGTGGTCTACGAGCTTCTCATCCCCGAATCGGTCTAGGCGCGGCCGCGGGTCGGGCCGGGTCGAGGAATCGCGCCTCGTCGAGGCGCGCGCCGCGGATCATGTCGAGGGTCTTGTCCAAGGGTCGCAGCTCGAAATGCGTGTCGGAGCCGACTGAGAACCGCGCGCCGAGCTGGTGGGCTCGCTCGAGGAACTGCCGGTGGGGAACGCCGTACGCCTCGTTCACCTCGATCGCGACGCCCGAGTCCACGCAGAGCCGAATGAGCTGCTCCTGCCACGCGGCGGGGTACAGCACCTCGGGATCGCCAAGGGCCGCGAGCGGCGACATGGTCGCGTGCCCGAGGATCCCGATCCCGACTCGCTCGATGCCGTCGCGCACGACCTCGAGCGTCCGCTCGCGGATCCGGACGATGAGCTCGGGATCGGCGAACTGCGCCGCCTCCGCGTAGTCCTTCGTCCGTCCCTTGAGGAACGCACCGGCGGCGTCGTAGCGGAGCCACTGGCCGTCGACCTGGATCTGATGGAGGGCGCCGATGAGGTAGTGGAGCGAGCGCCGCGTGGTGTCGCGCAGCGGCGGCGCGACGCCGAGGTCGTACTCCAGCCCGACGCGCAGCCCGAGCGTCGCCGCGTCGTCGATGTAGCGCAGGACGTCGTCGTCGCCGCGCATCTTGTCGCGCCATGGGAAGTGGTCGGAGACGCCGTGCGGACGGACCGCCACGGTCTTCGCGCGATCTTGTAGCGACACGGTGCCGTCGGAGCGGTCGCTGTGGATGTGGTGATCGAAGAGCGTCATTGCTCCGGCTGACCGGCCCACGCCGCTTCCACCAGCGTCCACAGCACACCCGACACGAGCGCCTGACCGCCGAGCAGCAGCGGGTATGGCGCGGCCGTCGCGGCGGCGGTGAACTCACGGAGCGCGGGCTCCTTGATGTCCGCGGGGCGGAACAGGTCGGACGAGAAGCGGTCGTTGCCCGACGCGCGCCATCCGAGATGCGCGAACAGGACGCGGGTGTCGAAGAGCATGCCGTCGCCCAGCTCGCCCATGCGCGCGAAGAACTTCGTCGGCCCGATCTCCTGATAGAGGAAACCGAGCGCCGTGCGCGCCTCGCCGTTCGTGTCGCGGCCGGCGGCCTGCATGCCCCGCTCCTCCGCGAGCATGCGCACGCGACACGCGGTCTGCGATTCGAGGTACGACCACACCGGCGCCCCGACGCGACCTGCAACGACGAGCTCCTTGTCCGGCGTCACGACGAGCCGCATGAGCGCATCGATCCGCGTGCCCAGCTCGGCGTCCCACGCGTCGAGCGCCGCGAGGGCCGGCGGGCACGCCGGATGGCGCTTCAGCACCGCGGCGTCCGCGGGCGTGTCGACGTCGAGCAGCGTCGCGGCGGAGCGGTCGAGCTGACGCGACGAGAGGCCGCCCTGCTGGTGCAGGCGACGGGGCAGCGGGTTGTCCGTGGCGGGGAGATCGATGACACCCAGCGCCGACGCGGGCGTGAACGCGACCAGGTCGGCGGAGTAGTAGTTGTTCGACAGCACGAGCGCCTCGCTCGCCTCGAGCTCCTCGCGGAGGGTACGCAGTTCGGCGACGGTGAAGAGCGCGCCCGCGCCGGCGCCGATGGTGCAGACGCGATCGAGTGCGCGCTCGCGGGCGATGATGCGCACCTCTTCGCCGAAGTGGAACGGGTCGGTGCGCGGCGCGACTACGTCGGCGCTGGCTGACGCGAAGGCCGTGCGCGCCTCGGCGTCCGCGGTGACCGCGACGAGCGGGCTGTAGCCCGCCTCGCGCGCGCGGCCCAGCACGGATGCGCCGATCGCGACCTTGATCGTGTCGAGGCGCTTTTCGACGTCGGACGCGCCACCGGGTCCGAAGAAGATGAGGAGTGCGGTGGTCGACGTCACCGCGGCGACGATACCCGCCGGCCCATCAGGCCCTCGACGCGCGCGAGGAACACGAGCGCGAGAGCGGTGAGCGCGACGGCGACCATGACCGCATACCCGCCCGCCGCGAACTGCCGGAGCACCGCGAGCCACTGCGGGTCGGCCCACGAGAACAGCCGCGACGGGTCGTCGTTCACGTTCACCGGGAAGGTGTCCCACGACTGGTCGTAGACGAACGCGGCGGCGTTGAAGATGACGAGCGACCACGCCGCGGAGAGCCAGAGCACGGCGCGGCTCACGCCGAAGGCGAACCAACCGCCCTTCACACCCCACGCGAGCCCGACGACGAGCACCGGCGCGAGATCGTCGAGGAATCGCGGCCCGAACACGCGGCCGCCCCACCACTCCGCGTACGTCGCGTAGAGGAGTAGGAACAACACCCACGGCACAAGGAGTCCGGAGATGCGCCGCGACAGGTTCCCGCGTGTCGTGTTCGCGAATGCCGCGATGACCATGCTGGCCAGCGCCAGGACCGCCCATGGTTCGTACACGAAGAGCCCGCGACTCGGTGAGACGAGCAGTCCGACGAGACCCGTGGTGAGGCCTCCGACATCGAACGGCTTCGAGCCGTAGCCCTGCTCAAATGGATCACCCAGCACCACCGCGTTGAAGACGACGAGCGGGAGCATGCCGAGCGCGGCGCCCACGAGCGTGACGATGACCGCGTCGGCGCGACGTCCGCCAGCGACGGTCACGCCGACGTGCGCGCCGGGAATGAAGGGCGCGAGGAGGGCGGTCGTCTGCCGCGCGACCGCGCCCAGCCCAGTC
>DASQIF010000268.1:0-8835 GCA_035631715.1 Candidatus Acidiferrales bacterium
GTCGTCGAGCACCTGTTTCTTCGGGTATCGCGTCAGGAGATACGCGAGCTGCGCCTGCTCGACCAGCGCGAGGAGCGCCTTCTTGTCGCGCGCGGAGAGGGCCACCGGCTGAAGACTACCGGGCAAACGAAAGGCCCCGGGGTCACCGGGGCCTTTCGCATCACACACGCGCGCTGGGGCTATTCGGAGAGTCGCGGCAGGATCGGCTGCGCGGAGTTGCCGGCGTTGTAGTTGATGTTCAGGTTGCCGTTCTGGATGTCCAGCTTGTAGGCGATGAGCTGTCCACCGTCGATCGTCGCCGGGTTGCCGTTGAGATGCAGCGTCGCGCTCGGGATGTAGATGGTGCCGCCGGCGTCCAGCGTCTGGTTACCACCGATCTGCACGTCCACGGCGCAGCGCGGGTCCTGATAGATCTGCATCCCCGACCAGGTGCCCGTGGTCATCGGTCGGATGGTGATCGGGTGGTTGCCGTTCTGACCGATCTGCGAGCACGATCCTCCGCTCGTCGCCGGGTAGTTGCTCATGGTGTTGAAGATGAAGGACTTCCCGTCGCAGGGCAGACCGGTGTTGGGGTCGATGTGGCCGGGCGTCGTGTCGCGGCCGATGTCACCGCCCATGCCGCCGCCCTGCAGGATGTAGATGCCACCGCAGAGGCTGACGCCGCTCAGGTTCCCGGTCCACACACCGGCGAAGGCGGTGTTGCCGCCGTAACCCGTCGAGTTCACCGGCAGGCCGCCGCAGCACGGCGGCTTCGGGTAGCCGGCGAACGGGTCGGCCAGAGGCGGGACCCCCGTGTTCACGGTGATGGCTGGCGGGAACGTGTCGCCGATGCTTCCGCCCACGATGTCCATTCCGGTGGGGCTGCCGGTGATGGTGAAGTCCTGGGTGGACGTGAAGCCGGAGGTCGTGTCCGCGCCGCAGGAGTTCACCAGGACGCCGCCGCCGTTGAGGTGGATATCCATGTTCGGCTGCACGGCGAACACGTTGTTGTCACAGTTCGGATCGAGCGAGATCAGAGAGTAGCCGCTGTTGTACGACTCGGCGCCAGCCACGCCTCGTGCACGGACCGGGTTGAAGAGCGCCTCGGCCGGCACGAGCGAGGTGCGCACCTGGCGCGTGATCTCGACCTCGATGTGGTTGAGGTTACCGGAGTACGCGCCGGACACGGGCGGGTAGTTCACCGTCACCGTGGTCGCCGACGCCGCGTCGTAGCAGGAGCCCGTCGTTGTCAGGGCGCAACCGCCGGTGTACCCGTTGAGCGCCGCGACGGTCCGCGCCTGCGTGACCGCGAGCGTCACCGTCGGCGCGCTCGGCGGCTGCGAGCCACCCTTGTAGAAGACGATCGCCCCGGCGAAGGCCGCGGAGTCCGCCGCCTCCTGCTCCGAGCGCTTCGCGATGAACAGCTGCCCCGCGTCGACCGCGAGGCCGACGAAGAAGAGCAGGACCATCATGACGATCGCCGCGAGGACGACCATCTGTCCTGACTCGCTGCGAGCGAAGTGTCGTGCGTTCTGATTCTTCATCGTTGGATGAACAACTCCGATCCGCCTCGGAGCGTGATTTGGAACGTGCTGCCGAGGAGGTAATACGAGGGGAGCGGGACGAACGGCGCGGTCGCATCGATGCTCACGCGCTGGTTGCGCTCGTTGCCGCCATCGGGGTAATTGACCGTGACGTCCACGCCGGCAACGCCGATCGCGGCCGCGCGCACGACGTCGACGATGTTGCTCGTGTTGTAGATCGTCGGGTTCACCGTGCTCGAGACGGGACCGACGCGCGGGTTGCCGCCTGCGCCGTGGACGATCGCATAGCGGGTGCCCTCGCGGGCGGAGTACGCGAGTGTGTTCTCCTGCCACACCGCCCGTGCCGTGTCCATGAGGCCGGTCACGACGAGCAGGAAGATCGGCAGCACGAGGGCGAATTCGACCAAGGTTTGCGCCGAGCCTTCGTGATGGAACGCGCGCAGCGAGCACGCGAGCTTACCGATCAATAGAACACCTGGAAGATCGTCGATCGGTTGAACGTGGCGGAATTCGGGACGATGGGCCAAGCCACGATCGTGTTGAAGGTGTACGTGACGGTGATCGTCACGAAGCACGGCGTCACGTTCGTCGGCGGGTGGATGCAGTCCGTGATGCCGTCGGGCTGCTTCTCGACGACCGTCACGTCGCCAGCCACGGCGTTGATCGTCGGCGTCCGGTTCATCTCCTCGACGGCCGCGTTCTGCGCCTCGGCGATGGTCGGCGTCTGGTCGATGGCGTACGCCTCGGCGCCCGCACGCGCGCCGTTCTGAACGGCGATTTGCATGGCATACGCGCGGGCCAGGTCGGCGCCGCCGATCAGGCCGAAAACCATGAGCGGCAGGATCAGCGAGAGCTCGACGAGCGATTGGCCGCGCTCAGCGCGCAGCCAACGCATTACTCCTTGAGTGATCCCCACCTGTGCCCTCACTTGCTGCGAAAGCATAACGACGCATGACCGCACGTCTGTCACCCGAACGGCGCAAGTCACGCGTCTGATACCGCGTTTTCCGAACGCATTCGGAGCGGGTACTAGGAAAAGAGGGCTAGTGGACGCCCTCTGGCATCTAACGCGCCGCGGTCACGGGTGCGCGACCACCGGCGAGGACGCCGCGCGCGATCTCGAGTGCGGCGTCGATGTCATCGGTCGTCACATCGAGGTGCGTGACCGCTCGCAGACGCGGCGAGTTCCCGAGGTAACGAGAGATGTGCCGGCCCTCGGCCGCGCACGCCTTCTGGAACGCGCCCGGCTCCATCGCATCGGGGTCGACCTCGAAGGAAACGATGTTCGTCACCGTCTTCGCCGCGTCGATGCGGATGCCTGGGATACGCGCGAGGCCGTTCGCGAAACGCTTCGCGTTGCGGTGATCGTCGATGAGGCGGTCGCGCATCTCCTCGAGCGCGACAAGCGCGGCCGCCGCGATGACGCCGGCCTGGCGCATCGCGCCGCCGAGCATCTTGCGGACGCGCCGTGCCTTCAGGACCGTCTCGGCGTCCCCGCACAGGATCGAGCCGACCGGCGCCGCCAGCCCCTTCGAGAAGCAGAACTGCACCGTGTCGACGTCGCGCACCAGGTCCTGCGCGTCGACGTCGAGCGCGGTCGCGGCGTTGAAGATGCGCGCGCCGTCCAGATGGACGCGCATGCCGCGGGAATGCGCGAAGTCAGCTACCTGCTTGGTCTGCTCGGCGGTGATGACGGCGCCGCCGCAGTTGTTGTGCGAGTTCTCAAGGCAGACCAGCGACGTGCGCGGATACATGCCCTGTGGCCGCACCGCGTTCGCGAGATCGGCGACCGCCGGCAGGCCATCCCGGTTCGGCACGAGGCGAGGGACGATCCCTCCCACCACGAACGACGCGCCCATCTCGTTCTGGACGATGTGCGCGAGGTCGCCGAGGATGACCTCGTCGCCGCGCTGCGTCTGCGAGAGCACGCCGCAGAGGTTGCCGAGCATGCCGCGCGCGACGTACACGGCCGCTTCCTTGCCGACGATCTCGGCCGCTCGCTTCTCGAGCCGGTTCACGGTCGGGTCCTCGCCGTACTGGTCGTCGCCGACCTCCGCCTCGGCCATCGCCTTGCGCATCGCGGGCGTCGGGCGCGTGAAGGTGTCGCTGCGCAGCTCGATGACTCTCATAGACCGAAGGCCTCCTTGACGCGGATGACGATCGCGACGAGCAGTGGCGCGACGAGGATCGCCGGGAGGAAGTCCGCGACCTTCACGTCGCGGATGGAAAGCAGTTTCAGGCCGACGCCGAGGATGAGCAAGCCACCGACCGCGCTCATCTCGCGCAGCTGCGGGTCGGTGAGCGCGCCCGCGAGCGCGGCTGCGCCGAGCGCGAGCCCTCCCTGGTAGACGAGGATCACGGCGATCGTGAGCAGCACGCCCCACCCGAGCGCGGCCGCGAGGGCGATCGCGGTGAAGCCGTCGAGGACGCTCTTGATGGTGAGCAGGCTGGCGTCGCCGGTCAGGCCGTTCTGGATAGAACCGAGGAATGTCAGCGGGCCGACGCAGAACACGATGGCTGCGGTCACGAACGCCTCGCTCACCGTGCTCGTGCGTCCCGGCACGGTGAAGCGCCGCTGGAGCATCTCGCCGAACGCGACGAGGCGCGCGTCGAGCGCGAGGAGCGAGCCGAGGATCCCGCCGAGCAGGATGCTGCCGACCAGGTAGAGCAGGTTCGCCGTGTCGATCGCGAACTTGACGCCCATCGCGACGGTGAAGAGCCCGATGCCGCGCACCACCGTCTCGCGCAGGCGCTCCGGCAACCGGTCACCGAGGAACGTGCCGAGGAGCCCACCGATGAGCACGGTGCCCGCATTGAGAAGAGTGCCGGAGAGAGCGAACAGGTCGCTCCGTAGTATGCGAGGGTCATGACGAAGATCGCCGTGTGGGGCACGTTCGGACAGATCGCGTCGTCGATCGCCGAATCTCTGGGGGACGATGAAGTGGTCATGCCGAAGAGCGAGGCCGAGCTCGCGGCGCTCGTCCCCGATGTCGAGGTCGCGGTCGGCACGAACAACGGACAGCGCGTGCGTCCCTTCCTCGACGCAGCGCCTCGTCTGCGCTGGTACCACTCGGCCGGTGCCGGCGTCGAGAACCTGGTAACCCTCCCGCAGTTCCGCGAACGCCACATCACGCTGACGAACAACAGCGGCGCGATGGACATCCCGATCGCCGAGCACGTGATCGCCATGATCCTTGCGGCGGCAAAGCGACTCCATCTGTATCGCGACCAGCAGCACAGCTCACTCTGGAAGGAGCACCGCCAGGACGAGCTGCGCGGACGCACGCTCGTCGTGTATGGCCTCGGCAGCATCGGTGGGGAGACCGCCCGCCTCGCCGCCGCGCTCGGCATGCGCGTCGTCGGTGTGCGGCGCAGCGAGCAGCCGGTGCCGGGCGTGGAGCGGCTCTACACCCCGGACCGTCTCGCAGACGCGGCGGCCGAGGCCGACTACCTCGCGATCTGCGCGCCCCTTACGCCCGCCACGAGGGGCGCCATCGGGCGCGAGGTGCTCAGCCGCATGAAGCCGACCGCATGGGTCATCAACATCGCGCGCGGGCCGATCATCGACGAGGCCGCGCTCATCGACGCCCTGCACGCGAGCACCATCGGCGGCGCCGCGCTCGACGCGCACGCCAAGGAACCGCTGCCGGCCGACAGCCCGCTATGGAAATTCGAGAACGTGGTCATCACGCCGCATTCCTCGAACTCGTCGCCGCGCGTTCGCGAGCGGAGCGTCGCGATGTTCCACGAGAACCTGCGCCGCTACAAGGCGGGCGAACCGCTCCTGAATCGCGTGGACCTCGAAGCGGGGTACTGATGCGCACCACCACGCGCGTGCTCGCGACGCGGACCGAGGGCTTCACCGAGTCGGTCATCCGCGAGATGACGCGCCTCAACGGCGTCCATGGCGGCATCAATCTCGCGCAGGGCTTCCCGAATTTCGCCGCGCCGGCCGCGCTGAAAGACGCGGCCAAGCGCGCCATCGACGCCGACGTGAACCAGTACGCGATCACCTGGGGCGCGAAGTCGCTGCGCGACGCGCTCTCGAAGACGTACGCGGACCTCTACGGCATGACCGTCGATCCCGAGACGATGCTCACGGTCACCTGCGGCGCGACCGAGGCCATGATCAGCACGCTGTTGGCGATCGTGGATCCGGGCGACGAGGTCGTCGTCCTCGAGCCGTTCTATGAGAACTACGGGCCGGACACCGACATCTGCGGCGCGAAGCCCGTCTACGTTGCGCTTCGACCGCCGGAGAACGTCTTCGACCCGGACGAGCTGCGCGCGGCGTTCGGCCCGCGCACGAAAGCGATCATCGTGAACACGCCGAACAATCCGACCGGCCGCGTGTTCACGCGCGCCGAGCTCGAGACGATCGCCGCGCTCTGCATCGAGCACGATGCGATCGCGGTGACCGACGAGATCTACGAGCACATCCGCTACGAGGGCGAGCACATCCCGATCGCGACGCTGCCCGGGATGGCCGAGCGCACCGTGACGATCTCCGGCGCGAGCAAGACCTTCTCGGTGACCGGCTGGCGCGTCGGCTGGATCATCGCGCCGCCGAGACTGACCGCGGGCATCCGCAAGGTGCACGACTTCCTCACCGTGGGCGCGCCCGCGCCGCTGCAGGAGGCGGTCGCGACGGGGCTCGCGCTCGGCCGCCCGTATTACGACACGCTGGGCACCGAGTACCGGGCGAGGCGCGATCTGCTCATGAGCTCGCTCGAGAGCGCGGGGTTCGCGCCGCGCCGTCCGGAGGGCGCCTACTACATCCTCTGCGACATCACGCCATTCGGCTTCGACGACGACACCGAGTTCGCTCGCTGGCTCGTCGCGACGGTCGGCGTGGCGGGTGTGCCAGGCTCCTCCTTCTATTCACGCCCGGAGCTGGGGCGCCACCTCATCCGCTTCACGTTCTGCAAGACGCACGAGGTCCTCGCCGCCGCGGCCGTGCGTCTCGCGCGCACGCGCGAACTCGCGGCGAAGAGGCGCTGAGCGGACCGGGGCCGGCTACTCGGTCGGGAGAAGCTCGTACGGCGTGGAGCGCCGGATCGAAAGGAACAGCGCGTACGAGTCCGGCGCGGGCGCCACGGTCGACGGGACCGGGGTGATGCCGCTGATCTGGGTCGCGACCTTGTCCGCCTCCTGCCGCTTGCCGAGCGCGCGGAGCGCCTGCGGGTAGGAGTTGCGCACGCCGAAGACGCCGGCGGCCGAGCCCATGCCCATGCCCTTCTCGAACGCGGCGACGGCCTCTTCGAACATCCCGTTCGCGTACGCGGACTCGCCGTAGTTCAGCCATGCGAAGACCGTGTTCTGCGCAAGCGCTTCCGTCCGCGCGCGCTCGTAGAGCGCGTGGCGCGCGAAGGTCTCGTTCCAGTCCTTGCCGAAGATCGACTGGAGCAGCCCTTCATCCTCTCGGCGGTAGATGACCATGTAGCGGTACTGGAAGGACTGCCAGTTGCGGCCGAACCAGTCGTACGAGAGCGGCACCATGTTGCCGAGCATGGAGTCGTTCACGAAGAAAACGCCCCGCGCGTCGTCGTAGCCGCGAACGGTCCGCCAGTGCGCGATGCGCGACACGCTCGGGTCCTGCATCCACTGCGTGACCATCGGCGCGAAGCCGTTCGCGACGAGACGCTTGATGAGCTCGTTCGTGCCGTCGTTGCGCCACATCGAGCGCAGGCCGAAGTTCTCGCCGACCCACGGGCCGACGCCCTGGGGCCCCATGCCGCGGCGCACATCGGGTCCGCGGAGGGCGAGACGTGCGGTCTCCTGATCAGCGTCGACACCGAAGGTCGAGAGCGCCATGACGACCGCCGCCGGTCCGCAGTTGTTGAGGGACTGCCACACATGCTTCATGTCGGCGATGACGTAGCTCGAGGGAGCTTCCTTTGGCGTCTCGCCCGGCGCGGCGAGGGCCGGCGTCCCGGACGACAGGAGCACGCTGAGGGCGAGTCCGAAGGCGGTTGCGAGGGCGCGGACGCTCATCCCGGACAAGGGTAGCGACCCGGCCCATCCTGCGGAAGCCTCCGTGCGTACCATCCACTGATGCGCCAGGCGACGCTGGTCCGCGGCCGTCTCGCCGAGCACCCCCTCTGGTGGCGCGCCCTCTCCTCTTCGGGTCTCGGCCCGCGCGTCATCCGGCCGGCCATCGTCTCGGCGCGGGTCGAGGACCGCGAGCGGGTGCCGGATGCACCGTTCCTCGAGCGCCTGTCGATCACCGAGCTCGTCCGCGACGCTCGCCAGGCCGCTTCAGAGGGCATCGCCGGGCTGCTTCTCTTCGGCCACTCCGACCGCAAGGACGAGACCGCGATGCTCGCCTCGGAGCGGGACCACGTCGTGTCGCGCGCCATCCACGCGGTGAAGGACGCCGCCCCGGACCTCGCCATCGCGACCGACGTCTGCGTCTGCGCGTACACCCCGCACGGTCAGTGCGTCCTCTTCAAAGAGGGCAACGCCGATGTCGAGGGCACGCTGTCACGCCTTGCGGAGATCGCACTGGTGCACGTCGATGCCGGCGCCGACCTCGTGATCCCCTCGGGCATGCTCGAGGGCAGCGTGCGCGCGCTGCGCGTCGCCCTCGCCGGCGCCGGACACGAGAAGACGCCCGTGGCGGGAGTGGTGAAGCTCGCGAGCCACGCCTACGCCGCGCACCGGCGCGCCGTCGAAGCGACGCCCGTGACCGAGCCCGCGGTCCCGCTCGTTGCCGCGGACGACCGCGAGGCCACGCGCGCCCGCGCGACTCGCGACGTCGCCGCCGGCGCCGACGCGATCGTGGTGAAGCCGGGCCTGTCTACGCTCGATCTAGTCTCGCTCGTCGCGCAGACCGCCGACCGCCCGGTCATCGCGTACCACACCGCCGACGAGCACGGGCTCTTCCAGGCGAACGAAGAGATGGCGGATAGCGAGGCGCTCGAACGCGAGTCGATCGTCGCGTCGCGTCGCGCAGGCGCCGAGCTCATCATCAGCTACGCGGCGGTCGACACGGAGGGATGACGGCCGAGCGGCGCGTCACGCTGCTCGTGCACGGCGCCGATGCCGACGCGGCGGAACGACGGATCCATGATGTTCGTGCGGTGGTTGATCGGCTCCCACGGCTCGTTCATGAACTCGACGTGCAGCGCGCGGACGTTGTCGTTCCAGACCTTGCCGGTGTTCTCGCCGTACCACCCGGTCGCGCAGGCGGTCGCGTCGCGCGAGCGCGCCGTCCCGTCGGCGCCGTCGTGATAGACGTACCCATTGCGCGACTCGACGTCGCTGTGCGTTCGCGCGGTATCCGACACGACCGCGTCGAGCGACAGCGCGA
>DASQIF010000269.1:0-8855 GCA_035631715.1 Candidatus Acidiferrales bacterium
GTTCGCGCTCGACCGGGTGACGAAGACCTGGGTCGAGCAGAACATCGAGCTGTACGGCGCGCGGCCGGTGATCGGCGACTACGTCCGCATCGTGCACACGCAGAACAACGGCGCCGCGTTCGGCCTCCTGCCCGAGCGCACAACGCTGCTCTCGGTGCTGTCGGTCTTCGCGGTCATCGCGATCCTCTACTACTACCGCCAGATCGCGGGCCGCTCGTGGCTCATCACCGCGACGCTCGGCATGCAGCTCGGCGGCGCGTTCGGGAACCTCGTCGACCGCGTCGGTCAGGGCTACGTCGTCGACTTCATCGACGTCGGCATCCCCGGCGGATGGCGCTTCTGGGCCTTCAACGTCGCGGACTCGTCGATCGTGCTCGGCATCCTGTTCGTGTCCCTCCTGCTCTGGCAGCAGGAGGGGAAGGCCGCGCCCGCGCGAACGACATGACCGACACGGATCCGCAGCGCATCGCGCTGAAGGTCGAGGAGTCGGGACAGCGCGTCGACAAATTCCTGGCGGCGCACAGCCTCCTCTCGCGGAGCGCGCTGCAGCGCCTGGCGCGCGAGGGACGCGTGCGCGTCGACGGCGAACCCGTCGATCCCTCGTACAAGGTGCGCGCTGGCCAGGAGCTGGTGGTGGACGTGCCTGCGGCCGAGCCGGACATGGTGCTGCGCGCCGAGGACATTGCCATCGACGTCCTGTACGAGGACGAGGACGTGATCGTGGTGAACAAGCCTGCTGGGCTCGTCGTCCATCCGGCGTACGGACACAAGACCGGCACGCTGGTCAACGCGGTGCTCGGTCGTCTGTCGTCGCGCACCGGGCGCGAGGCCGGCCGGCCCGGCATCGTCCATCGGCTCGACAAGGACACCAGCGGCGTGATGGTGGTCGCGAAGAACGACGTCGCCCAGCTCGCGCTCAGCCGCCAGCTCCAGGGACAGCGGTTCGCGAAGGAATACCTCGCTATGGTCTGGGGCGATCCCGGCGACCAGGACACGGTCGTCGAGGCACCGCTCGAGCGCGACGCCGACGATCGCCGCCGAATGGTGGTCCGGGCGACGGGGCGCGAGGCGACGACGCGCTATCGCCGCATCGCCGCCTGGCCGCTCGGGAACGCCAAGGTCGCGCTCCTGTACGTGCGCCCGGTGACCGGCCGCACCCATCAGATCCGCGTGCATCTGGCGTACGCGCATTTCCCTATCGTGGGCGACCCGGTGTATGGACGGCGCGGCGACACGAGCGGGCTCGGCCGTCAGTTCCTGCACGCCTGGCGTCTCACGGTGCGATTGCCGAACGCCGGCGAGCGCACCTTCGTCGCACCACTCGCGCCCGACCTGCGCGCGTTCATCGACGGGCTCGGTAGCCCAGCGGTCACGGCGCCGCCCTACGCGGAGGTCGCGTGAGCGCGATCGACGGCAAGGGTCTCCTGGTGATCCTGTCCGCGCCGTCGGGCGGGGGCAAGGACTCCGTCATCCCGGGTCTGCTGAGGAAGCTCGAGGACGCGGTCGTTTACGTGACCGCGACAAGCCGGAAGCCGCGCCCGGGCGAGTCGCACGGCCGCGAGTACTTCTTCTACTCGCCGGAGAAGTTCCGCGAGGAGATCGAGGCGGGGAACTTCCTCGAATGGTCGATGGTGCACGGCGAGTTCAAGGGCGTCCGCAAGGACGTGCTGGGTGACACCCTGCGCGGCCACAAGATCGTCATCGTCAAGCCGGATCCGCAAGGGATGCGGAAGATCAAATCGCAGCTGCCGGAGGCGTTGACCATCTTCATCATGCCGACCTCGGTCGACGTCCTGAAGAAGCGGCTCGACCTGCGGGGCACGGAGACGCCGGAGGAGCGCGACGTACGTCTGCGCAACGCCGAGATCGAGATGGCCGCGGCACCCGAGTACGACTATGTCGTGGTGAACGAGGACGGGAAGCTCGACCAGACCGTGGAAGAGATCGCCAAGATCATCCGCAAGGAGACCGCGAAGCCTCGTCATTACGACCTGTGACGCGCACCGCGCAGGTCGCGGTATTCGTCGGCATCCGGGGCCCAGCGCGCACCTTCACCTACGCCGTGCCCGACGGTCTCGTGCTCGCGCCCGGCCACCTGGTCCGCGTCGGGTTCGGCCCGCGCGCGGCGGCGGGCGTCGTCATCGGGCTGGACGCGCCGTATGAGGGAACGCTCCGAACGATCGACGCCCTCGTGCATCCCGTTCCGCTGCTGCGTCCGCATCAGCTGGCGCTCGCGGATTGGATCGCGCGCGAATATCGCACCGGGGTCGCCGACGCCGTGCGCGCGATGTTGCCGCCGCAGCTCGCGGCGCGGTCGCGGAACGCGCTCCCGTCCGCGCGCGGCGAGCGCACCGAGGCGCTCTTCGCGCTGACGCCGGAGGGCAGCCGAGCGCTCGAGAGCCACGCACGCGTCGGCGCGCGGCAGCTCGCGACGCTGCGCGCGCTGTCGCTCGGCGCGCGCACCAGCGCCGAGGTCGCGGACGGCGGCGGGAGCGCGATCGCAGCGCGAGCGCTCGCTCGGCGCGGTCTAGTGTCAGAGGGAAAGCGCGCGCTGCGCCGCGTGCCCGCGGAGTTCGCGCTCGGCGAGGACGACGCGGTGCGCGACGCGCCCGCCACGGCGGCGCAGGCTCCGGCGATCGCCGCGATCGTCGGCTCGATCGGGCGCGGCGAGACGGCGCTGCTGCACGGTGTGACCGCGAGCGGCAAGACCGAGGTGTATCTGCGCGCCGCGACCGAGGCGCTGGCGCGCGGCTTCGGCGTGATCGTCCTCGTGCCGGAGATCGCGCTCACCGCGCAGGTCGTCGCGCGATTCGTGGCGCGGTTCGGCGATCGCGTCGCGCTGCTGCACTCGGCGCTCTCCGCGGGCGAGCGCTACGACGAGTGGCGGCGCGTGCTCGACGGCGTCGCCGACGTCGTCGTCGGTTCGCGATCCGCGCTCTTCGCGCCGCTCGAGCGGCCCGGGCTCATCTGCGTCGACGAGGAGCAGGAGCCGTCGTACAAACAGGAGAGCGCGCCGCGCTACCACGCGGTCGATACGGCCATCGCGCTCGCGCGCATCTCAGGTGCCGCGGCTGTCCTGGGGAGCGCGACGCCGCGGGTCACGACCTACTTCGCCGCCAAGACGGGAGCGTTGCGACTCCTTTCTTTACCAGAGCGTGTCGCCGATCTATCGCTGCCGCCGACGACCGTCGTCGATCTGCGGCTCGAGCTGAAGGCCGGCAACCGCGGCACGCTTTCGCGCGCGCTGCGCGCCGCGCTCGAGAAGGTCGTCGCGAAGGGCGACCAGGCCATCCTCTATCTCAACCGCCGTGGATTCGCGACGGTGGTGCTGTGCCGCGACTGCGGCTACGTCGTCCCGTGCCCGGCCTGCGACATCCCGTTCGCCTATCACCTCGACGGTTCGCTCGTCTGCCACCGCTGCGGGCGTCGCGCGCAGCCACCGAGCGTGTGTCCGAGGTGCGGCAGCCCGCGCATCCGTCACCTCGGCGTCGGGACGCAGCGCGTCGAGGACGAGGTGCGCGCCCTCGTGCCGCGCGCGTCGCTGGTGCGGCTCGATCGCGACGCGGTGCGCGCGAAGGGCGCGCACGCCGCGCTGTTCGAGAAGATGCGCAGCGGCAAGGCGCAGGTGATCGTCGGCACGCAGATGGTCGCGAAGGGCTTCGACCTGCCGGGGGTCGCGCTCGTCGGCGTCGTGAACGCGGACACGGTGCTCAACCTCCCCGACTACACCTCCGCCGAGCGCACCTTCCAGCTCCTGACGCAGGTGCTCGGCCGTTCGGGTCGCGGACCCGCGGGCGGGCGCGGCGTGCTACAGACCTACCTGCCCGATCACTACGCGATCCGGGCGGCGGCCGCGCACGATTACGCGACCTTCGCCGAGGCCGAGCTCGCGGGCCGCCGGCGCTTCGGCTATCCGCCCTTCGGGCGCCTCGCGCTGCTCCAGACGCAGGCGAAGCGCATCGACACGGTCACGAAGCGCGCCGAGTCATACGCGGTCGCGCTGCGCGAGGCCGCGCTCGACGACGCCGAGGTCTTCGGACCGGCGCCGGCGTTCGCGGCGAAACGCGCCGGCGCGTTCCGCGTCCAGATCATCCTGCGCGGGGCGGATCCGGGGCGCGTGCTCGATCGCGTCCCGCCCTCCGCTGAGTGGACGGTGGACGTTGACCCTATGACACTGCTCGGGTGAGCGAGGAAGAGCCGAAGCGCGAGAGTACGCCCGCATCGGAGCCGCCACCGCCGCCTCGACTGCGCATCGCGAAGGGCTCGCCGTGGCGCATCGACGCCGGGCGACGCGCGAAGTGGTCGACGCCGGACTTCGTCACCAAGAACGCGGTCGAGGTCCGGCAGATCGGCGACCCGGTATTGCACGCGCCCGCGAAGAAGCCGCGGCTGCCACGCGCGGAGCTGGAGACGCTCGTCGCCCGCATGTTCGCGTCGATGGTCGCCGCGCGCGGCATCGGCATCGCCGCACCGCAGATCGGCGTGGCGCTGCGGATCGCGATCATGGACGTCGACGAGGCCGGCATCGTCGCGGTCGAGCCGGAGATCGAATGGACCAGCGCCGAGGTCGACGAGACGTCGGAGGGCTGTCTCTCGGTGCGCGGCCTGTACGGGATGCTGGAGCGCCCCGTGGCCGCGCGCGTCGTCGCGAACGACATCATGGGGAAGCGCTTCGTCGCCGAGGGCGAGGAGTTCGGCGCGCAGTGCATCCTCCACGAGACCGATCACCTGAGCGGCGTCCTCTACGTGGAGCGGCTCAAATCACGCGACGATCTCCATCCGGTCGAACCCGAGGAGGACGACGAGCGGGAGACCGCGTGAGCGCGCGGGTCGTCTTCCTCGGCACCCCGGCGTTCGCCGTCCCCACCCTCGACGCGCTCGCGCGTCTCGTGGCCCGCGGCGAGGTCGAGATCGTCGGCGTCGTCACGCAGCCTGATCGTCCGGGCCATCGCGGGCGCCTGACCGCGCCGCCGGTGAAGGAGCGCGCAGCGGCGCTCGGCCTCGACGTCATGCAGCCGGCGCGTCTCGACCGCGAGGCCGTGGCCGCGCTCCTCGCGCGCAGGCCGGACGCGCTCGTCTGGGCGGCGTACGGCAACCTCATTCCGCGCGCGCTCCTCGATGCGGTGAAGGGGCGCGCCGCGAACGTGCACGCGAGCTTGCTGCCGCGCTGGCGCGGCGCGGCGCCGATCCAGCGCGCGATCCTCGCGGGCGACCGCGAGACGGGCGTCACGTTGATGGAAGGCACCGCCGCGCTCGACGCGGGGCCGATCCTCGCGACGGCGCGCACGCCGATCGCCGAGGACGAGGACGCGTCTTCGCTCACGGTGCGCCTCGCGGATCTCGGCGCGTCGCTGCTCGAGCGTGAGCTGCCGCGCTATCTGCGCGGGGAGCTCCGCGGCACGCCGCAGGACGAAGCGCGCGTGACGTGGGCACCGAAGCTCACGGCCGAGGACGGTGCGCTCGATTTCGCGCGGCCGGCGGAGGAGCTCGCGCGTCGCGTTCGCGCGATGACTCCGGAGCCTGGTGCGTTCACGACCGTGCGCGGGAAGCGCATCGTCGTCGCGCGCGCGTCGGTCGACGGCGGCCGCCCGAAGGAGCACGGCACGCTCGAGCTACGCGGCGGCGTCCCCCTCGTGGCCGCCGGCGCGGGCTGGCTGCGGCTGGACGAGGTGCGGCCGGCGGGCAAGCGGACCATGCGCGGCGAGGACTGGGCGCGCGGCCTCCGCGCCATCGAGGGCTCGCGCCTTCCGTCCTAACGCCTCGCGCTCGGCCTCACGACGCGCGTCGTCGTACCGCAGCTTCGCGATCTGCTCCGCCTGCGCCCAGTTGCCGTACTGCATGGGCGCAGTCTCCGCGCGGCTGCGGTCCCACACCGCCTCGCAGGTCGCATTCAGAGCGCAAGCGTCGCGAAGATCACAGACGCGCGGTTACCCTGCGGACATGAAGCGGCCCGATTCGATCGCCGCGAACATCGACCACTGGACGAAGAACAACCGCGAGCGGCTCGACGACGCCGCGCGGGTCGAGACCTGGGCCGAGGGCGATCTCCGGTGGGGGATCTTCGGGATACGCGAGAGCGACCTCGGTTCGCCGCTGGGCGACGTGCACGGTCGCGATGTCATCGAGCTCGGATGCGGGACGGCGTACTTCTCAGCGCGCCTCGCGAAGCGCGGCGCGCGCCCGGTCGGGGTCGATCCGACGCCGGCCCAGCTCGCGACCGCGCGGCGCATGCAGGACGCGACTGGCATCCGCTTCCCGCTCATCGAGGCGCCCGGCGAACGCGTGCCGCAGCCCGACGCGTCGTTCGACCTCGCGTTCTCCGAGTACGGCGCGTCGCTCTGGGCCGACCCGAAGCTGTGGATACCGGAGGCGGCGCGCCTGCTGCGGCCGAAGGGACGGCTCGTCTTCATGACGAACTCGATGGTCTCGATCCTCGCGGCGCCGGACGAGGGCGACGTGACCGAACGGCTCGAGCGCCCGCAGCGCGGCATGTACCGCTTCGAGTGGCCGGGCGAGCTCGGCGTCGAGTTCCATCTGTCGCACGCCGATTGGATCGACCTGCTCCTCGCGAATGGTCTCGAGATCGAGCGGCTCATCGACGTCTATGCACGCGACGACTCGACGCGTCACGACTACTACGGCTACGTGAGCCCGGAGTGGGCGCGCAAGTGGCCGGCCGAGGAGATCTGGTGCGCGCGCAGGCGGTGATGCCGGCGATCACCGACATCCTGGAGGAGGCTCTCGCGGCGTGGCTCGCCGAGCGCGGCGAACCGGCGTACCGCGCGAAACAGATCCGCCATCACATCGCGAAGAGCGTGGCCGCCGATTGGAGCGGGCTCACCGATCTGCCGAAGGCGCTGCGCGACGACCTCGCAGCGTCGTTCCGCTGGAGCTCGGTCGAGCCGGTGCGCGAGATCGAGAGCGCGGACCGCGAGACGCGCAAGGTCCTCCTCCGCCTCCACGACGGCCATCACATCGAGTCGGTGCTCATGCCGCACCACGGCGCGCGGAACTCGGTGTGCTTCTCGACGCAGGCCGGCTGTCCGATGGCCTGCGCGTTCTGCGCGACCGGCGAGATGGGACTCATCCGGCAGCTCAGCGCCGGAGAGATCATCGACCAGATCCGCCACTGGCAGCGGGAGCTCGTCGCGCGCGGTGAGCGCGTCTCGCACGTGGTCGCGATGGGCATGGGCGAGCCGCTCGCGAACCTCGACGCCGTGGTGACCGCGGTCCGCTGGCTCATCGACCCGGAGCTCTTCGGGATCAGCCCGCGACGCGTCACGATCTCGACCGTCGGGCTGGTGCCCGGGATGGACGAGCTCGCAGCGCTGGATCTCCCGATGAACCTCGCGGTCTCGCTTCACGCGCCGAACGACCGGATCCGTCACGCGATCGTGCCCGCGAACAAGCGCTGGTCGCTCGACGACGTGCTCGGGGCATCGAAGCGGTACGTGGATCGCACCAAGCGACGCATCACGTTCGAGTACGTGCTGCTCTCAGGCGTGAACGACGCGGAGCGCGACGCGATCGAGCTCGCGGGTCGCATCGCGAAGCTCGGTCGCATCGGCGACTACCACGTGAACCTCATCCCGGTGAACCCCGGGCCTGGTGGATTCACGCGTCCGCCGGTGGAACGGATGGAGCGCTTCGCGCAGGTGCTGCAGGAGCGCGGCATCGCCGCGACGCTGCGCATCAGCAAGGGACAGGACATCGCCGCGGGTTGCGGTCAGCTGAAGGTGAACGAAGGAAAGGCTGCCGCGGTCTAGCGGGCTTTCGCCTTTTCGCGCTTCTTGGCCATGCGCGCGTCCTTCGTCTGCGTGCGGCGGCAGCGCGAACATACGAGGAGCTTCTGCCCGTCGATGAGCGCGGAGTGCAGGTTCGCGTCGAAACGACGGCGCGTGTGCACCTTCGAGTGGCTCACGTTCGATCCGAACGCGGCGGTCTTTCCACAAATTGCGCAGGCGCGTGGCATCGGCGGCAACTCCTCAGGGGGTCTGAACGTCAATGTTACAGTCCGCCGCATCGCGTCGCAATCGCCGAAGCTCGATGGGACCCGTCTTCTGCGCCTCTTCGAAGCCGCTGCCGATCGGCTCGAGCGCGCGGTCGACGAAGTCAATGCGCTGAACGTCTATCCGGTGCCCGACGGCGACACCGGTTCGAACATGCTCCACACCGTTCGCTCGGCGCTGAAGTACGCGCGCCAGGCGGAGTCGAGCGTCGCCGCGGTCGCCGCCGGGCTCGCGCATGGGGCGCTGATGGGAGCGCGCGGGAATAGCGGCGTGATCCTGTCCCAGGTGGTTCGCGGTGTGAAGGAGGCGGTGGCCGACGCCGAGGAACTCGGTCCGGCCGAGCTGAAGCGTGCCCTCGGTCTCGCCCGACAGCACGCGCACGACGCCGTCACCGCACCCGCGCCCGGCACGATCCTCACGGTGACCGCTGCGATCGAGGACGCCGCCGCCGACATCTCGGGCGGCGTGACGAAGATGCTCGCGCGCGTCGTCGATGCGGCGGACAAGGCGGTCGCGCGGACGCGCGATGAGAACCCGACGAACAAGGCCGCGGGCGTCGTCGATGCGGGCGCGAAAGGCCTCTATTACCTCCTCGAGGGCGCCCTCGCCGCAGCAGAAGGCCGCGAGATCGGCACCGAGCGCGCGACGTCGAAACCGGCGCCGACGCCGCACGCGGTGGCGTCGGTCGATGTGTCGAGCTGGAAGGGCGCGTACGACGTGCAGTTCCTCGTCGAGCACCCGACGCGGCCGATCGGGATAGTGCGCAAGGAGATGGAGGAGTTCGGCGCCGACTGCGTGCTCGTCGTGGGCGACGAGAGCGTGATGAAGGTCCACGTCCACACGCTC